>JBBRDN010000050.1:0-22835 GCA_038203875.1 Verrucomicrobiota bacterium
CTCGCCATTGATCTCTTCCCCTCCTTGCAGGTCAATGCCAACGACCCCGGCGATGCGGATGGACTGGGCAACCAGGGGCAGAACTTTCCGGTGCTCGCTTCGGCCACCGCCGCCACCGGCAGCACGACCATCCAGGGTTCGTTGAACAGCAGTCCCAATGGCACCTTCATCCTCGATTTCTACACGGGCGCGGGGAGGAACATCTTTGGCTATGGCGAAGGCGAGTTCTACCTGGGCAGCATGCAGGTCACCACGGACGGATCAGGCAATGCCGTCATCAACGCCATCATCCCCGCCACCATCCAGGGCCGCTACCTTTCCGCGACGGCGACGGATGCGTTTGGCAACACTTCGGAATTTTCAGCCGCCATTGAACCCGTGACCACGCTTCCGGGACTGGCCTACACCGTGACCAACACGAACGACAGCGGCCCCGGCTCGCTGCGGCAGGCGCTGCTCGACGTCTCCTCCGTGCCGAACGTCACGCCGGACCTCGTGCAGTTCGCCATTCCCGGCGGCGGGGTGAAATCCATCCGTCTCCTCACGACGCTGCCCTCGCCGTCGCAGCAGTTCGTCGTCGACGGCTACACCCAGCCCGGCGCGGCGGCCAACACGCTGGCGTCGAATAACAATGCGGTGCTGCTCATCCACCTCGACGGATCAAACACGGTCTTCAACGCCATCGATGTCACCAACAGGGGATCGGTGCTTCGCGGCCTGAGCTTCACGCGCTTCACCGGCTGGCCCGTCGAACTCGGAGGCCTGAGCAACGTGGTCGAAGGCTGCTGGATCGGTCTCGAACCCTCGGGAGCGCCCGGCACGAACGGGAATTATGGCCTGCTGCTCGACGGCGGCTTCAGCCGGGTCGGCGGCCCCGGCCCGGCCGAGCGCAACGTCATTTCCGCGAACGACGACGGGGGCGTCTTTGTCAACCAGGGTGGCACGAACTCCGTCATCCAGGGCAACTTCATCGGCACCGGCGCGCGCGGAACAAACATCCTCGGCAACCGCGGGCCGGGCATCGTGATCAACGGTTCGCGGCGCATTCTGATCGGCGGGACCAATGCCGGGGCGGGCAACGTCATCGGCGGCAACACGGATTTCGGGGTGAGGATCACTGGGCTGGGCGCGGTGCTGAACCGGCTGGAGGGAAATTTCATCGGCGATACCATGACGGCTCAGACGACGGTCTCGAACGGGAACGGCGGCGTGCAGATCACCTCGCAGGCCAGCACCAACAACATCGGCGGGCTGGTGGACGGGGCGGACAACGTCATCGCCTTCAACGGCGGCCCCGGCGTCCACATCGCCTCCGGTATCGCCAATTCCGTCCTCGGCAACCTAATCGGCGAGAACACGGGCAAGCCCGTCCTTCTGGCTTTCGGCGCGAACGCCAACGTGAAACCACCGGTGCTCGACTACGCCTACTTTGGCTCCGTCGTCGTCAAGGGCAGCGTCGGGGGGGTGCCCCCGAATTCCCAGTGCGAGATCGAGGTCTTCGCGCGGGAAGGCCTGCCGCCCGGAGCCCATCCCCCACGCGGCCCTAGGCCCAAACGCATCGGACGCTTCACAGTGACGACCGACGCCTCGGGAAATGCCACGTTCAACCAGACGCTGCCGCTGAACAACAACCCCTACGGCCACCGTATCACCACCCGCGTCACCTGCGGCGGTAGCTCGTCCGAGGACTCGGAGGAAACTCGGCTTTCGTCGGCCACGGACATGAATCTGGGCATCCAGACCACCGTTACCGACCCCGTGCAGAAGGGCAGCAACGTCGTCGTGACGGTCACCATCACCAACAAGGGCCCCGCCACCGCCGGCAATGCCATCACCATCGTGCGTGTCCCGCCCGGCGGCACTCCGGTCTCGACGTCCAATCCTTCGGGCACGGCCAGCTCGTCCGGCCAGACGATGACGTTCAACAACTCCCTCGCCCCCGGCCAGGGCACGGTCCTGAGCGGGAGCTTCGCGGCCCCGAGCCAGCCGGGCCTGTATCCGGTCTATGTCCACGCCTTCAGCCCGACGCTGTCGGACAGTGATCCGCGCGACAACTACAACACGGTCTTGGTCTTCGTGCAGACGGAGACGAACGCCACGGACGTCGGCGTGACCATCAGCGGTCCCGCCAGCCCGGTGTCCGCCGGTCAACCCTACACCGTGACGGTGCAGGTGCGGAACAACGGTTTGCTGAACGCTGCCGCCGGAGTGCAACTGCGTGGTGAGGTGGGCGCGCCCGTGGCCAACGCCACCTCCAGCCATGGCTCGGTCCAAGTCCAGGGCCGCGCGATCTCGACGGACATCGGCACGCTCGCTCCCGGCCAGGCAGCCACGATCACGCTCACGCTCGTCAGCGAAGGAGGCGGATTCAGCGGCGGCGAAAGCGTCAACATGAACGCCAGTTCGACGACGGAAGACTACTTCCTCGGAAACAACCTCGCCGCGCTGGCCGTGCTTTCCGGCAATCCGTTCCTCTCGTCTCCGCCACCCGGTCCGGGCGATCCTTCCGATGCCTTCATCGTGGCGTGGCCGAACGATCCCGGCCTGACTTTGGAGCACACGCCCCTGCTCGCTCTCCCGTTCGTCTGGACGTCGATCCCCGAGATCCAGATCCAGACCGCGCCGCCCATCCGCCGCCATGTCACGACGCGGAGCGGCTCGCAGCGCTTCTTCCGCCTGCACCGCAAGGGACCGTCCGCGCCCGTCGTGCGGCTGCGGCAGGTGGCCATGTCGGGCAACGGCCTCTCCTACCCCTACTCCGGCTGGGGCCGCGCGGAGCTGACGCACAACGGCGCGCTGCCGGTCCAATACTTCAACCTCTCGGTCAACGGCGTCTGGGTCGTCCAAAACGTTCCGGTGCTGCGCCGCTTCGGCGCGGACGCGGAACAGACGGTGAACTTCAAGATACCCCTCGGCCAGTTCGGGCAGCCGCTCCTCCAGGTGAACGCGGGCCACAGCCTGACTCCCGGCACGTTGGCCTCCGCGCCGCCGTCGAACCCGGCGATGCCCGTCGGTCTGACCGTGGAACGGCTTTTCCCCGGCGAGGACACCGACACCCTGGAATACGGCACGCCCGGGAATCTGATCGGCGGCGGCGTGGTCCGGGAAAGCACCGGCCTGCCGAGCTTCCCGAACCGCGAGCAGGGCAACAACGAATGTGCGCCCGGTGCCATCGTCAACAGCCTCACCTACCTCAACGAACACTTCTCCCTCTTCATCGATCCGGCGGAGTTCACCATGGACAAGATAAAGGCCGCCATCGGCTGGCATTCCGGCGGTGCACCCATCGGTGCGGATCCGGTCAATGCCACCTGGGTCCAGAAAAAGGACGAATACATGCGCGCAAAGGGATTCCCCGTCTCCACCACCGTGGTAGTCGATCCGCAGGCGGCGATGAACTCCCTGAGCAACCGCTGCGACGTCGAGATTCGCATGAAGGGCCACGTCGCGGCCGTGGTCGGCATGACCGACCTGGGCAACAACCGCTACTCCATCGACCTCGCCCACGACCTCGATCAGGGAGCGGCCGGCGGCAACATCGTGGAAACCATCGTTCTCGACATGAACGCGAAGCAGCTCTTCTTCCGGCTTGACGGCTCCAACTGGTCGCCCGAGTTCCGCGCCTTCGTCATCGAATGCCCGGGTTTCTAGGTCCGCGCGCAAGTGAACCGGCCTACTTAGCCGGCTTCTTGGCCATCTTCTCGCGGAGGTCGCGGAGATGAAGGTCGGGACCCGCTGGATCGGGCGCCACCAGTTTTACCTTCTCCCACAGTTCGATGGCGCGGAGATCGTTGTCGGAGTCCTCCTCCAACTGCGCGAGGTGGGACATGAGCTGGTGGAGCAGGAAGACATTCGGTTCCTTCTTCGGTGGCTCCGTCTTCTGCCAAGAGGAGATGCCGGCCTCGAAAAGGTTGCGCGCGCGTTCGAGGTCCTTGCGGTCTTCGCGGAAGATGCGGGCCAGTTCGAAGAGGATGGCGGCGTCGCGCGGGTTGCGCCGGAGTCCTTCACGTAGGAACTCCTCAGCCTCGCGGCTTTTGCCCAACCGGCTCCGGAGCCAGTAGGCGGTCGTGGTGTAGGTCTCGACGCGGGACGGATCGAGCGATGACGACATCTTCAGCCAGGGCAGAATTTCCCGGACCCCCTGGCCGACCTCGTCGTGGGAATGATCGTGCCCGTCGCCCACGAAGTGCTCGCCTTCCTTGTGCTCATGCCCGCTGTCGTGCCCATCGAGGCCGTCGTGATCCTTGGCACCGCCTTCATCGAGGTGGGTGTGGACTGCGGGGAAGAAGTTCCGGCTGAAGCGATCGAAGACATCGAGCGGCTTGCCGAGGAAGCTGTGTTCGTCCCCTTTGTTCTTCTCCTCCACCACACCGGCGTCGGACGCCATGTGGGCCGTCTCGAAGGATTCACGGTTGTCGAAAATAGTCGGGTAGAAGCCGCTGTGGAAGTAGGCGTCCGCCTTGACGAAGAAATGGTTGGCGAACATCCGCCGGCTGTCGCCGAGCAGGGTCTGCATCAGGTCGAACGGTTCGTTGTCCCGTTCGTCCCGGGGCATGGCGACCTGGAGGGCGCAGGCCAACGAGAACGCCGCGGTCACAAGACCAGCCAGGGCGAGGACGTTGGTGCGGACAGGGGGCATGCGTCGCGGCTACTGGAGGCGCTTGCGGTTGAAGACCCAACTCGCCGCGAAGAGGAACACGGACGCGGTGACGAGGGCGTAGGCCAGGGCGAGGAAGAACGGCCCGACGTCGAGCGGTGGCCAGTTGTGGGTGATGCGTTCCCGCACGTCGAACCAACCAAGTTGAGGCAGGAGAAAGTAGAGAAGGGTCAGGATTCCACGTGACGGCTGCTCCATGCCCACGGCCACTTTGTGCAGATGCCGCCCGATCAGGAGAATGCCGGCGATGACGATGAAACAGATCGTGTTGTTCGAACTGGGCGCGGCGAAGACGAGCGAACCGAGCAACGCGATGGCGATGACGATCGCGAGCATGAACCAATGCAGCGTCACAGCCTGGAGATAGCTTCCCAGCGGCCAACCGCTTTCCCGCGCCGCGCTGATGATGCCGAAGAACAGGTAGAAACAGACGAGGGCGATGCCCGACGCAAGCCAGCAACCGAGGAACTTCCCGAGCAGCACCTCAGTCCGGCTGACCGGTTTGGCCAGCAACGGGAAGATGGTGCGGCTCTCGCGTTCCGCTGGGATCTGCCGTGCCGAGGTGGTGATCGCGATGACGAGCGATGAGATCCAAATCAGGAGCAGGCAGATCTCCTTCAGGTAGCGGACGATGTTCGAATCGTTGAAGAGGTTCACCGAACCAAGAATCAACGTGATGAGCACGGTCAGGATGAGGAGGACGTAGAAATCCTTCCTCCGATACATCTCACGCATGACGACGGACGAGACCGCCAGGATGTTGTTCATACCGTCACCCCTCCCGGCCGACTCGGGACCGCGCCCTCATAACCGACGACCCGCAGGAAGACCTGCTCGAGGTTGCACTGATGGCGTGCGACGAGGTCCTGAACGGTTCCCATCTCGCGCAGCGTGCCTTGGTGGATGATGCAGACGCGGTCGCAGATCGTCTCGACCTCTCCGAGTTCGTGCGACGAGAAGAGGATGGTTTTCCCCTCGTTCTTCAGGCGCTGGATGATCTGCCGGACTTTCATGCGCCCGATGGGATCGAGCCCGCTCGTGGGCTCGTCAAGAATGAGCAGATCGGGATCGTTGATCAGGGCCTGGGCAAGTCCGGCGCGTTGCTGCATGCCCTTGGAGAAGGTCTTGATCTGGCGTTTCCGCGCGTCCTGCAGCTCGACCATCGCGAGGATTTCATCGATGCGTTTTTCGAGGACCGCCTTTGGGATGCGGAAGAGCTTTCCGTAGAACCGCAGCAGCTCTTCGGGCGTGAGGAACTTGTAGTAGTAGGTCAGCTCCGGGAGATACCCGAGGCGTTGGCGGGCGGACTTGTCGGTCACGCTGACGCCGAAGATCGTGGCGTTGCCGGCGGTCGGTTCGACGAAGCCCAGCAGGACGTTCATCGTCGTCGTCTTTCCCGCGCCGTTGGGCCCGAGGAAGCCGAAGATCTGCCCCTGCTGGACGTCGAGAGACAAGCCGTCGACCGCGACCTTGGTCTTCGAACCAAGCTCCCGTGACGGATACTCCACCCGCAGGTCTGATATGTTGATGACCGTAGCCATGCCCAAGTCCGGATTGAATGAATCGCGCCGCAACCCATTCGCTGCGCTCGTGCGAGCTATCGGTTGGCCGCTCTCGAACTTGAGAAATGCCTCGGGTGAACTTCGGCCCGGCGGTTTGACAGGATTTTATGATTCGGGGACGGTTTGCCCGATGTTCCTCCGTTCCCGTCTGGCCGGATTGCTGGCTCTGGTCGTGTTGGGCTGGTCGATGGCCGGCTTCAGCCTCCATGCCCAAACCAACCTGACCCGCCTGCGCTCGTTTGGCATTCCGTCCGCGTCCGTTTCCCAACCGGAAGGCCGCCTGACGGCCTCGACCAACGGCTTCCTCTACGGCACGTCGCCCTTCGGCGGCAGCAACGGGGTCGGCTGTGTCTACCGGGTGGCCAGGGATGGTTCCGGGTTGACGATCATCCGTCACTTCGCCGGCGGCGCCAGCGATGGGAGGGCGCCCTACGGCGGGATCGTAGAGGGCAAGGACGGGTTTCTTTTCGGCACGACCTACAGCGGCGGGGGGTTCGGTTTCGGCACCATCTACCGGATGGCGAATGACGGGACTTCGTTCACGATCCTGCGCCACTTCGGCCAGAGCTTTGCGGACGGCAAGTATCCGTTGGGCCGGCTGTTTGAAGGCGGCGATGGCTTCCTCTACGGCACCGCAAGTGAAGGCGGCACGAACGACTTCGGCATGGTCTTCCGCATCCAGCGCGGCACCTCCTTCTACCACCACATGTATAGCTTCACCGCCACCGGCGAGGCCGGCCAGTCGCCCAACGCCGGCGTCGTTCAATACAGCGCCGAACTCGGTGCCATCTACGGAACGACGCCCTATGGCGGGACGAATGGGTTTGGCGGGGTCGTCTTCCGGATCGCGACCAACGGAGCCTACTCGGTGCTGCGGCACTTCGATGTCGTGACTCCAGGGCCGACGGCGCCATTCGGCGGCGTCACGGTCGCGTCGGACGGTGTGCTCTATGGACTGAGCCGTTTCGGCGGCACCAACGACACGGGATCAATCTTCAAGATCAGCCGCGACGGCTCGGGCTTCGGCGTGCTGCGCAGCTTCGAGGCCTTCAACGACGGCACCCAGCCGTTGGGTTCGTTGCTCGACGGTTCGGACGGCCTTCTCTACGGCTCCACCAGCGAGGGCGGCACCAACCAGGGCGGCGTGCTCTTCCGCATCAACCGCAACGGCTCCGGCTACCAGATGCTGCGGCAGGGTGGAAGCCAGCCGATGGATGCGCGCGCGCCCTACGCCGGGTTCACCGAAGTCACCGGCACGCTCTTCACCGTCTCCAGTTCCGGCACCGACGGCGCTTCCGGTGGAACGTTGCTGAAGATCAACCGCGACGGCACCGGCTACCAGATCCTCGGCGTGTTCGGCGTGAACGGCGGCGACGGCCAGGCTCCGGTCCAGCCGTTGAACTCCGGCCCCGGCGGCTGGCTCTACGGCGTCACGCCGCTCGGCGGCCAGTTCGGCGGCGGCTCGGTTTTCCGTTTCGACACGAACGGTGGCAGCTACTCCATCCTCCGCAGCTTCGGACCCGCGACGAACAACGGCCATGTGCCGGCGGCAAGTCCGGTCGATGGCGGAGACGGATTCCTCTACGGCACGCTCGGCGAAGGCGGCGGTTCCGGACGCGGCCTCGTCTACAAGATGCAGACCAACGGCGCCGGCTTCACCGTCGTCCGCGCGTTCACCACGGCCTCGTCCGATGGAAACAAACCCGCCGGTCCGCTCTTCCTCGGCAGCGATGGCGCTTTGTTCGGGACCACGGTCGCCGGCGGGCAGTTCCAGACCGGAACGGTGTATCGCGTGACGCGTGATGGCTCCGAGTTCAGCATCCTTCATGCGTTCGAAGCCTCGGGTGCCGACGGCGTGAATCCCGAGACCGGGGTCATCGAAGCGTCCGACGGCCTCCTCTACGGCATGACCCGCAGCGGCGGACCATCGGACGGAGGAACGATCTACCGCGTCGACAAGTTCGGCATTCCGACGAGCTACCAGGTCCTCCGCCAGTTCGGGAGCGCTCCGGTAGGCGGCACCAAACCCAAAGGACGTCTCATCGAAGCCGCCGATGGTTATCTCTATGGCACCGCGTCGGCCGGTGGATCGTCGGGCAACGGGACCGTGTTCCGGATGCTCAAGGACGGCAGCAGCTACTCCGTCCTCAAACACTTCACGACCGAAATCACCGAAGGCTGGCAGCCCAATGGACGTCTGACCGAAGGCGCCGACGGCCTGCTCTACGGAATCGTCACCTCGGGAGGCACGAGCAATTCCGGCGGGATCTTCCGCATCGGCAAGGACGGAGGTTCCTACGCCCTCTTCGCTTCGTTCGGCCAACAGGCCGGTGAGGGGACCGTCGCAGCGCCAGGGTTGGCCTTGGCTGGCGGCAAGCTGTTTGGACTCACCTCGGATGGCGGCGCCAGCGGGATAGGCACCGCGTTCCAGGCGGCCGTTCCCCCCGCGTCGCCCGCCTTCGGCAGCCAGCCGGTTTCTTTGGTTGTGGCCAATGGGGGAGTCGTCAGCTTCGCCGCGCTCGCCAGCGGTCCCGGGCCGCTGGCGTATCAGTGGCAGCTCAACGGGGTCAACGTTTCCGGGGCGACCAACACCAGTCTGACCGTTTCAAACCTCTCTTCCGCCTCCGCCGGAACCTATCGCCTCATCGTGACCGGTCCGGGCGGCAGCATTACCAGCAGCAACGCGGCCGCCGCGGCATTCGGCATCACCCGGTCGGGAAACCAGCCGCAGTATGTCATCGCCGGCCCCGTCGGCCGGACCTTCCGCCTTGAAGCCCGCAGCTCGCTTGCGACCAACGTCGCGTGGGCGACCCTGACCAACGTCGTCCTCTCGGCGAATCCCTCCCAGATCCCCGACCCTGACAGCGGCCAACCCGCCGCGCGCTTCGTCCGGGCCGTCCTTCTCCCCTGATCGCGTCGTCAGTCCGTCTCAACCCGGCCATCCCTCCATCCGATACCCCCGGGGAACGGGTGCGTCGCGAAGTCCGGCGACCCGTCGACTCCAAAGTGATATCGGGCGTGAAATGTCATCGGGCACGGACGCTACTCCAGCGCGCCGTGGCGGCAGCCATGCTGTTATTCTACCCGGAGGTCGTCCGCGCGGCGGACCCGATCACGAGCGCGGCGGCGGTGCTCCAGCTCTCGACGGAACAGGCGGCGCGCAATCCGCCGGTGTCGATCCGCGGCGTCCTGACTTACCACTACAGCTACGACAGCTTCATCCACGACGGGGCCAACGGCATCTTCGTCAAATGGCCCGGCGGCCTGCCCGACAACATCGCCGCCGGCGATCAAGTCGAGTTGAAGGGGATCGCCATCCCGGGGGACTTTGCCCCCTCCATCCAACCAACGTCCCAAACCCTCGTCGGCAAGGGCTCCTTCCCGTCTCCGACTCCGCTTTCCGCGCGGGCCTACCAGACCGGCAGCGAGGATTGCCAATGGGTCAGCACCGAAGGCCAGGTCCGAAGCGTCGGCAGCAACGCCGTCGAATGGGTTTTGGAGCTCTCCACCTCGCTGGGACCGCTCCCCGTCTACCTGCCGATCGGGGGCGCCAGTCGCGAACAACTTGGCCCGCTCCTGGATGCCGGCGTCCGCGTTTCGGGGGTGAGCGGCAGCGTCTTCGACGACCGGCGGAGCTTCCTCGGCATCTACATGCGCGTTCCGTCGGTGGAGCTTATCCGCATCACGCGGTCGCCGTCGGCGACGGTGCCGGAATCCAAGATCGCCCGCCTGCTCGATTACCAGGGTTCCCCGTCGCTCGAGCAGAAACGCAGGATCGAAGGAACGGTCACCCACGTCCTCTCGTCAAACCGGTTCTTCATTCAGGACACCTCGGCCGGTGCGTTGGTCGAACTCTCCGCGGCCCGCGGTGAAATAGACATCGGCCATCGGCTGCGGGTCTCGGGCTATCCGGTTCGAGGCCCCGCAGGAATGAAGATCGAAAGCGCCGAGGCGGAGATTGTGTCCAAAGGAGAACGGCCGATCGCCTCGTCGACGCCGATGCCCCGGCTACTGAAGGAAAAGATCTCCGGCGAGCTGATGAAGCTGTCCGGGACCGTCCTCAGCCCGCTGCCAGCCGCCACGTCGGGAGACCAGATCCCGATTCTTGTCGACGGACATGTGGTGACCCTTTCGTTCGACATCAACGAACTTTCCGACCCGGTCCTGTCCCTACGCATGGGTGATTTAATTCATGCCACCGGAGTGCTCCAGGTCGGGCAAGCAAGCGGGTCCGGGCATCAGATCATCCTGCACATCTCGGATGCGGCGGACGTCGCCCTGGCCGGCCGGCGTTTGCCGGAAGGACTCGTCCTTTTTGGAGCCGCCCTGGTAGTGGCCATCGTCTTCCTCGCGTTGTTCGCCCGCATTCGACGCCTGACCAAGAGAATCGCCGCACCGGGCCGGGAACTCGAGGATGCGCGGGCCCGTAGCAAGTCCCTGGAGGAGCAGTTCCAACAGGTGGCCAACGTTGGATCCGACATCGTCCTCACCGTGGACAAGACCCTCCGCCTGGTCGCGGCCAACGCCGCCGGCGCAGAATTGCTCGGAATTCCGGTCAACGGCCTCACCCAGACCAATCTGTCCGTCTTCGTCGAACCCGGCCAACTCGCCCTGCTCCGGGCCGCCGTCGCGGACCTGGTCAAAGGCGCGGTCCCGCGGATCATCGAGCTCTCTGTGCTCGCGGGGAACGGCCTCCGCGTCGACCTCGTGTGCACCGCCACGCGCCTGGCCGGCGAGGGCACTGAAGTGATGATCTCCGCCCGAAGGCTTAACCCGGTCGGCGGAGCCACGTCCCAGGCGGAACGCGCGCTCCGGTCGGTCGTCGAGACCCTGCCGATGGTCGTCCAGTTGAAGAACGTCCGCACCCGCACGGTCACCTTCGCCAACGAGGCGCATCGCGGCTTCGGATGGGATCCCCAGACCATCGTCGGAGGCCAGGAAGAGGACTGCTTCGACGCGGACATCGCAGACAAGCTTCGCGAGATGGACCAACGGGTGATCGAAACCGGCAAAGCCGTGGTCACCGGCGGGGAACCGGTGACCACCCGAACCCGCGGGCGCCGCTACTTCTCGATCCGCAAGGTCCCGATCTTCGAGGAGCGAAACGAAACGGCCGCCAACATCCTCACCGTCATGGAGGACGTGACCGAACGCCACATCGCAGACCGGGAGCTCAAGCGCACCCAGCATCTTTTCCAGTCTCTCGTCGACTCGCTCCCGCTGGCCGTCTACATCAAAGACGCCCGCTCCGGCCGCCACGTGCTGTGGAACAAGATGGGCGAAAACTTGGTGGGACAGCCGCGGGAACGCCTCATTGGAAGGACCGACAGGGATCTTTTCACCGGAGAGCAGGCCGAGCGCTTCGCCAAGGACGACCAGCGCGTCGTCCGCGACCGGAAGATGATCATCGTCCCTCTCGCGGAGCTCGAGACCGAGGACCGGGGTCTGCGCATGCTCGCCACGAAGAAATTCCCGATCCTCAGTCCCGAGGGCGAAGTCCTCCACATCGTCGGCATCACCGAGGACGTCACCGAACGCATCCACACCGAGGAGGCCATCCACCAGGCCCGCGAAGCCGCCGAAAAACTGGCCGCAGAGCGCGAGGAGAACTGCACCCAGCTCGCCGAAGCCGTCAAGAACGCCGAGGCCATGGCCAAGGCCGCCGAGGTCGCCAGCGTCGCCAAGAGCGACTTCCTCGCGAACATGAGCCATGAGATCCGGACGCCGATGAACGCCGTGATCGGGTTCTCAAGCCTCCTGCTCGACACTCCCCTCAACGCCGAGCAACGCGACCACCTTTCGACCATCCGCAACAGCAGCGAGGCCCTGCTCTCGATCATCAACGACGTCCTCGACTTCTCGAAGATCGAAGCCGGAAAGCTCAGGCTGGACGAAGTGCCGTTCAACCTCGTCGAAATCGTCGAGGCGGCGGCCGCCCTCATGTCCCAGCGGGCCAGCGCCAAGGACCTGGAACTGGCCAGCCTCGTCCGGAACGCCGTCCCGTTGTCGGTGGTCGGCGATCCCAACCGCCTCCGCCAGGTCCTGATCAACCTCATCGGCAACGCCATCAAGTTCACCGAGCACGGCCGCATCTTCGTCGAGGTGACCCTGCACCGCACCGAAGGCGAGTTCGTCGACCTCCAGTTCGCCGTCTCCGATTCCGGCATCGGCATCTCTGCCGACGGCCAGGCGCGTCTGTTCCAGGCCTTCAGCCAAGCCGACAGTTCCACCACCCGGCGCTTCGGAGGGACCGGTCTCGGCCTCGCGATCTCCAAGAAGATCGTCGAGATGATGAACGGCCAGATCGGCGTCACGAGCGAACCTGGCCATGGCTCCACGTTCTGGTTCCGCGCCCGCCTCGCCCTCGGCGAACCCGTTGCAACCGAAGATTCCAAAGGCCTCACGACGCTTGCCGACCGGCGCGTCCTCGTCGCGGCCGACGACGAGGCGGTCCGTCTCGTCGTCGAGCACTACTGCGCCAGCGTCGGGATGAAGGTCACGATCAGCCAAGACGAGGTCGATGTCCTCGCCCATCTCCAACGGTCCATGGAGGACGGCGCGCCGTTCGACCTCTTCATCGTCGATCTCATGTCGAAACGTTTCGACGGCCTGCTCCTCGCCGGCACCATCAACGACCAGAAGCTGCTCGGATCCGCCCGGACCCTGGGTCTCAGCGGACTCCGCCAGCGTCTTCAACCCGGTGCCCTCCAGCGCGCCGGCATCGCCCAGCGGCTGACCAAACCGATTCGAAGGAGTGAATTCTACGCCCTCCTCGCGAAGCTCGTGGGCCGGGTCGAGACGCCCGCGCCAATCGCCCCGCCAGTCACCTCCACCAAGTCCGCCGCCAAACCCAAGGACGCCCGGATTCTCGTCGCCGAGGACAACCGGGTGAACCAGAAGCTCGCCCTGCTCATGCTGCGCAAGCTCGGATACCAGGCCGACATCGCCAACGACGGCCGTGAAGCCGTCGAAGCCCAGGGCAGCAAGGGCTACGACCTCATCTTCATGGACTGCCAGATGCCGGTCCTCGACGGCTATGCCGCCACCAAGGCCTTACGCGACAACTCCAAGACCTGCAGCGTCCGCATCATCGCGATGACGGCCAACGCCCTCGAAGGCGACCGCGAGCGCTGCCTCGCCGCCGGCATGGACGACTACATCGCCAAGCCGGTCCGCTACGAGGAGCTGGAGGCGCTGCTCGAAAAACACTTCCCGTCCGCCGCCGCGCCGGCACCCGTGCCCAATCCCGACGTCTGACCCGTCAATCTGGTATCCGTTCCCACGCTTCACGCTTCACGCCCCGCGCTCCGTCTCCCATGCTCAGGACATCATGTCCGACAGCACACTGCTGAACCTCGAACTGCCCGGCATCCCGAAGGTCAAATCCGGCAAGGTCCGCGAAGTCTTCGACCTCGGCGACGCGATCCTCTTCGTCGCCAGCGACCGCATCTCCGCCTTCGACTGCGTCATGCCCAACGGCATTCCGCGCAAGGGCGAGGTCCTCACCCGCATGTCGCACTTCTGGTTCGACCAGACCGAATCCTTCCAGCCCAACCACCGCCTCGCCCGCGAAAACGATCCGTTGCCCGGGCGTCTCGCTCCCTTCACGGCCCAGCTCGCCGGCCGCAGCATGATCGTGAAGAAGTCCCAGCCCCTCGCCATCGAGTGCGTCGTGCGCGGCTACCTCGCCGGCTCCGGTTGGAACGAATACAAGCAGCAGCAGACCGTCTGCGGCATCTCGCTGCCCGCCGGTTTGCAAGAGTCCTCCAAGCTGCCCGAACCCATCTTCACCCCCGCGACCAAGGCCGAGACCGAGCACGACGAAAACATCCCCTTTGACGAAGCCGTGAAGATCGTCGGCGGCGACATCGCCGAACAGGCCCGCGCCGCCAGCCTGCGGCTCTACAAGTTCGCCCGCGACTACGCCCGCCAACGCGGCATCATCATCGCCGACACCAAGTTCGAGTTCGGCCTCTTCGACGGGAAGCTGATCCTCATCGACGAAGTCCTGACCCCCGACTCCTCCCGCTTCTGGCCCGCCGACCAATACGCCCCCGGCAAAGGCCAGCCCAGCTACGACAAGCAGTTCGTCCGCGACTACCTCCTCACCCTCGACTGGGACAAGACCCCGCCCGCCCCCGCTCTTCCGCCCGAAGTTGTGGCCAAGACCCAGGCTAAGTATTTCGAAGCGTATGAGAAGCTGACTGGGAAGAGGCTGTAGGCATCTATCGGGCATTCTATGAGCGACAAGGAACACTGGCTGCCAAGGGTGAAACCGATGGGTAGAAGCCGATTGAAAATCGAGTATTCACTCAGCATTACGCCGCAAGAGATTGAACTGCTTAGAACCGGAATTTGGCCCGAAAACCAAGATGCCCGTTGGATCGTTCACATTCAGGACCGGTCATTAAATCTTTGGAGAAGCTGGACTGGTTTGTGTGTCTACTCCCTTCCGGTATCTGGTGGGGGCGATGGAACCAAAATTGGTCCCTTGTGGGTGTGCGACGAGCCAAACCTTTATCGACGGGGAGACGCTCAAGAAGAGGTTCGACGGTTTGAATCGATATTGAGCAGCGCTCTGAAAGGACCGGCTGGAGGATGACTATACCTCGCAGGAACAGCCGCAGCGCGGCGACAGACCGCAGCCCACAGCGTGAGCTGTGGGTTGGCCGTCGGATTGGAACAAAGCCCCGGAGGGGCGACAGAATCGTCTCTGTCGTCCCTTCGGGACTTGGAGTTCTTGGGAACTCGCTGTCCCACAGCTCACGCTGTGGGCTACTTTCTTCCGCACCTCCGGTGCTCAGCCGACCTCGGCCATCTTCGAGCAGAGGCAGGGCGAAGCCGCCCGCCGAGCCGCATCGCGGCCGACTGCTGACCATACGACATCTCGCGGCGAGCTTGGTATCCTCCGGAACCCACCGAGGTAGGGCGCGTCACTCCGAGCGCGCCGTGGGATCGACTGGCGTTCCCAATACGACGGGCATCCGGCGGCGGGCAGAGGACTGCCCGCCCTACCTCCCGTGGAGCAGCGCTGGGAAACATCGGACATTGTCTGTGAACCGCACGCGCAGGCCTTCTGAGCGCGGCCGGGAGGGCCGCGCTCAGAAAACGTCGCCCGATGGAGCCGTTCGCCATCCGTCTCATCCTCGTGATCTGCGGGCAGTCTTCAGTATCCCCTTCACCACTTCGTGTTCGTTCATGTCCATTCGCGGTTAACCCATGGACGCCCTCATCGAAGACTTCCTCTTCCACCTGCGGCACGAACGCGGGCAGGCGGAGAACACGCAGCGGACCTACGCCGCCCAATTCAAGAAATTCGTCGCTTGGGCACAGGAACGCGGCTTGACCGACTGGAAGCAGGTCACCACCCAGCACCTGATCGACTTCCTCGAACTCGAGCGCGACCGCAAACCCGCCGCCAATCGCCCGGGCAATGCGAAGATGAGTTCTTCGTCGGTCTACCTGCGCGTGGCCGCCCTCCGCGCCTTCTTTCGTTTCACCGAACAGAACAATTTCCTCGCGTCCAATCCGGCCGCGAACCTCTCGCTCCCACGCCGAGCGAAGCGCCTGCCCAAGGATCTGACCAACGCCGAGATCGCCCAGATCCTCCGCCCTCTGCCGACCGACACGCCCAGCGCGCTCTGCGACCAGGCCATCTTGGAACTCGCCTATGCGTCCGGCCTGCGGCTGTCCGAGTTGAAGGATCTGCGGCTGGAACAGCTCCATCTCGACGAGGGATTCTCCACCGTCATCGGCAAGGGGAACAAGGAGCGCGTCGTGCCCATCCACCGCCTCGCTGTGGAAGTTCTCCGCCGTTACATCGACACCGCCCGGCCCAAGCTCGTCTCGGCCAAGTCGCCCGGTGTCGTTTTCCTGACCAAGCGCGGGACGCAGTTCGCCCGCGAGACCCTGTGGGGCCGGATCAAGCGCCGTATCCGCTACTCGGGCATCGAACGCAACGTCACGCCGCACATGCTCCGGCACAGCTTCGCAACGCATCTGCTGGAGAACGGGGCCGATCTCCGCGTCATCCAAGAACTGCTGGGCCATTCCAGCATCGCCACGACCGAGGTCTACACCCATGTCACCAGCGGCCGGCTGCGCGAGGTCCATCGCAAGTTCCATCCCCGGGCGAGGTGAGGCGGTGGAAAGCTGCTTCACCTTTACAGTCGAAAACCGCCGCGCCCGTTTCACCCTCCGTCCAAAGCAGGCGTGGAGATTTTCCTGCTGAAACGAATCCTGAACCCAACTTCCTCCCCCTATGAACAACCAACCAGGAGCCCCTGAAGGCGTCGCGATTCTCGCCGTAATCCTCGGGATCGTCGGCTTGTTCGTCCTTTTCGGACTGATCATCAACGCGATCGTCTGCTACTTCGTAAGCTCGTGGTTGAAGAACGTTCCCGCACCCCACCGCAAGATGGAGCCTGGCCTAGTCTGGTTGTTGATGATTCCCTGCTTCCCGATCATCTGGAACTTCTTCGTCTTCCAGCGGATCCCGGATTCCTTCAAGAGCTACTTCGATTCCGTGGGGCGCACCGACGTGGGCGACTGCGGGAAAGGGCTCGGCCTCGCATACGCGATCTGCACGGCGTGCAGCATCATTCCGCTGGTGCAATACATCGCAGGCCCCGCGGCGTTGGTCCTGCTGATCATCAACCTCGTGAAGATGAACGAGCTGAAGAACAAAATTGCAGCCGTCTGATTCACCGGCAGTTGAACCGCGGAACAGCCGCGGAATCGCTTCCCCGGCTGGTTCATTTTGAGATCGCCTGGCCTGACGATCAGGCGAAGTCGTAGATGGTCGCCTTCTTGCAGACCTTCTTGAAGACCTTCTCCACGAACTCCAGGTGCGACGGATGGATCTGGTAGGCTTCCTCGGCCTTCTTCCTTTGCTGGAACTTCGCCGCTCTTCCCGGAAAACTCCGGACGGGTTTCATCCGACATTTATCAGCATGAACGTGGAACACGTCCTCAACGCCTCCGTCGCCAAGCTGCGCGGAATCAATGCCATGCCGCCCGTCATCACCGCCTTCAGCAGCGCGCTCACGCGGTTGGCCAACGGCGACAAGGGCATGATGCCCGAGGTTTCCATACGTCCCGCCACCGGCTTGGTGACGCTGGAATCGTTGCCCACCGGAAACGCCGCCGCGCTCATCGGCCAACTCGCCGTCATCAAGCTCAACGGCGGCTTGGGAACAGGGATGGGTCTCGACCGCGCCAAGTCTCTCATCCGTGTGAAGGGCGACGACACGTTCCTCGACCTCATCGCCCGGCAGGTCGGCCATCTCCGTGCCCGCGAAGGTGCGGGCGGACTGGCCTTCTACCTGATGAACAGTTTTTCCACGCAGCTGGACACGCTCGATTACCTGCGTGGCCGTCATCCCGCGCTCTTCGCCGCCGGACCGGTGGACTTCCTCCAAAGCAAGGTGCCGAAACTCGATGCCGCCACGCTCGAACCCGTGAGCTGGCCGGCCGATCCGGAGCTGGAATGGTGCCCGCCCGGCCACGGCGACATCTATCCATCGCTCCTCGGCACCGGGCTGCTCGACCAGCTCCTCGCCAAGGGCGTGAAATACGCCTTCGTCTCGAACTCCGACAATCTTGGCGCGACCGTCGATGAACGGCTGCTGACCTACTTCGCCTCGTCCGGTTACTCGTTCCTCATGGAAGTGGCCACACGGACCGCCGCAGATCGCAAGGGCGGCCACCTCGCCAGACGGACCTCGGACAACCGCCTCGTCCTCCGCGAATCCGCCCAATGCCCGCATGCCGACACGGATGCGTTCCAGGACATCGAACGCCACGGCTATTTCAACACGAACAACCTCTGGCTCCGGCTCGACCACCTGAAGGCCGAGCTGGATCGCAATGGCGGGATGCTGCCGTTGCCGTTGATCGCGAACAGCAAGACTGTCGATCCGACCAACGCGGCTTCGACCAAGGTCGTGCAGCTCGAAACGGCGATGGGCGCGGCAATCGAATGTTTCCCAGATACGGGCGCCGTAGTCGTGCCGCGCAGCCGCTTCGCTCCTGTGAAGACGACTTCCGACCTGCTGGCCGTCCGCTCCGATGCCTACGAGGTCACGCCTGACTGCCGCCTCCAGCTCGTCTCCAGCCGCGCCGGCGAACCGCCCTTGATCGATCTCGATGGCAAGTTCTACAAGACGATGGGCGGCTTCGAACCGTTCTTCGCCAAAGGCGCTCCGTCGTTGATCGCCTGCGACAGCCTGACGGTGAAAGGCCCCGTGGCCTTCGGGCCAGGGGTGTTTTGCAAGGGCAGGGTTTCCTTCACGAATGGATCTTCCGGAACTAGGACGGTGAAGGCGGGAGTGTATGCGGATACGAATGTGAACCTGTAAGGCTTGTCTCCATTCCTCATCCTCATGCTCTTCGTCCTCCTTCTCTCGGACTAATCGTTTGACACGAGGGCGAGGACGCGGAGCTGGAACCGTCAGTTCAAGGCCACGCCTCATCCGCGCCGGGTCGTAGACCGGCGCTCCTCCTAGCTCGAGTGAGCCAACAACAGCTCTTCCCTTTGGCACATCTTCTTTTATTCGAGTCATCATGGCACAAATCGGAGATCAGATCTTTAGGGAACCAGGCTTCAAAAACCTATTAACAATTTGTTCATCAGTGCTTTAAAACATGACAAGCCCCTACGGCACATGCCTTGCGAGCAGAAACGAGCCGCAAGAGTCGGCACAAATTTACGAACGATATGGCTAAGGTTCTTGGCATTGATCTAGGCACGACGAATTCCTGCATGTCCGTGATGGAAGGCGGCGAGCCGTTGGTTCTTGAAAACTCCGAAGGCAAACGGACGACCCCTTCGGTCGTCGCTTTTGCAAAGAATGGCGAACGCCTCGTCGGAGAAGCCGCCAAACGTCAGGCCGTGACTAATCCGCGCAACACCGTCTATTCGGTTAAGCGTTTCATGGGGCGCAAGTTTGACGAGGTGCAGGAAGAGCTGAAGCGCGTCCCCTACAAGGTTGTCCGGGCCAGCAATGGCGACGCCCACATCGAGGTCGAAGTTGAGGGCAAGCCCAAGGCTTTCAGCCCGCCGGAAGTCTCCGCGATGATCCTCGCGAAGCTCAAGGCCGATGCCGAGATGCGCCTTGGCGAAACCATCACCCAAGCAGTCATCACGGTTCCCGCCTACTTCAACGACACCCAGCGTCAGGCCACCAAGGACGCAGGCAAGATCGCGGGTCTCGAAGTCCTTCGCATCATCAACGAGCCCACAGCGGCCTCCCTCGCCTACGGCCTCGACAAGAAGAAAGACGAGAAAATTGCCGTGTATGATCTCGGCGGCGGCACGTTCGACATCTCCGTCCTCGAGATCGGCGACGGCGTCTTCGAAGTGAAGGCCACCAACGGCGACACCCACCTCGGCGGCGACGACTGGGACAACACGCTGATGGATTGGATCCTCGACGAGTTCAAGCGCGACTCCGGCATAGATCTCCGCAAGCAGCCCGACGCTCTCCAACGCATCAAAGAAGAGGCCGAGAAGGCGAAAATCGCCCTCAGCTCCTCCCAGTCCTACGACATTTCCCTGCCGTTCGTGACGGCCGATGCCTCCGGGCCCAAGCACATCCAGAAGACCCTCTCCCGCGCCAAGATGGAGCAGCTTTGCGACACCCTTTTCGAGCGCACCATCGGGCCGGTGAAGGCCTGCTTGAAGGACGCTGGAATGTCGGCCGACAAGATCGACGAACTCGTCCTCGTCGGCGGCATGACCCGTATGCCCCGCGTCGTCGAAGTGGCCAAGACCCTCGTCACCAAACCGCCGCACCAGGGCGTGAACCCCGATGAAGTCGTCGCCATCGGCGCGGCCATCCAGGGCGGCGTGCTCAAGGGCGAGGTGAAGGATGTCCTCCTGCTCGACGTGACTCCGCTTTCGCTTGGCATCGAGACCATGGGCGGCGTTTCGACGAAGCTCATCGAGCGGAACACCACCGTCCCGACCCGTAAATCCGAGATCTTCTCCACCGCGAGCGACAGCCAGCCCGGCGTCGAGATCCATGTGCTCCAAGGCGACCGGCAGTTTGCCAAGGACAACAAGTCCCTCGGCAAATTCCAGCTCACCGACTTGCCGCCCGCTCCGCGCGGCGTGCCCCAGATCGAGGTCACCTTCGACATCGACGCCAACGGCATCCTCAACGTCAGCGCCAAGGACCTCGGCACCGGCAAGACGCAGAAGATCACCATCACCGCCGGTTCCGGCCTCTCCAAGGACGAGATCGAGAAGATGCGCAAAGACGCCGAGCTCCACGCCGACGAGGACAAGCAGCGTCGTGAAGAAGTCGAGACCCGCAACGAGGCCGACAACACCGTCTACCGCACCGAGAAGCTCCTCAAGGACAGCGGCGACAAGATTTCCGGCGATACCAAGTCCAAGGTCGAAACTACCGTCAACGTGGTGAAGGAAGCCCTCAAGGGTTCCGATTCCGCCGCGATCCGCACCGCCCTCGACAAGCTCAACGAAACCGTCCAAGCCGCCTCGCAGGAACTCTACAAGGCCGCTGCCGAACAGGCCGAGAAGTCCAAGTCCGCAGGCGGAGCCGGCGAATCCGAGGGCGGAGCCAAAGAAGGTTCTTCCGCCAAGGGCGACGATGGCCCGATCATCGACGCCGAAGTTGTGGACGAGAAGAAGAAGTAAGCTTTTGCCCGCCGCGGGTGCGGCGGGATTTCATCTAACAGTAGAAACCAACCAATAGAACACACACATGGCACTCAACATCAAACCCCTCGGCGACCGCATCCTCGTGGAAGCCGTTGAGGAAAAAGAAGTCAAGAAGGGCGGCATCATCATCCCCGACACCGCCAAGGAAAAGCCGCAGGAGAGCGTCGTTCGCGCCCTCGGCACCGGCAAAACCAACGACGACGGCAAGAAGCTTCCCTTCGAAGTGAAGGTCGGCGACCGCGTCCTCACCAGCAAGTATGGCGGCACCGACATCAAGCTCGACGGCAAGGAATACAAGATCGTCAGCTCCGACGACATCCTCGCCGTGATCGCCTGATCGACCCACTCACTTTCAACATCAACCCACTACTGATTTAAGATTATGGCAGCAAAACAACTGTTGTTCGACGAAGCAGCTCGTCAGGCGCTCCTCCGGGGCGTCGAGAAACTCGCCCGCGCCGTCAAGGCCACCCTCGGTCCCAAGGGCCGCAACGTGGTCCTCGACAAGAAATTCGGCTCCCCCACGGTCACCAAGGACGGCGTCACCGTCGCCAAGGAGATCGAGCTCGAAGACCCCTACGAGAACATGGGCGCCCAGATGGTCCGCGAAGTGGCCTCCAAGACCAGCGACACCGCCGGCGACGGAACCACCACCGCCACCGTCCTCGCCGAAGCGATCTACCGTGAAGGCCTCAAGTTCGTGACCGCCGGCGGCAACCCCATCGGCATCCAACGCGGCATCCTCAAGGCGGTCGAAGCCGCGACCGAGCACCTCGCCAAGATCGCCAAGAAGGTGAAGGACAAGGAAGAGATCAAGCAGGTCGCCACCGTGTCCGCCAACTGGGACACCCAGATCGGCGAGATCATCGCCGACGCCATGGACAAGGTCGGCAAGGACGGCACCATCACGGTCGAAGAGGCCAAGTCCATCGAGACGACCCTCGACGTCGTGGAAGGCATGCAGTTCGACAAGGGCTACCTCTCCCCCTACTTCGTCACCTCCGCCGAGTCGATGGAAGTGAAGCTCGAAGACGCCTACGTCCTCATCTTCGAGAAGAAGATCAGCTCCCTCAAGGAACTGCTCCCGATCCTCGAGAAGGTCGCCAAGACCGGCAAACCCCTCCTCATCATCGCCGAAGAAGTCGAAGGCGAAGCCCTCGCGACCCTCGTCGTGAACAAGCTCCGCGGCACGATCAACGTCTGCGCCGTCAAGGCCCCCGGCTTCGGTGACCGCCGCAAGTCCATGTGCGAAGACATCGCCATCCTCACGGGCGGCAAGTTCATCAGCGAAGACCTCGGCATCAAGCTCGACGGCCTCGAAATCTCCGACCTCGGCCGTGCGAAGAGCATCGTCGTCGACAAGGAAAACACGACGATCGTTGAAGGCTCCGGCAAGGCTTCCGAGATCCAGGGCCGCGTGAACCAGATCCGCCGCCAGATCGAGGAGACCACCTCCGACTACGACCGCGAGAAGCTCCAGGAACGCCTGGCCAAGCTCGCCGGCGGCGTCGCCGTCATCCACGTCGGTGCGGCCACCGAGTCCGAGATGAAGGAAAAGAAGATGCGTGTCGAAGACGCCCTGCACGCGACCCGTGCGGCCGTCGAAGAGGGCATCGTCCCCGGCGGTGGCGTGGCGCTCATCCGCTGCATTCCCGCGATCGACGCGCTCAAGCTCTCCGACGTGGACGAGCAGATCGGCGTCGACATCGTCAAGCGTGCCGTTGAATCCCCGCTCCGCGCCCTCGCCTTCAACGGCGGCGTCGAAGGCAGCGTCATCGTGCAGGAAGTCAAGAAGCGCAAGGGCAACGAAGGCTACAACGTCGCCACCGGCGAATACGTGGACCTCGTCAAAGCTGGCGTTGTTGACCCTACCAAGGTCACTCGTTCTGCGCTGCAACACGCATCGTCGATCAGCGGCCTGCTCCTCACC
>JBBRDN010000051.1:0-22597 GCA_038203875.1 Verrucomicrobiota bacterium
GGAAGATCCGCCGCGCACGAGCAACTGCGCCGGCGGCGTGGTGGCGGGGGATTGCGCGGGAGCGATGCCCCCCCGCACACCCGCCACCACCCCGAGCGCCACGGCCAGCAGGATCTCCGTCGGCGTGAGCGCGGCGGATTCGGCGGACGTCGCATGGTAGAGCGCGTTGACCGTCTGCCCGACGACCCGCACCGCCACCTGCGCGCCGATCCAGCCGAGACCCGCGCCGAGGATTCCTCCGACCAAACCGAGCGCGGCCGCCTCCAGCAACCACGCCCGCCGGACGAGCCCTTCCTCCACCCCGAGCGAACGGAGGATCCCGATCTCGTCGCGCCGCCGGATGACTGCGCCGTCGAGCGCCTGGAAGATGAGGTAGAGCCCGACGAGCAAGGCGATGAGCGAAAGGATCGTGAGGTTGAGCCGGAAGGCGCGCGTCATCATCTCGCCGCTCTCACGCCGTTGCGTGGGCGACTCGATCTGCCACCGGCCCTGCGACGCGGCGTCGAGAAGGCGCTTCACCTCGGCACGGCGCAGGTCCATGTCGCCGCCGGGTTCCAGGACGAACTCGACGCGGGCGATGCGATCAGGCCGGCCTGAGAGTGCCTGCAACGCCGGAAGGTTCATCACGAGCATCGAGACCGGCGCGTTCGGACGCTCGGGATTTTCCGGAATCACACCGGCGACTTCGAGGCGGAGGACGCTTTCATTGATCAGCAGCGCGAACGAGCCGCCGACAACCAGCGCCTTCTCCCGGGCCAACGCCTCGCTGATGAAAACGGCACGAGGATGGTTGAACATCTCCCAGAACCTGTTGGTCACCGAACCGGGCGACGCGGCCGACTGGTTGAACCACGACCGTTGAGCCGTGGCACGGGCGGCGGGCTTCGCGGCGGAACGGACGTTCTGGATGCCGATGAGGTCGACGCCGAGGATCTGGTAGGTGCGGCGCTGGCCGATGGGTTCATCGGGCGATTTCGGCGGTTCGGTGGCGGTGGTCTCGGCGATGGGAATGATGTGGACCGCTTCGGCGCCGAGCGCGCGGCGCAGCTCGGGAAGGATCGCGTCGTTCAATCCGCCGGACGGGCTCTTCAGTATCCAATCACTCTGTTCCGTCAGCAGGTCGGTGAAGTTGCGGAAGCTGGCCAGGACGGCGCGGTTGGCCAGGCGGATGGAGAAATAGACCGCGACTCCCAGCGCAAGGATCAGCACCAGCAGACCGGACTGCCACGGCGCCTCCTTCCAATGCCGCAGGCTGAACCGGCGCAACAGCAGCCAGAGGATGGCACCGCGGCCGGAATGCTTTTTCTGCGGAGATGTCGGGTGGCTTGTCAGCAACTGGACCGATACAGGGACGGCGGCCCAGCGGCAACCGGTGCCTTGGGGAATGACGACGCGCGAAGGCCGAGGGCCGAAGGAATGAAGAAGCCCGAGGACTCCTCAGCGTCAGCGGCGCGGAAAACAGTCGCCCGATGTTGTCCAGATCACCCGCAGCAGCGTGAGCGGTAGCGGAGTCTCCTCTGCCCCTGAAACGGACCATCCATTCCGCATCCGGACCTGCCTGCGTGGTCTGTATACGGAACTGGACCGGTGCCGAATCGGACCAGGCCTTATTTCGGCGCCTGCCCGACTGGCACCAGCATTGCTGACAAACCTCTTGCCGAAGTCTGCGGCCATTTCCCCAGAACAAGAATGGCTGAGCCAACGGCGTTGTGAGACGGACGGCCGAACCGTATCGTCTGTCGTATCGTCATGAACCGAATCGCCCCATGGCTTCGCCTGCTATGCCTCCTGCTGGCCACGGCCGCGTTCGTCGACCGGGCTTCTGCGGCGGTCTTCCAGGATACCTTTACCAACCGCGAGACCGTTGTCGGCTCCACCGGTCAGATCGACGGTTCGAACGCCGGGGCGACCAAGGAAGTCGGCGAACCGAATCACGCGGAGAGGACGGGCGGCCGCTCGGTCTGGATCTCGTGGACGGCGCCGACGAACGGGTTGGTCACGTTTACCACCGCCGGCAGCTCGTTCGACACGCTGCTTGGAATCTATTACCTCAAGTCGGGCACCAATTCCCCCCTTCTGCGCCTGCAGGACATCGCCGACGGCGAGGACGACGGCCCGCTCCTGACAAGCTCCGCCCAATGCGGAGTCAAAGCCGGACAGACCTACGAGATCGCGGTGGATGGTTATCGCGGTGCGACCGGAACGATCAGCCTCGCCTGGAACTTGATCACGTCCGACCTGCTCCCGCCGATCATTCTCGGCAAATCCTCCGACCAATCCACGACCAACGGCAGCACCCTGGAGCTGATGGTGAACTTCCAGCCGAGCGATTCGGTGGAGCTGGAATGGCTCTTCAACAACGAGGACCTGCACGTCCACGCCTCGAATCTCGTCATCAACGGATTCTCCGCGACAAACGTCGGGCAATACCGCCTGTCCTTTACGGCCAACAACGTCCGGCTGCTCAGCAATCCCATCGAGATCCAGATCAACTCCGAAGGCCAGATCACGACGCTCGCCCGCAACAAGCCCGAGGACGCCGTCGCGGCCCCGTTGATCGGGCAGACCTCCACCCGCCCGGTGCCGGCCGGCGGCCGCGCACTGATGGGCGGACCCGTCGGCGTGGCCCGGGGCTACAACGGCACCCAGATCTTCAGCACCACCTACGCGAGCCGCGATCCAGGCGAGCCAGTCCCGTGCGGCGTCACAGGCGGAGCGTCCTACTGGTTCGCCTACCAGCCGCCGACCAACGGCCTTGTCCGCATCAACACCGACGGCAGCAGCTACGACACCGTCCTGGCCATCTACACCTACAACGGAACGCTCACCGGATACGCGGACCTGATCCCCGTCGCCTGCGACAACAACGGCGGCACCAACGGCCTCAGCAGCAAGGTTCAGTTCGTCGCGGAGTTTGGACGGACCTACCTCGTCGACGTCGACGGCGTAGCCGGCGCCCGAGGCCTGGCGCGGCTGAACTACGAGCTGCTCACGCTTGGCTCCTCGCAGCTCCAACCGCCGGCGATCACCGCCCATCCGCAATCGCTGGCCACGCTGGTCGGACGCAAGGCCACCCTTTCGTCGGTCGCGCAGAGCCCGCTCCCCATGCGGCTCCAGTGGTATCGCAACGCCGTCCCCCTCTCCCAGCAGACGAACCCCGCGATTACGCTGAATGCGCCGCAGCTGTCCGACATCGGCTTCTATTCCATGACCGCCAGCAACGCCGACGGCGTGGCCGTCAGCAACCCGGCCCTCTTGGCCGTCACGCCCATCCCCACGCTTTCCATGTCGGCCCTCGGCGACCAGCTCCGCATTCCCCTGCCCAATCTGGGCGGCCTGGGCTACGCGATTGAATTCTCCGACAACCTCAGTTCGAGCAGCTGGCAGGCGTGGACCAATCCGACCATCAACGGACTCCTCGTCCTGACCAACAACCCCTCGGCCCCATCGCTCTACTTCCGCCTACGCATCCCGTGAACACCGCGCCCGAATCCACAGCCCCGTTCAGCTGCCTTATCGTCGACGACGACGACGGCTTCGCTTCGATGATGACCCAGGTCGTCCGCAGCGAGGGCGGCGAACCGGTCTGGGCCGGTTCCATCGAAGCCGCCCGCCAGCAGATCGCCCACCGGTCGTTCGACCTCGCCATCCTCGACAACCGCCTCCCGGACGGGACCGGCTACGAGTTCTATCCCCAGCTGATCCGGCAGTCGCCCAGCACTGTCGCCGTGATGATCACCGGCGCTCCGGAACTCGCCCACGCCGTCGAACTCACGCGCAACGGACTCTTCGACTACCTCACCAAACCCATCAGCGTCCCGGACTTCCAGGCCTGCCTGCGCCGGACGAAACAACGGCTCCACCGTCCGGAAATCGACGCCGCCACCCAGGAACTCGTCGGCTCGTCCGCCGTGATGCGCGACGTCGCCCTCCTGCTGCAACAAGCCGCGCGCCATCCCGAAGCCACCGTGCTGCTGCTCGGCGAAACCGGCTCTGGAAAAGACGTCGCCGCGCGCACGCTGCACCGCCTCACGCACGGTTCCGCCGATGCCAAGCCCTACGTCGCGCTCAACTGCTCGGCCGTCCCGGCGGAGATGTTCGAGGCGGAACTCTTCGGCAGCGAGAAGGGTTCCTACACCGGCGCGGATCGACGACGCGCCGGCCTGGTCGAGGCGGCCGAAGGCGGCACGCTCTTCCTCGACGAAGTGGCCGAGGTCCCGCTGGCCCAGCAGGCCAAGCTCCTGCGCTTCCTCGAGGCCCGCGAATATCGCGCGCTTGGCGCCACCGCCTCACGCATCTTCAGCGGCCGCATCGTGGCCGCTACGCACCGCAACCTGGCCGACGAGGTCCGCGCCGGAAGGTTCCGCGACGACCTCATGTATCGGCTCGACGTCTTCGGCATCCGCCTGCCGCCCTTGCGCGAACGCCTCTCGGACATCCCGGGCATCGCCGACCGGCTGCTCGGCCAACTCTGCGAGAAGTATCGCCGCCGCAAACCGCTTCTCCAGGACGCCGACATCGCGGCCCTGCAAACGCACCAGTTCCCCGGCAACGTGCGCGAGCTGCGCAATCTGCTGGAACGCTCGCTCCTCCGCACCGAGGAGAATGCGACCTGGATCAGCATCGACCTTGGCTGGCTTCGCGGCCGGCCTTCGGCTTCGTCGCCCGTCATCCCGACGCCGCCTGTCGCTCCAGCCGCACCATTCGCCGCGCCATTCGCCGCGCCGGTCAACGGTTCGGCTTCGGCTGCTGAATCGCCACCGGCTCCGGGCCGCACGCTCAGTCCGCTGGATCTCCAGGAATACCGTTTCATCCAGAAGGTGATGATCGAGGAGAAGGGCGGCATCCGCCGCGCCGCGTCCAAACTCGGAATCACCCACCAGGCCCTGCTGCGTCGTCTCCAGAAGTGGCCCGAGCTGCGCGTGAATGGAACCAGCGGAGACGTTGCCGCCAGCTGATCCGTTTTCGTCCCACGGTCCGCCGTGGCCGCTGGCAGTCCTCCTGCTTCCGACCAAGCCAACCAACGATGTCGCGATCCTCTCCATGCGTGAACGAAGCCGGGCTCCGAACCCCGGCCTGGTCTGGCTTCACGCCGTTCCTCTTCGCCGTGGCCTGGCTGCTGACCGCGTCCTTTTCCTCCAAGGGCGCGGCGGCGGCTACCAACGCCGTCGCCAGCGTGACCCAGCTCGTGGAAGCCTCCGGCACGGTCGAGTTCGCCCCGGCTGGAACAAACGCATGGACCGGAGCCAAGACCGGCCAGGTTCTCCGGCCCGGCGACCGCATCCGCACCCGCGCCGACAGCCGGGCGACCATCCGCCTTTCCGACAAGAGCGTCGTGCGCATGGACCAGTCGAGCACGCTGGAGATCCAGCCTCCAAGGTCCGCACCGGCACAACACCGCTTCCGGCTGCCGGGCGGTTCGCTCTTTTTCCTGAACCGCGAGAAGCCCTCGAACATCGAGTTCGAGACGCCGCTCACCACCGGGGCGATCCGCGGCACCGAGTTTCTCCTGACCGCCAACGACGCTTCCGGTGAAACCCTGCTCGCCCTCTTCGACGGCGCCGTGGATCTCGCATCGCCATTCGGCAACGCATCTCTTCGCGGCGGCGACCAGGCGCTGATCCGCACCGGCGAAGCGCCGCAAGTCAGCGCCGTATTGCCGACGGTGAACCTGATCCAATGGTGCCTCTACTATCCGGCCGTGCTCGATCCCGACGACGTGTCGTTCGATGCGGAGGAATCAGCCCGGCTTGCGGATGTGCTCGCGGCCTACCGAAGCGGCGATCTGCTCGGGGCGCTTCGTTTGATCGAAAGCCAGCCGGACAACCTGCCTGCCGCGCGACCGCTTCGGGCCGCCTTGAAGCTGGCCGTCGGCCAGGTGGCTTCGGCCGAAACGCTTCTCGACAATTCTACCTCCGCCACCGCCACCCACCGGGCGCTGCGCGATATCATCGCCGCCGTTCGCCGGCAGCCGTCGACCAATCCCGCGCCGACCACCGCCAGCGAATGGCTCGCGCGGAGCTATCTCCTGCAATCGCAGGCGAAGCTGACCGAAGCATTGGGCGCCGCGCGCAAGGCTCGTGAACTTCGGCCGCAGTTCGGCTTCGCCTGGGTCCGTGAGGCGGAACTGGAATGGAGCTTCGAGCATCGCGCCGCCGCGCTGGCCGCGTTGGCCCAAGGACTGAAGCTTTCGCCCAAGCACGCGCAGGCGCTCGCGCTCCAGGGCTTCATCGCGCTGGAAGCCAACCGATCCTCCGAAGCGCTGGAACGCTTCGATGACGCCATCGCCCTGGATGCCGCGCTCGGCTCCGCGTGGCTCGGGCGTGGCCTGGCCCATGCGAAGGCCCGCGACTTCGAGGCCGCGCGCCGCGATTTCCAAGTCGCCGCCGCGTTGGAACCGCAACGCAGCCTCTTCCGCAGCTACCTCGCCAAAACCTTCAGCGAACTCGGCGACGACGTTTCCGCCGCGAAGGATTTCCACCAGGCGAAGGCGCTCGACGCGAAAGATCCGACACCATGGCTCTACTCGGGGCTGCACCTCCAACAGCAGCGGCGGTTCAACGAATCCGTTCGCGATCTTTCCCGCTCGATCGAGCTGAACGACAACCGCGCCGTCGTGCGGCCGGGCCTTCTGCTGGATCGCGACCGCGCCGTCCGCAGCGCCGATCTCGCCGCGAGCTTCGAGGCCGTGGGGTTGGAAGAGCCGGCGCGTCTGGCTGCGAGCCGGGCGGTGGAATCGGACTACGCCACGTTTTCCGGACACCTCTTCCTGTCCGAGAGCCTTCGCCGCCGCACCGAGGGCAACGCCTACGACCTGCGCCTCGAAACCCCGCGCGAAAGCGAGCTGCTTGTGGCCAATCTTCTCGCCCCAGCCGGTGGCGGAAACCTCTCGCGGCTCCTGTCGCAGCAGGACCGGTTGCGCTTCTTCGACGCTCGGCCGGTTGGTTTCAGTTCGCTCACCGAATACCGCAGCGGCGGCGAATGGCTCCAGGACGCGACGTTGTTCGGCACGGTCAAGGATCTCGGCTACGCCCTCGACACGCGTTACGAGACGCGCGACGGCCCGGTCGAAAACCAGAAGTCCGAACGACTCCAGTTTTCGCTCCAGCTCAAACAGCAGCTCACGCCTTCCGACGGCGTCTATCTGCAAGCGGGCTATTCCGATGTCGATGCTGGGGACATTGCCGCCCACTACGATCCGTCGGCCGTTCCCGGCGGCGTCAATCCCGGCCTGCGCGTGACGGAGGAGCAGTTCCCCGGGCTGCTTGTGGGCCTGCATCATGAGTGGTCGGCGGCCAGCCATTCGCTGATCCTGATCAGCCATCTGCAAGACCGGCTCCGGCTTTCCGATCCGCAACCAACGGTTCCATTCCTCCGCTACACGGCGGGCAACATCGCCTACGTCGACACGGTGCCGGTCCTGTCGCTGGCCAATCGAAGCGACTTCAGCCTCACGTCGGCGGAGGTCCAGCAGATCTGGCAAAACGAACACCACGGCCTCGTCGCCGGCGCGCGTTTCCAGACGGGCAGCGTCAAGGGCCGTCTCGGCATCGAAGGATTCTTCGGACCGCTGACCGACGATTCCATCCGGCCCGACCTCGAACGGTGGAACGCCTATCTCCGCTACCAGTGGAGCCCGTTCCGATCGTTGCGCATCAGCGCCGGACTGGCCTTCGACCATCTGCGCTATCCGGCCAATGCGGACTTCGCCCCGCCTTCCGCCGATGAGGAGACGCGTTCGTCCTGGTCGCCAAGTGTCGGCGTGACTTGGGAACCGTGGACCGGAGGCAGTTTCCGCGCGGCCTACGCGCAGTCGCTCGGCGGGCTCTACTTCGACAACAGCGTCCGGCTGGAACCTGCGCAGCTCGCCGGTTTCACCACGGCCTACCGCAGCTTGATCCCGGAGTCGGTGGCGGGGCTGGTTCTAGGGACGCGCTTCGAGACCTGGGGTGTCGGCTTCGATCAAACTTTGGCCGGCACGACGTTCTTCGGCGTCAGCGCCAACCTACGGCGTTCGGACGCGTCGCGCAGGGTCGGCGTCCTCACGAACTCCACGCCGTTGCCCATCGCGGACTCGCCGTCGCAGATCCGGCAGAGCCTCGACTTCGAAGAACGTTCGCTCGCGGTCCACGTCGCCCGCCTCATCGGCGACCGCTGGTCCGTGGGCACACGCTACGAGCTGGCCGAAGCGGAACTGGCCGGTCGCTTCCCCGGAATCCCGGCAGGCACTCCGGGACTCGTCGCCTTGGAGCAGGACAACCGAGCCGTGCTCGGAAGGCTCCAGCTCTTCGGCATCTTCAACCACGAGTCCGGCCTCTTCGCCCAGTGGCGTTCGGAGCTGTTGCATCAGCGGAGCCACGGCTACGCGCCCAACCTCGCGGACGACACCTTCTGGCAACACCACGCCTTCATCGGCTACCGCTTTCCGCGGCATGCTGCCGAAGTGCGCCTCGGCATCCTCAACCTGACCGATCAGGACTACCGGTTGAATCCGCTCAACCTCACCGGCGACCTGCCGCGCGAACGGACCTTCACGGCGCAGTTCCGGTTCAACTTCTAGCCCTCGACGGGACTCGCGTGAAACCGATGCCGCCGACATTCTCCGGCCGCTTGTTCCGCCGCGTTCTCCAGAACCATGCCCGCTCGCTCGCCGATCTTGCCACTGGCCTCCTGCTCGCGCTGGCCGGCGGCTGGCTGATGTCGAACTCCTCCGCCACGGGCAGGGCTTTGGTCCGGACGAGCTACGACGCTTCGCTTCTGGCCGTCGCACCGTTCCGGCCGTCGTTGGCCGGATCGCCGGTCGTCATCGTCTACCTCGACGCGCAGTCGTATGAACGCGAAGGGCAGAACCCCTCGCTGCCGTGGGACCGGAAACTTCACGCCCGGCTCCTTGACCGTCTGAGCCACGCGGGCGCGAAGCTCGTCGTCTTCGACATCCTCTTCGATCGGCCGGGGCGCGACCAGGAAGCCGACACGGCCCTGGCCGCCGCCATCCGCCGCAACGGGCGCGTGGTCCTCAGCGGTGAGCTCACCCGCACGGGCTCCTCGCCCGAAGCGGCCGATGGAGCGGTTCAGAACGTCGTCACGCCGCCGCTGAAACTCTTCCGCGACGCGGCCGCCGGCTGGGGCCTGGCCAATTGCATCATCGATCCCGACATCATCGTCCGGCGCCATTTCACGGGCTTCGATGCGGATGGCGAGCCGTCGCTCTCCACGGCCGCCGCACGAAATCTGGGAATCAAATCTTCAGGAGAACGCGGCGACCGCTGGCTGAACTACTACGGCGGGCCGCTGAGCGTTCCCTACCGGAGCTACAGCGACGTGCTTTCGGGCGATGTGCCCGATGCGGAGCTGAAGGACCGGATCGTTTTCGTCGGAGCCCGGCCCACGACGGGAGGGTTTCCGGATCGACGGGACGAGTTCCGCAGTCCGCTGATGCCCTTCAGCCGAGAGGTGTTGATGCCGGCCGTCGAAGCGCATGCGGTCCAGATGCTGAACCTCGTCCGGGGCGACTGGCTTGAGCGTCCGCCTGCTTGGAAGGAACGGACTGGGCTCCTTGTATCCGCGTTCGGTCTGGCCTGGTTGCTGTTCCTCTTCAGGCCGCTTCAAGCGGCACTCGTGGCCTTGGTCCTGGAGATGGCATTGATCGCCGGAGTGGTTGCACTGCTCCTCCACCAGCACGTCTGGTTTCCGTGGCTCCTCGTGGCCGTGGTCCAGATCCCCGGTGCGTTGGCGGGTTCGAGCCTGTTCCGCACGGTGGAATGGCTGCGGCAGAAACGCGTGTATGAACTCCGCCGCCGCGAGGACGAATCGAAGATCCGCGAGCAGGCCGAACTCATCGACAAGGCGCAGGACGCGATCCTCGTCCACGATCTCGACGGCCGCGTCACCTATGCCAATCCCGGCGATGAACGGCTCTACGGTTTTTCGTTGGACAAGCTGCGGCGGCTAGATCCTGAAGCCGCCCGCTTCGGCACTAATTCATCGCTGGTCCGCACAGCGCGCGAAACCGCCCTGGCAAAGGGCGAATGGCTGGGGGAACTCCACCAGTCGGGCACCGGCTCCAGGCCGATCATCGTGCAGAGCCGGTGGACCTTGATCCGGGATTCCGCGGGCAACCCCAAGGCGCTGCTTTGCGTGAACACCGACATCACCGAAAAGAAGCGTCTCGAAGCGGAGTTCTTCCGCGCCCAACGGATGGAGTCGATCGGCGCCCTGGCCAGCGGCATGGCCCATGATTTGAACAACGCGCTTTCGCCGATCCTGATGGGCGTCCAACTGATCCGGGGACGCGTGGCGGACGAGGAGCTGCTGCGGATGCTCGAAGTGATGGAGACCAACACGCATCGCGGCGCGGAGATGGTCCGGCAGGTCCTGATGTTCTCGAAGGGCCATGGCGGCGCGATGGAGCCGGTCGATCTGGGACCGCTGATCCGCGAGATGGAGGCCATCGCGCGGCAGACTTTTCCGAAATCGATCCGGGTTTCGTCGTTCGTGGCCACGGATCTCTGGCGGACGACCGGCAATCCCACCCAGCTGCACCAGGTGCTGCTCAACCTCTGCGTGAACGCGCGCGATGCGATGCCGGAGGGCGGCGAGCTTTCGCTCGCGGCGGACAACGTCGCCCTCTCGGCCGAGGAGGCGGCCGCGTGGCCGGGAGCGCAGGCCGGCGACCATGTGCTGCTGCTGGTTACCGACAGCGGCACGGGCATCCCGCCGGAACTGCTTCCGAAAATCTTCGAGCCCTTCTTCTCCACCAAGGCGCCGGACAAGGGCACGGGACTCGGGCTTTCGACCACGATGCGCATCGTCAAGGCGCACGGCGGTTTTGTGCGGGTGAAAAGCCAGCCGGGCGAAGGCACGACGTTCGAGATCCATCTCCCGAAAGCGCCGCCCGCCGACACCCGTGGGACCAACGCCAAGTCCGCAGTGTCGCCGAGGGGCGCGGGCGAGCTGGTCCTGTTCGTGGACGACGACCAGTCGGTCCGCGACATGGCCTGCGCTTCCCTGAAAGAACACGGCTATCGCGTCCTCGCCGCCGCCAGCGGGCTGGAGGCCCTGGCTGCAGTGGAGGCGCACCGCGACGCGGTCGACCTGGTGCTGCTCGACCATGAAATGCCCGGCATGGATGGCGCCGCCGTGCTGAGATCCATCAGATCATCCGGCTTTCGGATGGCGGTGGTCCTCATGAGCGGCGGCAGTCCGGCGTCGATGGGCCCATCGACGGCTCCCGAGGCGTTCCTCGCGAAGCCGTTCCCTCTAGACGAACTCCTGCGCGTCGTCCACGCCGCCCTGCGCGGCCGGCGCTGATCCGCTACCAGGCGGACTTCAGGCGGCGGAGAACCCAGCTGGATATGCGATGCCTGCAAAGATGGCGGGTGGTTCGTCAGCAACTGGACCGATACAGGGACGGCGGCCCAGCGGCAACCGGTGCCTTGGGGAATGACGACGCGCGAAGGCCGAGGGCCGAAGGAATGAAGAAGCCCGAGGACTCCTCAGCGCCGGAGGCGCGGAAGACCATAGCTCCGGGCGTGAGCCCGGGGTTGAACAGGTGAGGGATGCGAGCTCCGGAGGAGCGGAAGAAAGACGCCTGTCGCTCCTCCGGAGCTTGAACGCTCGGACAACCAACCCACAGCTCACGCCGCGGGCTACTATCTTCCGCACCTCCGGTGCTCAGAATCGGGTTTGAAAACACTCCCCAGCCACTTCGCTATCGGTCCTGGCCCCGTCATTCGCGATAGAAGAAGCGCCCGCTGGCGGCCGCGATCAAGAAGACAATCTTCTTGAATCCCTGCGCCCGCACGGTGGCTTGGATTTCATCCACTTTCATACCCAGCTCGGGCTCGTGGAACTGGTGGCGCATTGGCTTTCCGAGAATGACGACAGCCAAGTCTTTCTTGGGATTCGCTATGGCCAGGGCGGCCGCCATATCTTGCTCGGTGGTGGAGGTGGAGTCGGCCCATTCGCTCGTCCAAACGCGGATTCGGTCAGGCCTCTCGAAGTCGATAATAAGGTCCGCCTCACGCTCCACCAGGAAGGCCCGGTCTGACTCAGCCCTCATTTCCTCGTGAGTCCACACACGTTTCGCTGCGATCGGCCGGGGATGTGTGCAGCCGACTGAGCCAACAAGAAGCACTGCCACCGAGAGAGGCTGAAGAGCGGTTGTGACGAGTCTCATGGATTGGCCCGGGGCGGGTTGATGCGCCGAAGTTCGCTGCGCACGAGCAGGCCGGAAGGGCTGATCTCGTTCGTCGGCCAGCGGCCAAGCGGGTTTGCCTTGGGCAGGAGCGCGGCGGTGGTTTCGTTCTTGTCGGTGATGGACCAGTTGCACCAGCTGAGCCGGTTCTGGTCCATGAAGTCCCACCAACGGCGGGTCTCGATTTCGTCAAGCTTGCCGGCTCCGTTGGCTTCACCGGTGCCCCATTCGGTCACGAAGACGGCCGCGCCATTCGCCAGCGCTGTCCGGGCCTTTTGACGGAGGGATTCGCGATGGGTGCCAGCGTAGAAATGGAGCGTGTAGGCGAGGTTGGTTCCCTTCACCGGATCGCGCGCCGCCTTGTCCACCTCCTGCGACCAGCTCTGCGTGCCGAGAACGATGAGGTTGTCGGGATCGATGGCGCGGATCCTGGCCACGAGGGCTTCGTGGTAGGGCTTGATGACCGTGCTCCAGTCGTGGTCTTTCAACGGTTCGTTCCACGGCTCGTAGATGATGTTCGGCAGCTTGCCGTAGGTGCGGGCGATGTCCTCGAAGAACGCGATGGCCTGGGCTTGGTGCTGATGGGCGGTGTGGCCGTGCCAATCGACGATGACATACATCCCGCGGTCGATGGCCGCCTGGATGACTGCCTTTGCCTTGGCGGTTTCCTTTTCGGGATTTCCCAGCACACCGTCCTGTGTTGCGCCGACCGCCACCCGGACGACGGAGCAGTTCCAGTCGTCGCGCAGCCAATGGACGACGTTGCTGTTGTAGAACTGGCCCTGCCACTGGCTCCAGAAAAGCGACATTCCCTTCAGCACTGCGGGCTGTCCGGACCGCCCGACAATGCGGTTGCGTTCGACACGGAGCGCTCCATGGATTTCGACGGGCGTAGGCGCGGCATTCGCGACGGCGCAGGCAACTCCCAGCAGAAGCAGGACGACGAAATGTTTCATGGTTTCAAAATGTCAGTTGCCGTCCGGCTTCGCGGCCGAGGCGACTGGGCTCGCGGGAACCTTGAACGCATCCACGGGATCGGGCTTGGCTGGATCGTAGGCGGCCACGTCGGCCGTGAGGAACTTCCCAAGATCGAGCTTCGCCGTCTTGATGCCTTCGACGACGCACTTGGCGAGTTGGTAGCTGCCGTAATTGTTGTGATGGGTGTTGTCGCCCGGCGCGAAGGCCTTTTTGGCATAGTCCTTCCCGTTCGCCTCCAATGCTTCGTAGAGCGGCTTGCTCATGGCGTGGAGATCGATCAACGGCACGCCTTCCTCGCGCGCGACTTGCCGGACGGCTTCCGGATAGTCGCCGAGGTTGCTGACGATGCGGCCTTCGGCGTTGAAGTTCCGGCGTTGCACCGAAGTGATAAGAACGGGTTTGCCGCCACGCTTCCGGATCTCGGAGACGTAGTGCTTCAGGTCGGTCTTGTAGCTGGTGAAGGCCCCGATGCCATCGCCCTTTTCCTTCTGGTCGTTGTGTCCGAACTGGATGAACGCGAAGTCGCCGGGCTGGATAAGGCTGAGAACTTTTTCGAGCCGGCGGGCGCTGCGGGAACTGCGCAGGGATTCTCCGGACTCGGCGTAATTGGCCACGGCCAGGCCGGGCTTGAAGAAACGCGGCAACATCTGGCCCCAGCTGTTGTAGGGCTCTCGCGGCTGGTCGGTGACGGTGGAATCGCCGAGCAGGAAGAGCGTCACTGCATTCGTCGCAGGCGTGACGGTCATCGACTGGACGGCGGGCCGTGCGCCGCTGAATTCGAGCGTCAACCGGTTGTCCCAATGGAGGTAGGCGTTCTCGCGCGGCTTGAGCCGGACCGGATCGCCGCCCGCGATGACCGGGGTGCGTATGTTGACCGTGAAACTCCGCATCACCGAAGCGCCTTTGGCCGCGGGGACGTTCTCCAGCATGAGCCGCCGGGACTCGGCCTTCACCGTGGTCGTCGAGTCCGCCGCCGGATCTCCGAGCTGGACGGCCACGTCGTAGTTGCCCTCGGCCAATACGACGGAGAACAGGAACGGCTTCGGGTTCGCGGTGAAATTCGCGGATCCGTCGGCCGATCCATTCGTGGCGGGCTCGAAGCCGAATCCCTTTTCCGCGGAATAGAGATCGGCCGGCTGGACGACGAACCCGGCCTTCCCGGGTGTCGGGCGGAAGTTGAAGGCCCTCGATCCGGCGGGGGAAGCGCCGTGCGACATCGACACAAGGCCTGTGAGCACGGCGGCAATAAGAGGGATTTTCATGTGAGCGGCGGAGCGTTGCTCCCGAAGGTCTGCCACAGCCTTCTGCGGAAACGAGCGGCAAATCTCCGGGGGCGATGAACCCCGGCGTTGTCTGCGGAGAACGCGCTTGGTAGATCCCTTGCGCCAGCCATGAAGAATCTTTCCCGCCGCTCCTTCCTCCGCCGCAGCGCCGTTGCCACGGCGGCGACGGCCATTTCGTTTCCCCATGTCCGCGCGGCCGAAAGTCCGGCGCTGGGGCAGGGTGAATTCCGTTACCGCGTCGTGCCCGGCTGGGGCGATCTCGGCGCAGGGACTCCGGTGAACGATTGCCACGGTCTCGCGATCGACCGCGAGGGCCACATCGTGCTACTGACGAACGAAACGAAGAACAACGTCATCGTCTACGACCGCAAGGGCCGACTCGTTCACAAATGGGGCACCGTCTTTCCCGGCGCGCACGGCCTCTCGCTCGTAAGCGAAGGCGCCCGTGAAGTCGTTTTCATCACCGACCTGAACCGGCATCTCGTCGTGAAGGCCACGCTCGACGGCACCATTCTCAACGAATGGACGTTGCCGAAGGACACCGGGAAGTATCCGAAGGAGGCCGACTACAAGCCCTCGTGGACGCTGCATCTGCCGGACGGCGGGTTCTTCGTCCTAGATGGCTATGGGCGCGACTACATCCTGCACTACGGACCGGACGGGAAGTTCCTCCGCATCTTCGGCGGCGCCGAGGGCGGCATCGTGCATTGGGGACCACATGGCGGCATGATCGACCGCACCTCGTCGGGCGACGACACGCTCCTCATCGCCATGAGCGACCAACAGCATCTCCTGCGACTCTCCACCGACGGAAAGAAGATCGGACAGGTCGATCTGCCCGGCGGAAACCCGCGCCAGATCCGCAGGGTGAAGGACCACTACTTCGTCGCGCATCTCGGCGACAACTGGCCCAAGGACCGCGAATGCCGCGGCTTCGTCTCCGTGCTCGACCGTTCTCTGCGAGTCGTCTCCAACATCGCTGGCACTGCGCCGAGCTATGACGACTTGGGAAAGCTCCGACCGATGGCGCATCAGGAGGAAGCCTTCCGTCATCCGCACGACCTCATCGTCGATTCGGACGGTAGCCTCTACGTCGCCCAGTTCGCCTCCGGCAAAACCTATCCGGTGAAACTGGAGCGTCTCTGAAGCACACACGCAGCGCGCGCTTGACCGGACATTCCGTTGAGGAAGGATCCGCCCACCTTCCTCACACCGCATCCCAACATGAAGACATTGCCCCAATCCCTCGCCGGCCTCGCGCTCGTGTCGCTGGCCGCCATCTCCTTCGCCGCCGCGCCCGCCGCCAAGCAGCCGGAACCCACCGTGATCACGCCCGGCACCGCGGGTTCGCCGCCGTCCGACGCGATCGTGCTCTTCGACGGCAAGGACCTGTCCGCGTGGAAAAGCGAGGACGGCAGCGAGCCGAAATGGAAGATCGAGAACGGCTACGCCGAAGTCGCCGTCAAAGGCATCCTGACCAAGCAGGAGTTCGGCGCGATCCAACTGCACATCGAATGGGCCACGCCCGCCGAGGTGAAAGGCGACGGCCAGGGCCGCGGCAACAGCGGCGTCTACTTCCAGGGCCGCTACGAGATCCAGGTGCTCGACTCCTACAACAACAAGACCTACCCCAACGGCCAGGCCTCCGCGTTCTACCTGAACAGCGCGCCGCTCGTGAACGCCAGCCGCAAGCCCGGCGAATGGCAGACCTACGACATCGTCTTCCACCCGCCCAAGCCCGACGGCGACGGCAAGGTTGCCCCCGGCTCGTTCACCGTGCTCCACAACGGCGTGCTGACGCAGGACCACATCCCGGTGAAGGGCGATGCCACCACCTCCGCCAAATTCGCCGGCGCCACGCCCACCGGACCGTTGATGCTCCAGAACCACGGCAATCCGGTCCGCTACCGCAACATCTGGGTCCGCAAACTCGACTGACGTTGCCTCGGACCGCCATCGCTTCATGAAGAACCGCCTCGCATCCCTCGTTTCGATCATCGGCGGAGTCGCCTTGTTGGCAGGCGTTGAATCCGCTTCCGCACAACGCGCCGCGCCCATGGTCGTCCGCTCGCCGGAGATGGCGGACGACGGCCGCGTCACCTTCCGCCTGCGCGCACCCAAGGCCGCAGAGGTGAAGCTCGTCGGACAATGGTCCGGCGGCCGGGCGACGATGACGAAGGATTCCAACCAGGTCTGGAACGTGACGCTCGGCCCGGTGCCAGCCGGCGTGTGGGAATACAGCTTCTCCGTCGACGGGATGATGATGATCGACCCGCTCAACACGGTCGTAAAGCCGCAGCGCGAACCGCGCGTAAGCATACTCCACGTTCCAGCCAAGCCGCCCGCGATCCACGATCGCCAGGATGTCCCGCACGGCGCCGTCCGCACGCAGATCTACACCTCGAAGTCCCTCGGCCGCGTCCGGCCCATCACCGTCTACACGCCGCCGGGCTACGACCAGAAGACCACCGAGACCTTTCCCGTGCTCTATCTCCAGCACGGCATGACCGACAACCAGGATTCCTGGACCCTCCACGGCAAGGCCCACTGGATTCTCGACAACCTCATCGCCGCCGGTCGCACCAAGCCGATGATCATCGTCATGCTGGACGGCCACGCCTACCTCGAGGACGTGGGCCCGAACGGCTTCGTGCAGAACGCCGCCCAGCTCGAACGTGACCTGCTCGAGGACGCCATGCCCTTCGTCGAGGCGAACTTCCGTGTGAAGCCCGGCGCCGAGAATCGCGCGATCGTCGGATTGAGCATGGGCGGGGGACATTCGCTCGCCATCGGCCTGCGCCACACCGACAAGTTCGCTTGGATCGGGGCCTTCAGCGCGGCCACGCCGCCGCCCGCGTTCATCGGCTCGACCATCACCGATTCCAAAGCCGCCAACCAGCGGCTCAAGCTCCTCTGGATCGGCATCGGCAAGGACGACTTCCTCCTCCAGATGAACAAGGGCTTCGAGGCCGCTCTCACCGAGAAGGGCCTCCGCCACGAATGGCACCTCACTGACGGCGACCACAGCTGGCCCGTCTGGCGCCGTTACCTCGCCGACATCGCGCCCAAGCTCTTCCAGTGATCCGGCGATGCAGCTGGACCTCCAGTTTCTCACGGGCCGCAAGCGCCCTCCCAAGTCCGAGCCCAATCCCGCACCGGAGGGCGAAGTCCTCATGGCCGGCGGTCAGGCCGTCCCGGTCACATTCGCCCGCAGCCAACGCGCCCGCCGCTACATCCTGCGCCTGAAAAGCGATGGAACCGCCCGCGTCACCGTGCCGTGGCGCGGCTCCCTTGCTGAAGGCCGCCGCTTCGCCGAACGCCAGACCGCGTGGCTCGGACGCCAGCTCGTCCGTCTCGCCAACCGGCCGGTTCTTCCAACCGACTGGCGCATCGGCGGCTCCATCTACTTCCGTGGCGAACCGGTGCTGCTCGAAGCGGACCCATCCGGCCGGGCCGTCCGCTTTGCCGGCCAGTCCGTCCGCGTGGCCGTTGCCACCGGCGACGTGCGTCCGACCATCGAGAAAAACCTCCGCAAGTTGGCCGCCCGCGAACTCCCGCCGCGCGTCCTCGAACTCGCCGCGCTCCACGCGGTGGCCATCCGCCGCGTGAGCGTGCGGAACCAGCGCTCGCGCTGGGGTTCGTGTTCGCGCAGCGGAACCATCTCCCTCAACTGGCGGCTCATCCAGACGCCGGACTTCGTGCGCGACTACATCATCCTGCACGAGCTCATGCACGTCCGGCAGATGAACCACTCTGCCCGCTTCTGGCGCGAAGTCGCCGCCGTCTGCCCGGGCTATGAGGAAGCCGAACGCTGGATCAAACTTCACTCCGCGCTGCTGAGGTAGATCAGGGTAGGGCTGCGCAGCAGCGACCGTCCTACCTATAACGATCTTCTATTGCCCGCGCACGAGCGGGAGGATTTCGGACATGTTGATGTTGCGGCTGCGTTCCTGGATGGCGGGGAGATACCGGCTCTGGAGCGTGCGCGCCTCGCCGAGCAGGCCGTCGAACATGCCCTTGAGCTGCAGGCCGGACATCGTGCGGCCGCCGGCGTAGTAGCGTTTGGCCATCTGACCAAGCGCGTAGGTCGTGGCAAAGGAGAAGGCGGTGCTGGTCATCTGCCCGACGACCGCGCGGCCCAGGCTTCCGGCAAACTTCCCGGCCAGTCCCTTCAGCAGCTTCGACGCGTAGCCCTCGACGACCTGCGACGTGAGCCCGACACCGACGGCGGCAAGCAGTTCCTTGATGTGCCCGCGGTCGAGCTCGAAGCCGTGCCGTTTGCCGATGGCGTAGACCATCTTCATCTGGAGCGGGATGATGGCCATGGTGGCGAGGGAATTGGGCAGAAGCTCCAGGGCGCCGTTGAGGATGGAGTAGTTCAGCACGGACTTGTCGATCTCGGCATCGGCCAAGGCTGAGGACGAGTTGGCCGGGATAGGCGGCGGCGTGGCGGCCGCGAGGGGAAGGGCCGCGAGGTCGTCAGCCGTGCGGAGGGATCCGGCGACCGCGCTTTCGTCCAATCCCAACCCGCGACGGAGCCCGTCGAGGAAGCGGTCTTCGGAAGCGTTGCGCGCACCGTCGGCCTCGCACACGCAGACGGCCATCTCATAGGCGAGCCGTTTGGAATCGTCGGAGGCGAGTTCCTTGGACGCTGTCTCGACGGAGACACGGCGCATAAGGACGTCCTGGTAGAGCTGGGTGAGGTTGAAGTCCGGGGCGGAGAACCCTTCGGCGATGCGTTTGATTTCGCTGCGTTCGATGTCGGCCCCGCCGCCGTCGGCGAAGGCGGCGAGAAGGCAGACGGTGAGCACGGCGCGTTGTTCCTGGTTCGTCATGACGGAGGACACTACGCGGGGCCCGGCGGTTGGAAATAGGCCGGGCGGTTGAATTCCCCGTCGCGTTTCCAACGCCACGGTGTCCAACAGAAGTGCAGTTCACATGATCGTAACATTTCCGCCATTTGTTCGCCTTCGAGGTTGAACACCTTTTTAAACGGGAACGGCAGGGAATTTGAAATCGGGCAAGGTGCCGTGGGGAGGGAATCGGAGTTGGGACTTGGGAGAAGGTTCCCGGGTGGCCACGCGAGTGGCCGCCCAACCCGGCCCGTTACTAAATTTTTCGCCGACTAGCACGCCCGGGAGGACACCATGTTGGGATCGTGATCGGCCTCGGTCCGCAGGGCGGATCGCCGGGAGGTTTTCAGCCTTCGTTTGAAGCCGAGGCGGCGGGCGCTGGTTTCATCCTCGCTGTAGAGCCGCTTCACGAGGCCCATGAAGCCGGACTGGAGTTCGGCGACGGTCATGTTCTGCGGCTGGTAGTTGATGTCGAAGAGCGTGCACAGGTCCCACGCGCGGTCTCGCAGGATGCGTCCCTCCTCCTTCAGGCGGCGATAGAGCGGCGTGCCGGGAAAGGCGGTCAGGAAGGTGGTCTGCACTTCGTAGAGGCCCGAATCGCGCACGAAGTTGAACACGTCGTCGAAGACTTCCGGCGTGTCGCCGTCGAGCCCAAGGATGAAGCAGCCGTTGACGGTGATGCCGCGGGACTGGATCCGGCCGATCGCCGCGGCATATTTGTCGTGCTGGCGGATCTTCCAGTTGGAGTTCGTCTCCACGCCTTCGAGGCTGGCGCGCCGGGGGCTTTCCAAGCCGATCAACACCTGCTGACAGCCCGCGTCGCGCATGAGGCCGAGCAGTTCGTCATCCTCGGCCACACGCACGTCCGCCTCGGTGAACCAGCGGAGGTTCTCCTTCGCGAGTTCTCGGAGCAGGGCCTTGTAGTGTTCGCGGTGGACGAAGCTGTTGTCGTCGGCGAACTCGATGAAGGGTTTCGCCCAGATGCGTTTGATTGCGTGGATCTCCGCGATGACCTTCTCGACGGGCTTCAGCTTGTAGCGCTGCGTGAGGAGGATGGAGCTCGCGCAGAACTCGCACTTGTGCGGGCACCCGCGGCTCGTCTGCACGGTGATGCGATTGTATTTCTCCGGGTCAAGCAGGTCGAAGCGCGGCATCGGGGCCGTGGCCAGGTCGAACAGTCCCGGCGTCGCGGACCGGTAGAACGGCTGGAGGTCGCCGCGGTCGAAGTCCGCCAGCACCTGCGCCCAGAGCGGTTCGCCCTCGCCCACGATCGCGCTCGTGCAGTGTTCCCGCGCCTCCTCCGGCAACGAGGTGACATGCAGTCCGCCCATGACCACCGGAACGCCGAGGGCGCGGTAGTGGTCGGCCACCCTGTAGGCGTCGTAGATCTGCGCGGAGAGCGAGGTCAGGGCGACGAGGTCAAAGTGGGTCGGCAGTCCGGGCAATGCCTTGAGATCGGCGATCTCGTGATACTCGATGTCAAAGTGGTCCGGCGTGAGGCCGGCCAGCGTCAGCAGCGAAAGGCTGGGCAACGAGGCGATGACTTTGCTGCGCTCGACGAAGCCAGGCAGGGTGAGGCCGGCGGCGATGAGTTCCGGGTTCTGCACCCGCACGCCGCTCATGGCGATGAAGCCGATGCGTTTTTTCATAGTGGGACGAGTTTCCAGAGGGTGAGGCCGCCGGCGATAAGGAGACTCAGGACAGGCACAACGAAGGCGTTTCTCCAGACGGGACCCCGGAGCAGGAGCGCGCAGCAAAGGGGCATGGTGACCGCTCCGACGATGAACAGCCACGATGCAGCGATAAGGGCGGGGCCGAATTGCGGCAGGGACCGTGCGACGAAGTAAAACATGAGATTCACCATCCCTAGGCCGAAGAACGAGATGTGCCCGAGCCGGATCATGCGCCGTGGAAAGCTGGCGTAACCGCCCAGCCAGTCGGGTTGGTGGAACTTTAATCCCATGAGCGCGCCGGAGGCGAATCCCAGCAGCAGCCCGACCCAGGCCGAGACCAGATTGATGTGCGGGGAGAGTTCTTTCATGCCCCGCACCGTATCCATCCCCGCGTCGTCGGCGTTAATCGATAAAAAGCCCGATGCCATTGAGCCGCTCAATGGTCGCGGACACGACCCGCCCGGCGGTTTCGGCGATGATTTGGGAGTTCCTCCCGACACAGAGCAACGCCCTTGGGGCCTACGCGAATCTTCCCATTGCTGGCACGGGAGCGGGTCTGCCAAGATGACCACCGATGGACAAACGGGTTTACCCTCTCGCGACCAAGGTCATTGAACTCGCCGGCACAGAACGCCCGGCGGACGCGGTGCTGCGCGTGGTCATCCGCGACGCCGGCCATGTCGGCAAGGAGACCGCCGCCGCCCTCAGCAAAACGGTCTTCGGCTACTACCGGTGGCGCGGGTTCCTGACGCCGGGCCGGACGATGGAGCACCAGTTGCACGAGTCGGAGGAGCTCGCGCGCCGTTTCACCGAACAGCCCTCCAGTTTTTCCGACGAGGACCTGCAGCGCGCCGTGCCCGAATGGGTCTTCAGCGAGATGGAAGTAACCACGGCCTGGCTTCGATCGCTGCAGGCCGAGCCGACGCTCTGGCTCCGGGCCCGTGTCGGCAACGCCGCGCGGATCACCCGCGAAATCCGCGGCGCGATCCATTCGCCCCATGAACTAGCGCCCGAGGCGCTGCGCTACGCCGGGCCGCTCGACCTCTTCAAGTCTCCGGCCTTCCAGAAAGGCCTCTTCGAGATCCAGGACATCGCCTCGCAGGCCGTCGGAACGCTGTGCGCCCCGCGCCACGGCGACCGTTGGTGGGACACGTGCGCCGGAGAAGGCGGGAAGACGATGCACCTGTGCGATCTGATGGAGAACAAGGGCACGGTCTGGGCCACCGACCGGGCTGAATGGCGCCTCAAACAGCTACGCATCCGCGCCCGTCGCGCGCAGATCTTCAACTTCCGCGTGGCCCTCTGGGACGGCGGCACGACGCCTCCAGCCGAAGGGCGCTGCAACGGCATCCTCATCGACGCGCCCTGCTCGGGCATCGGCACATGGCAGCGGAATCCGCATGCCCGTTGGACCACATCGCCGAAGGACCTCCACGAACTGGCCGCGATCCAGCTTTCGATGCTGAACAACGTAGTCGACGCGTTGAAGCCGGGCGGACGGATCGTCTACTCGGTTTGCACGCTGTCGCGCGCCGAGACCACGGCCGTCGCCAACGCCTTCACCGCGGCCCATCCGGACTTCGAACCACTCCTCGTCGGGACCGGCTCCGGAGC
>JBBRDN010000052.1:0-22162 GCA_038203875.1 Verrucomicrobiota bacterium
CGCATCCATCTCGTCCGAAACGGCGTCGAGACTACCAAGCTCCAAGGCGGCGACCGTTCTGTTTTCAGAAAACGCTTCGGCATCGCGCCGGATGAACGGCTGTTGCTCTTCGTCGGCAGCGGTTGGGAACGAAAGGGACTCGGGTTTGCCATCCAGGCCCTCTCGCATCCGCTGCTGGCTGGAAAGCCCGTGAAGCTGCTGGTCCTTGGCAAAGGCAAAGCCCCTTCCGCGCCCGCCAACGTAATCTTCGGCGGCACGACCGACGCCCTGGCCGATGCCTACGCGGCCGCCGACCTGCTGGTCTTCCCGCCCATTTACGAACCGTCGGCCAACGTTGTCTTCGAGGCGCTGGCGGCCGGAGTCCCCGTCGTCACGTCCGCGTTCAACGGCGCCGGAGAAGTCCTCCAGGAAGGCGTCAGCGGCTCCGTCGTAGCCGATCCTTCCGACATCGGCGCGCTCGCCACAGCCGTCGCCGGGTGGGTGGATCGCAAGACGCGGATCACCTTCGACACGGCATCCATCGACCTCGGCCGCAATGTCGACGAGACGCTCGCCGTCCTCGAACAGGCCGCGTCGGAACGGAGGTCGAAGTGAAAATCTCCTTCTGCCTGATCACGCTGAACGAGGAGGAGAATCTCGGCCGCTGCCTTCGCAGCATCGCCGGCTTGGCCGACGAGATTGTCGTCGTCGATTCCGGGAGCCGCGACCGCACCGAAGCCATCGCCCGCAGCCACGGCGCGCGCTTCGTCCACCAGGACTGGCTCGGCTACGTTGGCCAGAAGAACCACGTCCTCTCGCTCGCGAGCCACGAGTGGATCTTCAGCATCGATGCGGATGAAGAGCTGTCGCCGGAGCTCCGCGCCGAGATCGAAGCGCTCCGCACCGCCACCGAGGAGCCGACCGTGGCCGGCTTCTCCGTCCCGCGTTGCGTGCTCTACGAAGGCCGCTGGATCCGCCACGGCGACTGGTATCCAGACCGCCTTACGCGGCTGTTCCGCCGGTCTCTGGCCCGCTTCGAGGGCGGCAAAGTCCACGAACGACTCGTGCTCCAGGGAGGCGTGCGGGAGCTGAAAGGCGAGCTGCATCACTACTCTTTCCGCGACGAAGCCGACCACATCGCCCGTGCCCGGAAATACGCGCGGCTCTGGGCGGAGACGCAGTTCGAGAAAGGCCGCACGGCCAACCCGCTCGCGCCGGTCTCACGCGCTGCCTTCCGCTGGCTGCGCTTCTACATCCTGCGCCGCGGATTCCTCGACGGCCGCCAGGGCTGGAGGATCGCGCGGATCGTCGCCCGGGAAGTCTTTTGGAAATACTCGATGCTCCGCGAAATGCGGAAAGGAGTCCGATGAACCCGGAGCCGCTCCGCATCCTCCAGCTCAACACCGTCTTCAACGGCGGCGGCACCGACAACCAGACGATGGAACTAGCTATAGGCTTGAGCGCGCTCGGCCACACCGTCGCCACCGCCTGCCCGGAAGGGCGGCGCTGTTCCAAGCAGATGGACGAAGGCGGATTCGCCGTGCGCCATGTGGAACCGAAGTCGAAGCCTAAGCTGATCCTCCAGCTCCGGCGGTTGATCCAGGCGGAAGGTTTTCAGGTCATCCATTCCCACCACGGCCGCGACTACTGGCCGGCAGTCATCGCGTCGAGGCTGACGGGGAAACGTCCAGCCGTCGTTGTCACGCGGCATCTGGCCACGTTGCCAAGCCGGGCAAGCCGGATGTTTCTCCTGCGAGGAGTCAACGCGCTCGTGGCTGTCTCCGACCACGTCCGCGATTTGCTGCTGCCCGGCTTCTCCGGTCCGAAGGAACGCATCCACCGCATCTACGGCGGCATTGATCTCGCGAAGTTCCAAACCGTTTCGCCCGAAGCCGCATTGGCCTTTCGCCAGCAACACGGCGCCGGCCCGGAGAACGTCGTCTTCGCCGTCGTCGGCGCGTTCGGTCTGCCGCGCGGGAAGGGCCAGCTGGAGTTCGTCGAGGCCGCATGGCTGGTCCTCAAGGTGCATCCTGCAGCCCGCTTCTGGATCATCGGACAAGGCGGCATGCGGCCGCTGCTGGAGGAACGAATCGCCAAGCTGGGCCTCGCTGAGAAGGTCCGGATCATCCCGTTCACCGACGCCATCGCCACGGCCATGAACGCGATGGACGTGCTCGTCCATCCAGCCGTCGGCACCGAAGCGCTCGGCCTCGTTCTCTGGGAAGCGATGGCCTGCGGCAAACCCGTCATCGCCTCTAAGCTCGGCGGTATTCCGGAAGCCTTCCGCGAGTCTGAGCACGGCTTGCTAGTCGCGCCGGCCGATGTTCCCCAACTCGCCTCCGCCATGAGCTCGCTCGCCGGCGATCCTGAATGCCGCGCCGCCCTGGGCACCGCCGCGCGGGTCTACGCGACCGAGCATTGCTCGCGCGAACGCCAGGCCCGTGAGATGGCCGAGCTGTATCGGGCGGTCTTGCGACGGCGCGTTTGATGATTGGCAGGAGCGTCCGGTCGGCCAACGTTCGCCCATGCGCTTCACCCATGCCCGCCTTATCCTGCCCGATGCCATCCTGCGCGGCACCGTCGAAGTTCAGGATGGCAAGATCACCTCCGTTTCGACCCAACCCGCGAAGGCGAAGCAACCCGGCGACATCGACCTGAAGGGCGGTTTTCTTTCGCCCGGCTTCGTCGACCTCCACATCCATGGCGCGATGCGGCGCGACACGATGGAGGCCACGGAGGAAGCCTTCCGCGAGATCACGGAATTCCATCTCGGCGGCGGAACCACCTCGCTGACGTTGACCACGTTGACCGCGCCGGAAGCCGACATCCTCCGCGTGCTCGACGCCGCAAAACGGTTCCACAACCAGTCCCTCGGCGGCTCGCGCATCGTCGGCATCCATGTGGAAGGCCCGTTCATCTCCAAGGCCCGCGCCGGTGCGCAGGACCCCGCGTTCATCCGCCCGCCGACGCGTCGCGAGTGGAGCCGCTACCTGGCCTACGGAAAGCTCGTCACGCAGTTCACCCTCGCACCAGAAGAGCCGGGCGCGCTGCCGCTCATCCGTGAACTCCGCAAACGCGACATCATCGCCAGCGGCGGACACACGGACGCCTTGGAACCGGCGCTCGTGCCCGCGCTGAAGGCCGGCTTGAACCAGGCCACGCACACCTTCAACGCCATGAGCACCGTCGTGCGGAAGGGGCCGTATCGCCATGCCGGCATGATCGAGTTCTCCCTCGCGCATCCGGAGATCATCTGCGAGCTGATCGGCGACGGCGTGCACGTGCCCGCGACGCTGATGAAGATGCTCTTCAACGCGAAGGGCCGCGACGGAGTCTGCCTCATCACCGACGCGACGGCGGGCGCCGGATTGAAGCCGGGAACACGCTTCCAACTCGGCGCCATCAAGGCCCACGTCACGCCCGAGACCGCCGTGCTCGACAACAACGCCGGATTGGCCGGCAGCACGTTGACGATGATCGAAGCCGTCCGCCGCGCCGTGGAGCTCACGGGCCTGCCACTCGAAGACGCTGTGAGGATGGCCTCGCTCAATCCGGCCCGCCAACTCGGCCGCGCCGAAGAGTTCGGCTCCATCGAACTGGGCAAGCGCGCCGACTTGGTCTGGTTCAATGACCGGTTCCAGGTGCAGGGAGCCTGGCTGGATGGAGAGCTGCGGCTTTTGCGATAAGGCGGGGCGTGAGACTGAAGCGACGAGAGATCCGCGCTCGGCCAGACGGTGCTCATCCATGAAGGACACGAAGAGCTCGGTCGATTCGGCGGACGACCGCGGAGAGGCCTTTCGGACGGAGGCTGTGTTCCCAGATGCGGAGAACTTTCCAGTCGGATTGGCGAAGGGCGCGGTGGACGCGGCGGTCGCGGGTCTGGTTGGCGGTGATCTTCTGGCGCCAGAAGGCGCGGTTGTCCTTGGGGCGTGTGCCGTGGGTCGGGCAGCCGTGCCAGAAGCAGCCGTCGACGAAGACGACGACGCGCTCTTTCCTGAAAACAAAGTCAGGCCGGACGGCGGTGCGGCGATGGGGAGTGGCCTGAAGGCTTGGCGGCTTCGTTTTTCCCAGCTTCAGCGCGATATGCCGTCGCCAGCCGGTGATGCGTTCGCGGCGGAGGAGACGGGCCAGCGTTAGTTCGGTGCGTTCGTTGCCGCGCGAACGGATGCGCGACATGAGTTCGGAACGTGCCGCCTTGCTGAGGACATCGGCCATGGCGGCGGCGTCAGGCGGCGAAGACGTGTTTCAAATACTCCAGGCTCCGCGTGGCGATGGCGTCGGCGCCTTCCTCGAACTTGAAGACCTCGACGGAAACGGTGCCGTCGTAACACGCGTCGCGCAGGGCGGCGACGATGGGCGTGTAGTCGACGTCGCCAAAGCCGGGGCCCTTGAGGTTCCGGTCGTTGGCGTGGAAGTAGGCGAACTGGCCGGCCGACTCGCGGATGATCTGGGGGATGGGCTTGGCCTCGCTGCACATGGCCTTCACGTCGATGATGACGCTCATGGCGGGGCTGCTGAACTGGCGGGCGAAGCGGATGCCTTCGGCGGCGGTGTTGACGAAGTTGGTCTCCACCGGGGAAAGCGGTTCGAAGCAGAGGACCACGCCGCGTTGTTCGGCTTCCTTGACGGCGTCGCGGAAGCTGTCGGTGGCCCAGTCCCACGCCTGCTGTTCACTGACGCCGGGGAGGATGTTCCGCTGCTTGGGCGAGCCGACGATGATGCGGTCGCCGCCGAGATCGGCGCAGCAGCGGACGAGTTCCACGAAGTAGTTCGCGGTCCGGCGGCGGGTGGCCTCGTCGGTGTGGTTGAGATACATCCCCTCGGTCTGGACGAGCACCCAGTGGAGGCCGGAGATGGCAATGCCGCTGCGTTGGGCTAGGCTGCGGATTTCAAGACGTCGCGCGGCGGAGAGGTCGGTGACGTGCTTCGTCACGGTGAACGGTGCGATCTCGACCGCGTCGTAGCCGGTGCGGCCGATGTGGGCGAAGGCGTCTTCCAACGACCAGTCCTGGTAGATCTCGTTGCAGATGGCGAAACGCATGGAGGGAGCGTCGCGCATGGCTTGAAGAGAAGGCAAGACGCGCGGCGCGGATGACGGAGCCGTTTGAGCGGTCGCACCAGTTCAGGACGGTCGACCCGCGGTCATCACCCCGCGGTCGGCCGCCGTCGTGGCGAAGGTGAATCCGCGGAATCCAGCCTCGGTCGCCAGCGTTTCATATTCGCCGGTCGAGTAGCACTTGCCCTGGGTCGAATGCATGAGAAGGGCCGAATACTCCGCGACCGGCAATGGCCCGGCCTTGTCGGCATTGATGAAGGCGTCGTGGATCAAGAGCATTCCGCCGGGCTTCAAGGCGCGGAAGGACGCGGCGAGGAGCTGACGCACTTCGGCGACGTCCCAATCGTGGAGCACGTTCGAGTAGAGGTGCAGGTCGCAGCCGCTGGGGAGCGGTTCGTTCAGCATGTCCCCGGCCTTCACCGTGACACGGCCGGCCATGCCGAGCTCGGCGATGCGTGTGGTGGCGATCTTTTCGACGGACGGCTGGTCGAAGACCGTCGCCGTGAGCTGCGGGTTGTTCGCGACGAGGGCGCAGGCGTAGATCCCGGAACCGCCGCCGATGTCGAGCAGGCGGCTGAAGCGTTTCAGGTCGACCTTCCGGGCTATGGCCGGCCCCAGCAGCACGCCCCTGCAATCCATCGCGGCGGTGAATCCCCGGGCGAAGGTCTCGTCCTCCATCGATTTGTGCCAGTCGTTCGCCTTGTCGTAGCCGCCCCAGTTCGCCGGCCGCCCGGTGGTGAGGACCTTGAGGTAGTCCTTCACGATCGGCCTGTCCTTGAGCGACGCGTAGTAGGGCTTGAGGGACCAGGGCGACCCGGCCACGAGATGCTCCAAGGCGACGTCGGAAGCGCGGAAGACCCCGGTTTCATTCCGAACAAACCCATTGGCGGCGAAGAGCGTCATCATCACATCGGCGGGGCGTTCCGCGAAACCGAAGTGCCGGCAGATGCCGACGAAGTCGGACGGGTTCGCGGCCAGCCAAGTGAAGAAGTCGAGATGCACGAACGCGGCCGTGACAAGGTCGGCGGCGTAGAGCCCGTCGCGGTAGCGGTAGACGCGGGTCGGATCCGCCGAAGGCAGACGGGTTAGATCGACGGTAGACATGGCCGGAGAAGAAGGCCGGGACCCGCAAGTGCCAAGCCGCAATGTTGAGACGGGAACCCGGGATTCGAAACGCGAGGCCACCGGCGGTTCCGTCAATCCAGGGCGAAGGGAGATTGAACCCGCGAAGGTTTGATTGTTACGGTTCAGTGACAGAATCCCGTGGGCACACTGAATGTCATCGCCGTCGTCCTGGCCGCCTATGTCCTGGGTTGCTTCGTCCCGGGCTACTATCTCGTCCGGTGGCGCACGGGGCAGGACCTGCGGATGCTCGGCAGCGGCAGTCTCGGGGCCAAGAACGCCGGAAGAATCCTCGGCCGCGGCGGTTACTTACTCACCAGCCTCGTCGACATCGCCAAAGGCTTCGCCGCCGTCCTCCTTGCGCGCTGGGCCGGCCTTTCCGGCTGGCCCATGACAATCGCGGCGCTGGCTGTGGTGGCGGGGCACAACTGGCCGTTGCAGCTCGGCTTCCGCGGTGGAAAAGGCGTGGCCACCGGCTATGGCGTTTTGCTGGCCGCGGCTCCCTGGGTGGCCGGGGCGATGTGGGGCGTCTTCCTGCCGATCACGCTCCTTCTCCGGAGCACAACGCTTGGCGGAGTCGCGGCGTTTGCCGCAGCCCCTCTTCTCGCGATGGCGTTCTCCGCCGGACCGCCGGTGATTACGCTCTGTGCGCTGACCGCCGCGGTGGTCGCGTTCACCCATCGGAACAACCTCCAGGGCGAGCTAGCTGGACCGCCCGCCTCCGCGCCATCCGCCGGCGTGGTTTCAGATAGCGAATCCCCAAACCCCGACGCCCAGGTGAAACCTTTGCCATGAACCAGAAGACCGGCCTCATCTTCAAAATCGCGTCCGAGGAGTGGGAGTTCGAGCAGATCCATCGGCTGAACTACCGGACGTTCGTGGAGGAGATCCCGCAGCACCAGCGGAATGCCGAGGGCCGGTTGGTCGACAAGTTCCACGCGGAAAACACCTACATCGTCGGGCTGGATGCGGGCCGCGTCGTCGCGATGGTCGCGTTCCGCGGGCGCAGGCCCTTCTCGCTCGATCAGAAACTGCCCGACCTCGACCTCCACATCCCGGCGGGGTTCGTGCCGTGCGAGGTGCGGCTGCTGGCCGTGGACAAGGACTACCGCGGCACCGCCGTGTGCGCGGCGCTGCTCGGCACACTGGCCACGGAGGCCATCCGGGTCGGCTTTGATCTGGCGTTGATCTCCGGCACAACGCGCCAATTGAGGCTCTACCGGCACATGGGCTTCAAACCGTTCGGACCCTTGGTCGGTTCGGGTGAGGCGGTCTTCCAGCCGATGCTGCTTTCGCTGGAGGATTTCGACGCGCATTCGGGCGACACGATGGTTGGCGGCCTGCACAAACCGGTGGCGGACCCGGCCAATTTCCTTCCCGGCCCCGTGCCTGTTTCCGCAGCCGTGCGGGCGGCGTTCGAGCAGCTTCCGCTTTCACATCGCAGCCGGAATTTTGTCCTGGGATTCCGCGAGGTCCGGAAGAGCGCGGCCGCGATGGTGCATGCGCGGCACGCGTCGATCCTCCTGGGCTCTGGCACATTGGCCAACGACGTCGTCGCCCAGCAGCTCCGGCTCCTCGACGCTCCCGGAATCGTCCTGAGCCAGGGTGAATTCGGCGAACGCCTGGTCGACCATGCCCGTCGTGCCTCACTGCATTTCCGGACCCTGGCCGTCGGCTGGGGTGAATCTTTCGGGCAGGATCAACTGAGCTGGTTCCTCGACCAAAACCCCGAGGCCCGTTGGCTCTGGATGGTCCACGGCGAAACCTCCACCAGCGTCCTCAACGACCTCGGACCATTGAAACAAATGGCCGCCCAACGCGGGCTCAAGCTTTGCCTCGACTGCATGAGCACCCTCGGTGTCGTGCCGCTCGATCTGCGCGGCATTCACCTCGCGACCGGCACCAGCGGCAAGGGGCTCGCGTCGTATCCCGGGCTCAGCCTCGTGTTCCACCATCACGACGTCGCGCCGCAACCGGAAAGGCTCCCGCGATATCTCGACCTCGGCTGCTGGTCCCAGGGCGACGGCGTTCCGTTCACCCACTCGTCCAACCTCGTCGCCGCGCTGGCCGCGGCGTTGGAGCGGGGCAACTGGGAAGAGAAGTTCGCCCGAACCCGAGATACCGCTGTCGGACTTAGGAACAGCCTGCACGAACTCGGGTTCCTGCTCGTCGGTGCCGATGAACAGGCGTCGCCGGGAATCGTCACCGTCGCGCTGCCGCCGCAACGCAGCGCCCGCAGCCTCGGGTGGCAGTTGGAGAAGCTGGGCTATCTCGTCAGCTACCGCAGCGAATACCTGCTTCGGAGGAACTGGATCCAGATCGCGCTCATGGGCGAGTTCGACACCGGCCGTTTGGACGATCTGCTCCGCGAAATGCGGAACCTGGTTCCGGCAGCCGCCATGCCGCCGGTGCCGCCGGGATCGTTGGCGTTGGCGCCAAGTTAATAGAGACTGTCTTCCGCTGCTCCGCAGCTGGTGTGAAGACGTTCCTTATGGTTTGAGTGGCGTCACTTCGAGTTTCTTGACCGTCACGGTGGAACCGACGGCGGGGAAGACGGAGACGGGACGGTTCAAGCCGACGTTGGACAGCTTGTCCTCATAACGGAGCTGGCCATCGACCAAGAGCTGCTGGCCCAGGGATTTCACGACCCAGCGGATCTCTACGAACTGGCTGGCCGCGTAGCCGATGCGGAGGTTGGTTAAATCCGTCTTGGCCACGATGCGGATGTCGACCGGAGGCTGTTAGCGCGTCGGTGTGACGAAGCGGTTGGTGCCTGTCAGGCGAGACCGTCGGGATAAACCAGCCGGGTCTTGGCGGCAGACGGGGAACTGGGAGAGGAACACCCGGTCAACAGGGCGACGGAGACGACCAGGGTTGAAGTGAGCCTGTTCATGGCGATGGGTTTGACGGGCTTCTCCAAAGGGCTTTTGCGTCCTGCGGATCGTGGACACGCCCGCAGCCTGAGTGCGCAAGGAGATTGCCACGAGGCTGCGCTTTTTTTCGCCTCGTCAATGATCCGAAGGCAGGCCCACTTTACCCGGGTCACCACCGCCGATTCGAACCACCACGCCATGACCCTATCCCAAAGTTTCCTTCGCGCTCTGCTCGGCTTGCTTGTCCTCGGCCTTTTGCCGTCATTCGCGGCGGTTCCGGTGGCCACCGTTCCTGCTCCGGTGCCGGGTTACCCGATCGGACGCTGCGTGCTGGTGCTCAACATCACGTCGCCCGAAGACGCGAAGACAGCGGGCTTCGAGTATCTCGAAGTGAACCTGCCTTCGCTCCTGCCATTGCCGGACGACGAGTTCGCGCGCGTTGTCACCCGGTTGCGCAGCATTGGGATTCCGCTGGTTTCCGGCTACGGATTCATGCCGGCTGATCTCAAGGTCGTGGGTCCAGCTATGGAGCAATCGCGGGTCGACGCGGCCCTGCGCCATGGACTCGACCGCGCGAAGCAAATTGGCCTGCAGATGGTCGTCCACGGAAACGTCATCGCGGGAAGCCGGAGCGCTCCGCCGGGGTTTCCGCAGGCCGAAGCGCGCAAGCAGTTCGCGGACTTCTGCCGACGTGCCGCCCGCGAAGGCGCGGACCGGGGCATCACCGTTCTTATCCAGCCGATGGGCACCAATTCGACCGCTACGATCAAAACCGTCGCCGAGGGACTCGCATTGGTGGAGGAGGTGGACAGCCCGAACCTGAAGCTGCTCGTCGATTTCGCCACGATGGTGGAGGGCAAGGAGGACTTCGCGGTTCTCCGTCGGGCTGGGAAACACATTCGGCAGATCGAGATCCAGAATCCCCACGGCCGGATCTATCCGCAGCGATTGGATGAGGCGGACTACGTTTCGTTTTTCCGCGCGCTGAAGGCGGGTGGCTACCAAGGCGGCTTCAGCATCCACGGCAAGCCCGGCGACTTCTTCGCGAACGCGCCGAAGGCGATCACGCTCTTGCGCGGATTGGCTGCGACCGAACTGGCCGCGAAACAGTAGGCCACGCCGCGATTCCAAGCCCGGGCACCAAGGCTTCTCCACCAGCTTCCGACAAGCTCCATGCAAACGCGTTCCTTCAAGACCTCCGGCCTGACGTTGCCAATTCTTGGCGTCGGATGTTTCTCCTTCGGCGGCGGCACCTACTGGGGAGCCCAGAGCCAGCGGGACGTGGATGAGGTGGTCGCCCGAGCGATCGATCTCGGCGTCAACTTTTTCGATACGGCGGAAACCTACAACGCCGGCGCCAGCGAACTCGCGCTCGGCGAGGCCCTGCGCGATCGGCGTGATGCCGCATTGATCTGCACGAAAATCCAGCCGGACCATTGCTACCGCGACGAGATCCGCCTTCATTGCGAAGCAAGTTTGGCCCGGCTGAAGACGGACCGGATCGACATCTACATGATCCATTGGGCGCTGACCGCGAGCGCGCTGCGGCACTACTCCAACGACGCGCAACGGCTGGAGAATCCGCCCAGGATCGATGAAGCGCTGCATGCTCTCGACGAGCTGAGACGTGAAGGAAAGATCCGCCACATTGGCGTGAGCAATTTCGGCGTGATGCAACTGGCGGAGGCCGTGGCCACCGGTGTGCCGCTCGCCCTGAACGAACTTCCCTACAATCTGCTTTCGCGGGCGATCGAGCCGGACCTGCTTCCCGCCTGCGTGGATCACGGCATCGGGGTCCTGGGCTACACGCCGCTCGCGCAGGGGCTTCTTTCGGGAAAGCTCGCCAGCTTCGATGAACTGCCGCCCATCCGCGTCCGCACGCGCCATTTCCGCGGGGACCGGCCGGGCTCGCGCCACGGGGGACCAGGTTGCGAAGCGGAAACGTTTGCGGCGCTGGACAACCTCCGCCGTGCCGCCGAAGAAGCCGGACTTCCGCTGGGAGATCTTGCGCTTGCATGGGCCGTGGCGAATCCCGCGATCACCTGCACGCTCGTCGGAGCGCGCAACCGGGCGCAGCTTGAGGCCAACATCCGCGCCGCGAAGGCCCCGATCTCACCCGCGCTGCGCGCCGAACTCAGTCGGCTGACCGATGCCCTGACGCAGAAACTCGGCCCCAGCCTGGACTACCACCAGTCCCCCGACGACAGCCGGTCGTGGTAGCAGCACGCTTTACAGTGGATCGGCGGCCGCCGGGCATCATTCGACCTTGAACACGCTGATGCTGAGCGGAGGCAGGATGAACTCCGCGCTGAAGGGTTGGCCGTGGCAGGCCGTCGGTTGCGCGGTCAGGCCGCCGGCGTTGCCCTGGTTGCTGCCGGCGTAGATGGCGGAGTCGCTGTTGATGACTTCCTTCCAGAAGCCCGCCTTGGGCAGGCCGATGCGGTAGGGCACGCGCGGCACGGGAGTGAGGTTCAGGATGACGACGATGTCCGCGCCTCCTCCTCCTCGCCGGATGAAGCTCATGACGCTCTGCTCGTGGTCGGTGCAGTCGAGCCATTGGAAGCCCTCGTGCTTGAAGTCGGCGGCCCAGAGCGCGGGCTCGGCGAGGTAGACGCGGTTGAGGTCTTCGACAAACTGCTGGAGACCCCTGTGGTAGGGGCCGGCCTCGAGCAGCCACCAGTCGAGCTGGGAGTTGTGGTTCCACTCCGCCGTCTGGCCGATCTCGCAGCCCATGAAGAGCAGCTTCTTGCCGGGGAACATCCACTGGTAGCCGAGCAAGGTGCGGAGATTGGCAAAGCGCTGCCAGTCGTCGCCCGGCATGCGGCCGAGGAGCGACGCCTTGCCGTGCACGACCTCGTCGTGGGAGAGCGGCAGGACGAAATTCTCCTGGAAGTGGTAGAGCATCGCGAACGTCAGGTCGTTCTGGTGGTGCTTGCGGTAGACGGGCTCGCGCTTGAAGTAGCCGAGGGTGTCGTGCATCCAGCCCATGTTCCACTTGAGGCTGAAGCCGAGTCCGCCCAGATACGGCGGACGGCTGACCATGGGCCAAGCGGTGCTTTCCTCGGCGATGGTGACGACGCCGGGATGCTGCGTGTGGACGAGGTGGTTCGTGTGCCGAAGGAAGGAGATGGCGTCGAGGTTCTCGCGCCCGCCGAACTTGTTGGGGATCCACTCGCCCTCCTTGCGGGAGTAGTCGAGGTAGAGCATCGAGGCGACGGCGTCGACGCGCAGGCCGTCGAGGTGGAAACGTTCGCACCAGTAGAGCGCATTCGCCGCGAGGAAGTTCCTCACCTCGTGCCGGCCGAAGTTGAAGATGAGCGTGCCCCAGTCCTGGTGGGAACCCTGCCGCGGATCCTCATGCTCGAAGAGCGCGGTGCCATCGAACTTGGCCAGCGCCCAGTCGTCGCGCGGGAAGTGGGCGGGCACCCAGTCCACGATCACGGCAATGCCGGCAGCGTGGAGTTCATCGACGAGGAACTGGAAGTCATCGGGCGTGCCGTAGCGGCTGGTCGGGGCGAAGAAGCCGGTCACCTGGTAGCCCCAGCTCGGGTAGTAGGCGTGTTCGGCCAGCGGCAGGAACTCCACGTGGGTGAAGCCCATGCGCGTCACATATTCGGCCAGCAGCGGGGCGACCTCGCGGTAGCCCGGGGACTCTCCGGGGGTCTTCTTGATCCAGGAACCCAGATGCACCTCGTAGGTGCTCATGGGACGTTCGAGCGCGTTCACCGTGGCGCGCTTCTTCATCCAATCGCCGTCGGTCCATTTGAACTTGCGGGTGTTCCAGACGATGGCGGCCTGCTTGGGGGGAAGCTCGAAGAACGCGCCGAACGGATCGGTCTTCTGGCGGATGTGTCCGTCCTTGTCCCAGACCTCGAACTTGTAGAGGGCGCCTTCGCCAATACCGGGGAGGAAAATTTCCCAGACACCGGACGAACCCAGCATCCGCATGGGATGTTTTCGGCCGTCCCATTCGTTGAAATTGCCGATGACCGAGATGCGACGGGCGTTCGGGGCCCAGACGGCGAAGGAGGTGCCGGCGACGCCGTCGATGGTCTTGAGGTGGGCGCCGAGCTTGTCGTGGAGATGGTGGTCGTTGCCCTCACCGAAAAGGTGGAGGTCGAGTTCGCCCAGCGTCGGCAGGAAGGAATAGGGATCGCGGCCCTGCTGAACGGTGCCGTCGGGCCAGGTGACCTTCAGGTCGTAGGCGTAGATCTCGGAGGCCTTCTTGGTGGTTCCTTCGAAGTAGCCGGTGTAGTCGAGCGGCTGCAGCGCGAAGGAGGGCTTGGATTTTTCGTGGACCGGGACCACCTCGACGGACTTCGCACCAGGAGCAAATGCGCGCGCCACCAGCCCTTTCTTTTCACCCAGGCTATGGAGCCCGAGAAGTTGATGGGGGCAGAGGTGTTCGACTTTAACCAGGCTCTCCAACTCGGCGGGCGAGAGAATCATGCGGCGACGCTAACGACGGCTTTGGCGGAAACAAAGGAAATGGTTGGACTGCGCCGCCGCGATAGTTCGGTTCGGTCAACTTGTGGGGCGGGATTCGGCATTTCGGCCCTTAACCTAAGAGGACTTTGGGCCGATCCAGCTGGAAGCGAGTGAGATATCCGTCGCCCATAAGAATAACAGCAGGGAAGCTCCAGGCGCTTGTGCCCATCGTCGTTGCATGGGCGGCGCCCAGTGCCGGCGCCGTCACGCCCGGCCTGTTTTCCGCGGCGGAGCCTTCGGCGATGGCGGACACGTGGTTCTGGGCTTTTGTGGCCGCGATCGTCGTCGGCATCGCCTGCCTCGCCGGACTTGCGGTCAACCGCGCGCGGAAGGTCTCGGCGCTGGCCAAGAGCCTGACCGAGATCAACGCCAGTCTTGAAAGCCGCGTCTCCGAGCGCACGGCCCAGCTCGAGCGGTCGGCGCGTTATGCCGGCGAGATGGCGTCGCGGCTCGACCACGAGCAGCAGCTCCTGGAAACACTTCTTGCCGGTGCCGAAGACTCCATCTTCTTCAAGGACCCGGAGGGCCGGTTCACCCGCGTCAGCGATTTCCTGGCGAAACGTTTCGGGGCCGGGGGCCGGGCAAGCGTCATCGGGATGACGGCCGGGGATTTCTTTGACTTCGGCCATGCCCGGAAGGTCGCCGAGATCGAGGCCGAGATCATACGGACGGGCGAGCCGTCGATCGGATCGATGGAACGCGAGGTCTGGCCGGACGGCCGCGTGAGCTGGGCCCTGGTCTCGCGTCTGCCCCTGCGGGATCCGTCCGGAAAGATCGTCGGCACTTTCGGCATCGCCAAGGATGTGACCGAGCTCAAGGAGATCGAGAACGCCCTCCGTTCGTCCGAGAGCCGCTACCACATGCTGGTCGAGAATCTTCCCGTGAGCGTCTTCCAGAAGGACTCGGAAGGGCGGTTCGTCTTCGCCAATTCGGGCTTCTGCCGCATCATCGGCCGTCCTCAGGAGGGGGTCGTCGGTCGCACGGACAACGATCTTTTCCCCGAGGAGATGGCCCGGGCCTACATGGAGGACGACCGACGCGTCATGCAGGGGAACCGCCTCGTCGACCAAGAGGAACAGGTCGTCAACGGAAACGGCGAGAGCCGTTGGGTCCGCGTCATCAAGGTCCCGGTCACGAACCAGTTCGGGCTCGTCACCGGCATCCAGGGCGTATTCTGGGACATCACCAAGGAGAAGCAGGCCGAGCACGAGATGCGTCTGGCCCGCGAGAAGGCCGAGCAGGCCAGCCTCGCGAAGAACCTCTTCCTCGCCAACATGAGCCACGAGATCCGGACGCCGATGAACGGCGTCATCGGCACGACCGGCCTCCTGCTCGACTCCCCGTTGAACGAGGAGCAGCGCGATCTCGCCCACATCATCCGCGACTCCTCCCAAGCCCTCCTGACGATCATCAACGACATCCTCGACTTCTCCAAGATCGAGGCCGGCAAGCTCGTGTTCGAGCAGATCGATTTCGATTTCCGTGACCTCGTCGAAGGCGCCCTCGAACTCGTGGCCGAGGCGGCGCAGAACAAGGGCGTCCAGCTCGGGCACCTGGTCGACGGCTCCGTTCCGCTCGGCCTTGTCGGAGATCCCGGCCGCATCCGCCAGATCCTCCTCAACCTTCTCAGCAACGCCATCAAGTTCACCTCCGAGGGACAGGTCTTCCTCGACGCCCGGCTGGTCTCGACCCTTGAGGGTCGTGCCTGCCTCCGGGTAGGCGTCCGCGATACGGGCATCGGCATGACCGAGGAGCAGCGCCTCCGTCTCTTCCAGGCTTTTGAACAGGCCGACGCGTCGACGACACGCCGGTTTGGCGGAACCGGCCTCGGCCTCGCCATCAGCCGCAAACTCGTCGAACAGATGTCCGGCGAGATCGGCGTCGACAGCGCGCCGGGCGAGGGATCGACCTTCTGGTTCACGATCGAACTGCCGGTGCAGGATCGCGTGACCGGATGGGCGCCGCCGAAGAAGGACGCATTCGCGGGACGCCGAGTCCTCGTCGCCGACGCCAATCCCAGCTGGCAGCGCATCGTCATGGAACATGCCATGCGTTGGGGCTTCGATTCCCTGGCCGCACCGGCGGCGGCCATGATCCATCCCCTTCTTGCCGAGTCTGCGGCGGTCGGCCAGCCCTTCCATCTGCTCGTGTGTTCGGACGCCATCGCCACCCTGCTCGCAGGTTCGCCGGCCGATCCAGCAGCGCTTTCCAAGTCTGTCGGCGTGCCCGTCATCATCCTCAGCGGACGACCCAAGGCGACCAACGAGGCTTTCAAGGGGATGCTCCCGGTCGTGGCGAAACCCTGCCGCGAGGCGGCGCTCTTCAAGGCCATCGCGCGCGCACTCGGGGATCCCTGCGTGGCCCCACGCGCGGCTGTGCCGGGCGCGACCCCGTCAGCACCCGTGCTCCGCAAGGGCCGCGTGCTCGTCGCCGAGGACAACCCCACCAACCAGCGCGTCGCCACGCTCATGCTCCGCAGGATCGGCATGTCCGTCGATGTTGTCGCCAACGGCATCGAGGCCTTGGAGGCCATCGACCGCATCGCCTACGACCTGGTATTCATGGACTGCCAAATGCCCGAGATGGACGGCTACGAAGCCACCCGTCGTCTCCGCTCCTCCGGTTCCGTCCGCGCCGGAATGCCCGTCATCGCCCTCACCGCGAACGCGACCGAGGACGACCGCCGACTGTGTCTCGACGCAGGCATGTCGGAACACATCGCCAAGCCCGTTCGTGATGAGGATCTCCGCCGCGTCCTCGGGCACTACATGGCCTGACCGGGTCGGAAGTCGGGATCCTTTCGCTCCGATAATTCCGTTTTCCCGCGCTTGAATCTCGTCCGTGCCGAAGGTGAAGTGGGAGAAATCCCATGAGCGCCCTCTCCCGAATCCAGCTTTCCATCATGATGCTGCTCCAGTTCTTCATCTGGGGCTCCTGGTATGTCACCGCGCCGAACTATCTCGGGACAATCGGCTTCAAGGCCGAGGACTTCGGCACCACCTACTCCGTCGGTCCGATCGCGGGAATGATCGCGCCGTTCTTTGTCGGCATGATCGCCGACCGCTTCTTCGCGGCGCAGCGTGTCCTCGGCGTGCTCCACCTCGTCGGTGCCGCCTTCATGTTCTACGGCACCGTGCTGATGAAGGGTTCCGCGCCCAGCCCGTCGACGATCAACTGGGTCGCCATCTTCGGCCACATGATGTGCTTCTATCCGACCCTCGCGTTGACCAACACCATCGCGATGAAGGCGATGACCAATCCTGAGAAGGAGTTTCCGCTCATCCGGGTGTTCGGAACCATCGGCTGGATCGTCGCCGGCCTTTCGCTCTCGTGGCTCAAGTTCGACACGTCGATCAACATGTTCTACCTGACGATCGGCGCATCGGTTGTCCTCGGCGTGTTCAGCTTTGCGCTTCCGAACACGCCGCCGACCGCCAGCGGCCCCGTCAGCGCCCGCCAGGTGCTCGGGTTGGACGCCCTTGTCCTGCTCAAGAACCCCTCCTACCTCGTCTTCATCCTCGCCTCGATGTTGATCTGCATCCCGCTCGCCTTCTACTACCAGATAACCAGCCGCATCGTTGAAATGGGCGGCCTGCCCATTGGCCAGACGATGAGCTACGGACAGATGTCGGAGATCTTCTTCATGCTGGTGATGCCCCTCTTCTTCGTCCGGCTCGGAGTGAAATGGATGCTCGCCGTCGGCATGCTTGCGTGGGTCGTGCGTTACGCGATGTTCGCCATCGGTGCGCCGACCGAAACCGCCTGGATGATCATCGGCGGCATCCTGCTCCACGGCATCTGCTACGACTTCTTCTTCGTCACCGGCCAGATCTACACCGACCAGGCCGCGCCGAAGGCCGTCCGCGCCCAGGCCCAGGGCCTGTTGGTGCTGTTCACGCTCGGGCTCGGCATGGCGATCGGCGCCAACGTCGCCGGCCGCATCGAGGCCCAGTGCACGACCGACGCCTCCAAGGCGCAGGCCGCCATCGTCGTGGTGAAGACCGAGCAGATCGCCAAGGTAGCCGAACAGATCAAGACCGCGGATGCCGCGAGCAAGACCGCCCTCGAGGCCGCCCTCAAGACACTTGAAACCGAGAAGTCAGCCGCCCGCAAAGCGGAATTGATGGCCATCGACTGGAAAACGCTGTGGGGTCAGCCCGCCGCCTTCGCCGGTCTCATCCTCGTGCTCTTCACCCTGTTGTTCCGTCCGCCGGCCCGGGTTCCGGCCACGGCCTGATCTCGCCATGAACCGCCGCCAGTTCCTCCGTTCGGCCGCGCTTGCCGCCGCTTCGGGCGGTGCCATGGCCGCGTGCAAATCGGCGCCTGCGCCGAAGCCGGTGGTCCTCGACGGACCGGCTTTCCGCATCTCCCTCGCGCAATGGTCGCTCCACCGCGCCATCCGCGAGAAGAAGACGATGACCACGCTGGACTTTCCCGTCGTCGCCAAACGCGACTACCAGATCGAGGGCGTCGAGTATGTGAACCAGCTCTTCGAGAACCGGCGTTCCGACAACGCCTACCTCGGCGAGTTGAAGAGCCGTTGCGATTCCGAAGGCGTCACCAGCGTGCTCATCATGTGCGACGGCGACGGCAACCTCGGAGATCCCGACGAGGTCAAGCGCCGCCTCGCCGTTACGAACCACCACCAGTGGGCCGACGCCGCGAAGTTCCTCGGCTGCCATTCCATCCGGGTGAACGCCTATTCGAGCGGCACCTTTGAAGAGCAGCAGAAGCTTGCAGCCGACGGATTGCGCGGCCTGTGCGAATACGCCGCGAAGCTGGGCCTGAACGTCATCGTCGAAAACCACGGAGGCTTCTCGTCGAACGGCAAATGGCTCGCCGGTGTCATCCGCATGACCGGCATGCCGAATGCCGGCACGCTCCCGGACTTCGGAAACTTCTACGACTACGACCGGTATGCCGGCGTCACTGAAATGATGCCCTACGCCAAGGGCGTCAGCGCCAAGACCAACGACTTCGAATACGACGGCGAAGAGACCAAGATCAACTACCGCCGCATGCTGGAGATCGTCTGGCGGGCCGGTTACCGCGGTTGGATCGGAGTCGAATACGAAGGTGCGGTCCTCCCCGAGCCCAACGGTATTCGCGCAACGAAACGCCTCCTCGAAAAACACCGCACAGAGCTAACCCTCCGCCTCCGCGCCGGCGTGGAAATCTGAAGCGGGACTGTTCTTCGGTTGAACCGGACGACGGCCGGTGGCTAAGTCACGGCCGTCCCAGAAACCTCAATCCCCATCATCATGTCCCAACGCATTGGATTCGTCGGAGTCGGTCGCATGGGCGCCAACATGGCGCGTCGCCTCAAGGATTGCGGCTACAAGGTCACCGCCGTCTTCGATGTCCGACCGGAGGCCGCGACCGCCCTGGCCAAGGAGCTTGGCTGCGAAGCCGCCGCCAGCCTGGCGCGTGTCACCGAACTTTCCGACGTGGTCATCACCGTCGTGACGGATGACAAGGCCATGCGGTCCATCTTCGCGACCAAGGGTGATTCCCTTCTCGTCGGAGCGAAGGGCCGCACCTTCATCAACTGCGCAACCATCACGCCCTCGGTCCACGTCGAGGTCGACGCCCTTGCCCGCAAGGCCGGCGCCGCTTCGCTTGAGGCCTGCATGGCCTCGAGCATCACGCAGGCCCGCAATGGCACGCTGTATCTCATGCTCGGCGGCCGCAAAGACGCCTACCTCGCCGTCGAACCGCTGCTCAAGAAGCTGACCGACGACGGAAAGCTTCTCCGCTTCATCGGCCCGGCGGGCACTGCCGCACAGGTGAAGGCGCTCGTGAACATGGTCATGAACATCAACACCGCCGGGCTTGCCGAAGGTCTCGCTTTGGGCGACGCGCTCGGGCTCGACCTTGCCATTCTCCGCGAGGTGTTCAGCCAGACCGGGGCGAATTCCAACGTCCTCCGCAGCGACGGCGAGGACATGCAGAACCGCGACCACAGCTGCTTCTTCAGCGCGGCCCACGCGGCCAAGGATTCCGGCATCGCCTACAGCCTCGCCAAGGCCCAGAAGCTAAACCTGCCGCTCGCGAAGACCGCGCTCTCCCAATACAAAAAGATGATCGCCGTCGGCCTCGGTGAACTCGACAAGTCGGGAGTCGCCGAACTGACCTTCAAAGGACGCGGCCCCGGCTCCAAGTCCGGCAAGAAGGCCCCGGCCAAAAAGAAGTAGACCCGCCTTCACGCCATGGCTTATCCGCAACCGAAGACCGCGGGGGCAAGCGATGCGGTCTGGTCGGGAGCGGCGTTGGTCGTGGCCGTGCTGGCGATCGGAGCCATGGTCTGGCGGCGCGAGATCCTCGCGGCCTCGCCTTGGGCCGTGGTTCTCCAGGGCCTTGCCGGCATGCTCATGATCTGGGCCAGGCTGACGTTCGGGTTCCGTTCCCTGCACATGGGGCCGAAACCGACGCCCGGCGGTTTGGTCACGACGGGCCCGTTCCGTTTCCTTCGTCACCCGCTCTACGCCTCGATGATCTGGTGGGTTTGGGCGGCGGCCGCGTCGCATCGCTCGGCCTTCGCCATTGGCCTAGGCGCTCTCATCACCGTGTGTTTCTGGGTGCGGATGCTGGCCGAGGAACGCCAGCTCCTGCGGGTCTTTCCGGACGAATACTCCGCCTACCTGCGGGCGACGCGGCGGGTCATTCCGTTCATCCTCTGAAGACGGCGCACGTCCGCCGCCTGGGCCTTTGGCCTTCGTGCGTCGTCATTTCAAACCCTTCTCGCGTTTGCGGTAGTCGGTCGGCGTCAGCGAGGTCATCTGCTTGAAGTCCTTGCTGAAGAAAAACTGGTCCGAGTAGCCGACCAACCGGGCGATCTCCTTCATCGAATCGTCCGTCTCGACCAGCCGCCGTTTGGCCTGGTTGATCCGTTCGTGCCGCAGCCAGTCGATCGGACTCGTGCCCAGTGCGGCACGAAAGGTCCGGATGAAATGCGACGGACTCATGCCCGCCATGCCTGCGAGTTCGGCCACGCGCCAAGGCCTCTCGAAGGAGCTCCGCATCTGTTCAAGCGGCCGGCGGAGCAGGGCCGGAAGGTTCTGCGGCAGCGGACTGTCGCCGGGTCCGCGGCTGCGGGCGCGGAAGCAGAGCGCGATGAGCTGCGCGGCTTCCGCATGGATGGCCGCCAAGGCTTCCGGCGAGGATTGGGCCATGGTCGAGAAGATCCGGCGGAAGCAGTCCGCCGCCGGCTTGGCCGGCACTCCAAGGGGCATCGGCCCGGCTGATAGCATTTTACAAATGCGGTCCAGCCCGGGGCCTTCCATCCTCAGCCAGAAGACCTCCCACGGGTCCCGTTCGTCCGCGCGGTATTCATGTGGCCTGGAGCAGTCGATCCACAGCAGTTCTCCGGCCCGGACGGGTGTTCCGCGCCCGCGGACCACGGCATGTCCCACGCCTTCCAGGCAAAGGATCAACTCATGTCCGGGGTAATGCTCCCGGCTGATGTGGTGTTCCTTCCCGGCGATGACATGCCCGGCCCGGAGCACGGTGTAGAAGACACGCGCATGGGGTCCCGTCGGCGTGTAGTGGAGTGAGACGGGGAACCGGTTCTTTTCCCGGCTGGATTGCATGGCTGCAAACTACAAGGTAGCCGGTAAAATTGTCCATAGAAGCGCCGGTCCGGATGCGGTTAACTGATCCAACTATGATTCCCCGGAAGCTTTTTCTCCAGAGCGCGGCCGTGCTTGCGACGGCCATGGCCGTTTCCGCCGTGGCTGCCGTAGACGTGGCGAAGCTCCCTCCGGCCACCTCGCGCAAAGTCGACTTCGCCGGCGACATCCTGCCCTTGCTGGGGAAAAGCTGCTTCCAATGCCACGGCGAAAAGAAGCAGGAGTCCGGACTACGCTTGGATTCGCGCGAGGCGTTGCTCAAGGGCGGCGACCACGGTGTCGTCGTCGTTCCTAGCAAAAGCGCTGAGAGCCTTCTCGTGCATCTGACGGCCGGGCTGCATCCCGATATCGCGCAGATGCCGAAGAAGGGCGACAAGCTGACGGCCGACCAGATCGGGCTTCTCCGGGCCTGGATAGACCAGGGCGCCGACTGGCCTGCGCAGTCTACCGCCACTGGCAAGGATACGAAACAGCATTGGGCCTACACCGCCCCGGTTCGGCCGGCTTTGCCGCCGGTCAAGGCACCGAAGTGGACCCGCAACGAAATCGATCGCTTCGTCCTCAGCCGCCTCGAAAAAGAAGGCCTGAAGCCTTCGACGGAAGCCGACAAGACGACGCTCATTCGCCGGCTGTATCTGGACCTCCTCGGCCTTCCTCCAACGCCACAGCAGGTTAACGCCTTCCTGACCGACAAACGTTCCGATGCCTATCCGCGCCTCGTGGAATCGCTTCTCGCCAGCCCGCATTACGGCGAACGCTGGGCGCGGCATTGGCTCGATGCGGCGCGCTACGCCGACACCGACGGCTACGAGAAGGACAAGACGCGCTTCGTCTGGTTCTACCGTGACTGGGTCATCAACGCCTTCAACCGCGACCTGCCCTACGACCAGTTCGTCATCGAGCAACTGGCCGGCGACCTGCTGCCTGTCCCGAGCGGTGTCGAGGGGCCTGTCCCGAGCGGAGTCGAGGGGCCCGGGGCCACGAAGGAGCGTCGCCTCGCCACCGCGTTCAACCGC
>JBBRDN010000053.1:0-22055 GCA_038203875.1 Verrucomicrobiota bacterium
GGGGTAATCGATAAACTGGAACCGCCATCGAAATGGTCGATTGATTTGTCCCTTTCTGCCAGAAAACACGCTTTACACGCCGGAGTGCGGTTCCCAACATGATGGCGAAATTTTTGATTTATGGCAGACCTCGCAAACGCATACGCCCAGAACTTTAAAGGCCGATACTACGTCGACAACCAGTGCATCGACTGTGATCTGTGCCGTGAAACCGCTCCCGCGAACTTCAAGCGCGACGATGACGGCGGCCATTCCTACCTCTACAAGCAGCCCGAATCACCCGAGGAAGAGGCGCAGTGCAAGGAAGCCAAGGACGGCTGCCCCGTCGAGGCGATCGGCGACAACGGCGCCTAGTCCGTCTTGATCCCCCTTCAAACAAGCCCGCCGGCGTTTGCCTGCGGGTTTTTTCGTTTCTGAATTCCTCCGCCAAAGACGAAGTAGACCGGTTCATGCGCGAGCACGAACCGGAGCCGGAGCACGTTCGGCATGTGGCGACGTTGGCCCTTCGACTCTTCGACCAATTGACCGGGGTTCATGGACTCGGGGCAGCGGAAAGGGAATGGCTCGAAGCCGCGGCGCTGCTGCACGATGTCGGTTGGTCCGTCGCTCCTGACGGCAAGGGGCATCACAAACAGTCGGCGCGATTGATCTCTTCGGCTCCGTGGTCCGCGATGGGGATCCGAGAGGTCGCGATCATTGCACAAACCGCCCGCTACCATAGAAAGAGCCTGCCGGATCCGTCGCATGAGGAGTTCATGGCTTTGGAGGAAGCCGATCGTCGGATCGTGAGCATGCTCGCCGGGCTTCTCCGCATCGCCGACGGACTGGATCGCCAGCATCTGGCGAAGGTCGCGGCGGTTGAGGTGCAGGCCGGCGAAGCGTTCATCACGGTGACGGTGTTTGGAGCGGGCGATTTGTCAGAAGAACTGGCGGCCGCAGCCACGAAGTCGGGTCTCGCGGAACGCGTTTTTGGAAGACGGTTCGCCTTCGTGGTCGCCTAGAACTTCCAACTGCTCAGCTTGAAGCCGTCGGTCAGCCCTTCGCGCACATACACCGCGCCGTTGGCGATCGCCGGGGTGCTCCATGTCTTGCCGCAAACCTGCGCGCGGCCGAGTTCCTTGTAAGCGGCGGGGTCGGCGGCGATGAGGACCAGTTCCCCCTGATCGGTCACGACCAGCAATGTCTTGTCGTCGAGGGCGACGGTGGACGAAACCTCCTTGCCGAAACCGGGCTGGGTCCAACGGGCCTTGCCGGTGTTTGAGTCGAGGCAGACAAAGTTCTTTGCCGGTCCGTGTCCGTAGAGATTGCCGCCGACTTCCACGAGCGTCCCGAGGTTGATCTTCATCTCGGTGTTGAGCCAGGCGCGGGAAGATTTGCAGCCGTCGCCGGCCTTTTCGATCCGGAAGGCGATGGTGCCGAAGGTGTGCGAGTTCACGACGACCATGTCGCCAAGAATGACGGGTGTTGAGGCGTGGCGTTTGGCGTTCGTCTTGAGCGGCTCGCTCCAAAGGATCTTTCCGGTCGCGCGATCGAACCCGCTCAATGAATCGGCCGCGAACATGACGACCTGCCTGTGGCCGCCGAGCGTCGCGACCTGGAGTGCGGAATAGGCGGCCTCCTCGTGTCCGGCCTTCCAGGCGACCTTGCCGGTGAGCTTGTCGAAGGCGACCAAGGTGGCGCCGGCGACATTGCCTACCGGGACGAACACGTGGGCGCCGTCGATCACCGGGGAGCCGTTGTTGCCCCGGCGGGACGCCGTGCCTTCGCGGGCCTTGCTGCCGAGGAATGCGACGCCGAAATCCTTCTCGAAGCTGGTTCCCCAGACGACTTTTCCGTCCTTCAAATTGAGGCAGCGGAACTCGCCGCTGCAGCTCGTTACGTAGACGCGGTCGCCGTCGATGATCGGTGTGGCGCGCGGGCCGGGACCCCATTCATCGCCGAAGAGCGACGAGATGGGCGTGCTCCAACGCTCCTTGCCGTTGGCGGTGTTGAGGCCGAACGCGACCTCTTCGTTGCCGCGTCCAGCCATGATCACGACAGTGTCGCCGGCAACCACCGGGGACGAGAAACCGCCGCCTATGTTGATCTTCCACAGCGGTTCTGGTGCGGCCGGCAGTTTCGTGAGGGTAAGCGAGCCGGCCGCGGCGTGGCCGTCGCGCTTGGGCCCGAGCCATTGCGGCCAGTCGGAACTCGCGGCGTGGGCAAATGAGGCGGTGAACAGGGAAGCGGCGAAGGCGAATCGGAGAAGCGGGGAGTTCACGCCGCGAGGCTGCGTGAAAGCGGCGGACCGTCAAGAACGGGTTGGACTTACCACGTTCCGTCCACGAGCAACGATGTGATGTTGCGGGCCAGATCTGCGGCGAGGATCGGGGCGGCCTGGCGTTCCGAGGCCGCAAGGTCGCTCCCGACACGGATCGTGGTCCTGCCCATGACGGTGCGGTTCAAATTGGTTTTGCCCGTGCTGCGTTCCACCGCGACGATCCGGGCCGTCAGCTCGATGTAGTAGTCGCGGACGGTCAGCGTGTCGTTCGGCTGGAAGCCCAGTTCGCCCCGCTGGTAGCTGATGAGCGTTCCGTTCACGACCACGTCGGCCGCGCCGTCCGTGGCGAGCCGGAACGTTCCGTCCTGTTGCAGAGACCGCCGGAGGGTCGAAGTGACGGGATCCACGAGCCTTGGCTCCAGCGTGGCGTTTGCGAACGGCCGGACTTCGATGGACTTCTCGCCGGCGGCGGTGCCGTTGGTGGGACCCAAACGATAGCCCGCGCAGCCGACCAGAGTGGCACCGACCAAAGCGAGCAACGGGATGCCGACGACGGAGCGGGGGTTCATTTCCTCTCCGTGGTGGCCGCTGCGGGGTTGCGGGCCTCGGCGGCTTGACGGCGGCTCTTGAGGAGCTCGATGCGTTCACGCGCCGAGGTAGCCAGCTTGGATTCCGGATCCTTCAGGAGAACCTCGTTGTAGTAGACGAGCGCGCCGTCCCATCGCCGGTCCTTCTCGTAGAACTTGGCGACGTTGAACGCGCCCCTGGCCTGCTCGACCTTGAGTTCGGCGATCCGCTTCTGCGATTCGGGCACCCGCGCATCCTTGGGGAAGAGCGTCATGAAATCGCCGAAGGTGGCGATGGCCTGCTGCGAGATCGATTGGTCGTAGTCGGCGGTCTTGGCCTGTTTGAAGTAGGCCATGCCGGCCTTGTAGAGCGCGTCGGCCGCGATGGCAGGTTGGTCGGCGTAGCGGTCGGCCGCGCGCTCATAGGCACGGACGGCGAGGGGAAATTCCTTCTGCTTCTCGCGGGCGGCGCCGAGGTTCATCTGAGCCTGGGGCGCGAGGGGGGAGTAGGGGCCGTTTCCGACGATCTGGTAATACATCAAGGAGGTCTTCTCCATGTTGGGGAAAAACGGGATGTAGCCCCAGAGCTTGAACCACTGGCCGCCGAGGTAGCGGTTGGCGATTTCGAACTGGCGCTGGATGATCTCCTCGTGGTTCTTGACCTTGGGAAACCTGACCAGGTTCGTCTGGTATTCGCGGAACGCCCGTTCGTCCATCTTCCGGGCTTCGTAGGAGCGGCCAATGTAGTATTGCCCTTCCGGGGCGTAGTCGGACAGGGGCCAGGTCTTCACGAGGCGGCGGCCTGATTTGATGGCGGTGCGGAAACTGCCCGCTGCAAAGGCGGCCTTGGTCGCCTCCAGTTGGTCCTTCGCGCGGGTCTTGCGCCACTTGCCGCTGGTCTCGTCGCCGGGCACTTCGTAGGTCCATCCTTCGCCGGGTCGATAGATCAACGGCGCCGGTGAGCTGAATGGCAAAGCCAACAGCCCGGCAAACAGGAGCACCGCGCGCACAGACCTACGAATCATGGTCGGGACCGTAATCAACGGTCTCCCGGCGGGTCAAGGAACGGTCCTCAGTGTCGGAACGAAGCGGTTGTCGCAAGGCGTCGTTCGTCCGCCACACGGAGAACGAGAACGAGGGCGAAAGGGAACGGGGTCGCGGTGTGAATTATGAGGAGACGAGTGGGCGGGCTGGGACTACGGTTTGGAAACTAAGGCCCTCCCATGAACTTCAAGATCCAGCGGCAGCTTTCGGTCGCCCTTGAGAATCAGCCCGGTCGGCTGGCCGCCGTTTGCCGCATCCTCTCGGCCAGCGGCATCAACATCCGGAACCTGTCGCTGCTCGACAACGTCGAGCAGGGCGTCATCCGGATCATCCCGAACGATCTGGAGATCGCGCGCCGGCTGCTGAAGGACGCGGGCCACCACATCGTCGAGGCCGACGTCATCGTGGCCGACATGCCCGATGCGCCCGGCATGCTGGCCTCGGTCTCGCAGGCGCTGGCCGATGCGCACGTCAACATCGACTACGCCTACGGAACCGAAGATCAGGGCGAAAAATCTGTCCGCCTTGTCTTGAAGGTCTCCAACCTCCCCCGGGCCACTCAGGTGTTGAATTCCCTGCCGGCCTGAAACCACGCGCTGCCATGAAAGCGATCCGCCACGGCAGCATCGGCATCCTCCCGGCTGGCGCACTTGGAGCGGCGTTTTTCTCCCGGCTCACGGCCAGCCTTACCAAAATCGATGGGTCCGTGTTCTTCATCGGGCGGAGCGGATCGACCAGTGGGCGGGCGCTGGCGGAGGGGGGCTTCCTTCGATTTGAAGTCGACGAGAGCGCGAACTGCATCCCGCTCGAAGGCCTGCTCTATGCGGGATTGCCGGTGTGTCTTGAGCTCAACCAACTGCCGGAGGTTCTCCTGGTTTGCCCGAACCCGGATCAGCTTCTCGGCGTCCTTGACGAATACGTCGGCCTGCTTGAAGCGCTTTTCGCGACCAACCAGTTGTCGCCCCAGGCCATGCCCACGTTGGTCCTCAGTTCCAACGGCATCTACTTCTCGCGGGCGCGGCAGATGTTCATCGAGCGGCTGGAAGAGGCGACGCTCTTCGGGCGCTTGCCGGACCTTTGGCCCGACCTGATGCCGCGCATCATCGGCCGGGTCATCCGCGGCGTGACGATCCAGACCGGGATCCGCCGGGGATCGGGAGCCCATGCCGTCTATGTTCCGGGACCGTCTGGGATCACCCGCTTGGCCGGCGGGGACGATGCGCTTCGTCGCCGGGCCCATGCGCTGTTGGCAGGTCGGGGCGCCTGGTTCGAGCTGGCCGGTGAAAGGACCCCGACCCGTCTCGAGTTCGACAAGGCGCAGATCAACCTTTGCTCGAATCTTCTTGGCCAGATCTATTCGCTCGCTGCGCCCGGTGGTTTTCGGGCGTTGAAGGTCTGCGAGATCTACGCGCCCGAGCATGAGGACGACATCCGCGAACTTACCCGCAACGCCTTCCTGGTGGGCCGCGCCGTTCGCGCCTACGGCCCGGACGAAGATCGGGAAAAACTTCACCTCGATCTGATCCAGGCGGCCACGAAGCCTTCGCAGCATGTGCCGTCGAGCGTCCAACTCCTCGCGATGGGCCTGCGGGACCGCACCCTGAAACCGGAGCTGACCCCCACCGAAGCGTGGCTGCTCGATCCGCTCATCCGCTACGCGCGGACCGGAGGCCTCGAATCGACGGCGCGATATTTCGAGGCCCTTCGCGAGAAGCTTCTCGGCCTGCTGCGCGCAGCGGTCGCCGCCTAGGGCTGGAATTGGCCTTGAAATCACCGGCTTCGTTCCTAGCGTGCGGTTGTCATCTCCCGGCCATGTCGACTCTCAGAAAATCTCTTGTGACGGTTCTCGTGGGTGGTTTGGTTTTCCTTGGTGGTTTGCCTAATTCCCGCGCCGCCGAAGCCGTTTCCACCAACGCCACCGCCTCCGAGAATACAGAGTTGCAACAGGCCTTGGCCGCCGGCATTCGCCTGCAGGAACGGCTCCACGGAACAATCCTCGCCATCGAGCAGGCACGGACGGAAGCGGCCGCCGCCGCGAAGACGAATGCCGAAGCCATCGCGGCGCGGTTGGAGACGCTGGAGAAGTCCATCAGCCGCCAGCGCGACGACGAAATGCGGGCGGCGCAGAGTTCGACCCGTGCAATGCTCATCGCGTCGGGGGTGTTCGCGAGCGTCGGTGTGTTGGCCTTGCTGGTGACGACATGGTTCCAGCTTCGTGGCATGAACCGGCTGGCCGAAATCGCATCCGGCACCCAGTCGATGCGATCCATCGGTTCCGGACCGAACCCGTCGTTGTTGGGCGCGGGCGGTCCGGTGCAGTTCGGTCCCGATCCGTCCAGTGTGCGACTGATGGAGGCGCTCGAACGGATGGAGAAGCGCATCCACGAACTCGAGCACACGGCGGCAGCGCCGTTGCCCGAAGGAGAACCTGCCCGTGCTGGCAGGCCATCCGTTGGAGAGGCGGTGTTGGTGAATGGCAACGGCAACGGCCAGCATCCCGAGCCCGAGGACAAGCTGTCCACCCTCCTTGGTAAGGGGAAAGCACTTTTGAATCTCGGGCAGGCCGAGAAGGCGTTGGCCTGCTTCAACGCCATTCTTGTTGAAGAACCCGGCAACGCCGAAGCCCTGTTCCGCCGTGGGTCGGCTCTGGAGCGGCTCAAGCGTCCGGAGGAAGCCCTCGCCTCGTATGACCAGGCGTTGGCGGCGGACCCGTTCCATACGCAGGCCCATCTGGCCAAGGGCGGGGTCTACAACCAGCTCGAACGGTTCAGCGAGGCGCTGGATTGCTTCGAGCAGGCCATCAAGACCCAGCAACGGGTCACTGTTTAGGCGACAGTGTTGTCGGGGGCCGGGGCTTACTTGCCCCGGAAGAAGATCAGCAGCGCGGCTCCGAGGATCACGCGATACCAGCCGAATACGACCAGCGTGTGCGTCTGCACAAAACGCAGCAGCCACTTCACGACGACGAACGCGCTGATGGCTGCGGCGATCGTCGCGATCAATACTAGCCCCCATTTCTCATCTCCGGCCGTTCCTTTGCTAATGGATGAAACGATCTTCAGGCCTCCCGCAGCCAGCAGCGTCGGAACGCCGACAAGGAAGGCGAACTCCGTGGCGATGGGACGGCTTAGACCCATGGCCAGGGCGAACACGATGCAAGCGCCGGATCGGCTCGTGCCCGGAAACACCGCGGCCGTAAGTTGGGCCACGGCCACGGCGAGGGCGATGGCCCAGGTGACCCTGGTCGACGGGGTCCGCTTCTTGGCCAGGGCTTCCACGGCGAAGATGACGATGCCGCCGACCAGCGTAGCCCAGGCGATGGGCGCGACCTCTTCCGGGAGCTGGAGCCCCAGTTTCTTGATCACCAGCCCGCCCGCGCCGGTGATGCCGAAGGCGACGATAAGCTTGGCGAGGTAGTCCTTGTTCTCGGGTTTGGACCAGTTCACCAGCAGGTCCTTGGCTCGGGCGGAAAACGCGAGCAATACGGCCAGCACGGCTCCGGATTGGATCACGACGTTGAAGAGATCGCTCTGTTTCGGGAGCAGCCCGGAGTTCTCGACGATGAGGAGATGTCCGGTGGAGGACACGGGCAGGAACTCGGTCAATCCTTCTATGATTCCGAGAAAAATGGCGGCCAACCAGTCGGGCATGGCTGTTTAGACCCGGGAACCCCCGCCGAAACAAGGTCCATGTGCGCCAAGACGCACATTGCCGACCGGATCAGCGGAATGTTGGTTGGACTTGCGGCCGCCTCAGTCACTTTCGGGGGTAAGCCGGCCATTCAACTCCTGCCCTAGACCGACATTATGAAAACACTCCTGACCTGCCTCCTAACAATCGTCGCGGCCGTCGCCGCGCAGGCCCAATCGTCGTTCACGGTCACGCTGTCCGGTGCGAACGAACGGCCCACCGGCAATGCTTCCACCGCGACCGGTAGCGGAACTCTGACGCTTACCGGATCGGATCTGTCCTACAACATCAGCTACTCGGGCCTGACCGCGAATGGGTTGTCCGGGCAGCACATTCATGGAGACGCCAACACGACGGCAAGTGCCCCCGTGATTTTCACTCTGCTCGGCGGTGTTGCCGGTTCGACGTCCGGGACGCTCGCCGGGACGATCACCGGATTGACCGCCCCCCAGATCAGTTCTCTCCAGAGCCAGCTGTGGTATGTGAACATCCACACAACCCCCACGTTCGGTGGCGGCGAAATCCGCGGCCAGATCGTTCCCGTTCCCGAACCCGGCACGCTTGCCTTGGTCGGCCTCGGTGGTCTCGGCCTCTTTGGTGCGCTCCGCCGTCGCGCCTGATCCGACAGTTCATCTGCAATTAGAAACGCCGGCCACTTTGGCCGGCGTTTTCTTTGGTGATTGAGTCGGGGCAGCTCAAGCGGGCTTGGCGACCATCTTGGAAAACCAGCTGCGGCTTTCGAGGTCGCGGTGTTTGACCTTGAGCATTCCCAGATTCGACTGCCAGGCGATGAAGACCTTGTGCCACTGGTTTTCAATGCCACGCAGCGACCCTTCCGGCAGCTCGGCGAGGAAGCGAAGCGACGGCGCGGATGAAACGACAGTGATGACCTCCTCCTTCGACGGATTGGTGCAATCAACTTTGGACAGGATCAGCTCCAGTTCCTGCACGAGGACGCTCTTGACGTCGAGGAACTGCACTTCGTCGTCCTGGGTGAACTTCCGCGCGCGCGCGGCGGAGATGAAGTGGCTGAACTGCTTCCAGCATTCGAGATAGTTCTCCAGTTGGAGGATCAGGTGGTCGAGTTCCTTGGTGTTCATGTCGAGATGGGTTCCGCGGCCGCCTGTTGGGATTCGGGAGTTTTTGGATGGAGAAAGACGATGGCGCCGCCGCGCATTTCCTTGGCCGTGACGCGCAGGCCGCCGAACTCGAACACGAGTTCGGTCAACGTCAACTGGGCGGCCTGGGCCTCGCGGAACGCTTTGAGGACCGCACCCGCGAGTTCCTTTTGGAGAGCCGCGGAGAAGCTGGCCGGAACGGTGGAGCTGATGAAGCGGCCGCGGGCGTCGATGGTGAACGCGCCCTTGAGACATGGTTCCTTGGGCTGCCGGGACGGGGGTCGTGATTTGGAGAATAGGCTCATGCCGCCGAAAGTTGCTTGGTCTTCTCCCTGACTTCGGCGGGACTGAGTGAACGGTTAAGCCCAAGACATACGAGATTCTGTTCCACGGCCGACATGCCGACGTGGCGTTGCAGTCCGATGCCCTCGATCTGGCGCAGCGGACCGAGTCCCAGCTTGCGGCCGACGGCTTCGAGGTTGCCCCAGGTTGTCCGCGCCCATTGGAATACAGCTGTGTCCGACCCGGCTGCCGCGTCGGGAGGCGGGGTGGCGGCCCTCAGTTCGGAGGGCAGTGGGAGCGCCCCGCTCAGGAGGAACTCGACTCCGGCAGCGGTCTCAATTTCGCTCAGCCTGGAGGGGAGGGCTTCGGTGACCCTATGGGTTCCTTCGGCGTCGTAGGTGCTGATTTCAGCCAGCTGTTCGTCGGCCGCCTGGGCTGAGTCGAGCAGCAATGCCTGCCAGGAAACGTCGATCCGCCGATGGCGATCGGGCTCGGCTGGGAGCATCTCGAAACTGCCGGCCTTCCAGCGCATCAACTCCGAAAACGCGGGTTCCCCTTCCAGGTTCGCGACTTCAGCGTCGATCACTTCACCGCCGTTGATCCAGATCCGGCCGCAGTTCGTTCCGTGCTCGAGCTTCAGCACGGAGGAGCTTTGGGAAAGGCATTCGAGCTGGACGAGGTCGACCAGGCTCTTGTGCTGGATACCGCGGAAGCCGCCGCCAAAGTTGTCGACCAATCCCTCGATGCAGCTCTGGAACAGGGCGAGATCCTCGTCCGACGCCGGTTTCTCCCAGACCAGGTCCACACCCGCGCTGTAGGCCCGGGAACGCATGGCCGGATCCGACGTCGGCATCATCACGACATATCGCAGCTTCGGGAAACGGCGGCGAACGATGCTGAAGACCTGGAGGCCGTCCATCCCCGGCATGTCGAAGTCCGACACCATGAGCGCGACGGGTGTGCTCTCAAGAAGTGCGAGGGCCTTCGCGCCCGAAGTGCAGGTCACGATTTCAGGTCGCGTGGGCATGGTTTCGAGGGCCTTCCTGTAGCGGTCCAGGAGGTCCACGTCGTCGTCCAGCAGAAGTATTCGATGTGTGGAGGGCATGATTCGAGCTCTCTCGCAGGTATGGAAACGGCCGGAAACGAATCCCGGTTAAGTGCGGAATCGGTCCCGCCGACCATACGAAAGCCGGGAAGAGCAGAAACCCCGCCTGACGCATCATGTTTGCAGCACTGAAAAAAATGTTCGGCCGCGGAGAGGCAGAGGTCTCCATGACTTCGACCTTTCCACCCCCTCCCATCGCATCCGCCCGCGCCGCTGTCCCGGCTGCGGTGCAGAGTCCCGCCCGTGTGACTCCGCGCACCGGTGAATTGTCGCCCCGCCCCCCGGCGGCCGCTTCGGCACCACCGGTTCCAAGGTCCGCCGCCCCGCAAGCGAGTCGCGCGCCCGTTGCCGCCGCGCCAGCCAATCGATCCGGAGATTCCGCCGCCGCCGGATTCGTCGCGATTCCCATGAGTGTGATCGCCGGGCGCATTCCGCCCGAGGTCGCTCAGGTCTGCCTCCCCATGGCGGCGGGCGAGTCCGCCATTCCGCTTGCGTTGGTGCTGCCGCAGTTGTCCCGCGGCTCGGTCAAGATTCCGCTTTCCGTCATCCGCGCGGGTGCGCCGGAACAGGCTTTCAAGGGATCGGCGCTGGCGAACGATGTGGACATCGTGCTTCCGCTTGGCGAAGTCGTCTCGCGGCTGGATCCGGCCAAACTCGCCCGCCGGCGGCCGGTAAAACGGTGGGATGCGCCAGCGGAGCTGGGAAATCTGTTCGGGCCTAAGGGCGAAACGATCAAGCCGGCCAAGCCATTTTTCAACGATTCCCAGGTGCCGTCGCTCGACCCGTCGCAATCGTCTCCCGCCAACGCCACCGCGACCAGTGGCGACACGGCATTCCTGTATGCGTTGAGCCGGGCGTCGCTGGAGGACAAGCCGATCGCGATGAACGCCATGGCGGCCATACCCGTTCCGGCAAAGGCCGGGGCGACCCCGGTCCTGCAGCCGATGGCGGCTGCGCCGAATCCCGCTCCGGTGCCGCGCGTGCCGGTTCAGGCGGCGGCACCCATCGCTCCGTTGCCGAACGCGGCATCGGCGGGCGAGCAGGTCACGATCTCGCTGGCGCAGGTTTGCGAAAAATGGCCCGAACCTGTCCGTGTCGAGATCAACAAACTCCGGCTGGCCGGCTCGCAGATCGCGATTCCGGCATCGGAAATGGAGCCCGTTCTCAAGACGGGCCGGGTGGCCTTTACCTGGCGTCAGGTGGCCGGATGGCTGACGCCGCAAGCAGTTGCCGTCGGTCCGGATCACGCCGAACTCAAGCTTGAGTTTCCCCTGTCCGTCGTGGCTTCGCTCTTCCTGTCGCGGTTTAAGGCCCGGGATGTGAAAAAGGTATCCGTCGGTGCGGACATTCCAGATGTCTTCGGCAATGCGAGCGGCGCGCCCGCAAGGCCCCAGGTCAATCCGGCGCCGGCCGCTGTTCCTGCCCCCGAACCCGCACCGGTCGTGGAAATGGCGGCGCCCAGACAGGCTCCTGTGACCGCCCCTGAGGTGGTCGATGTCGCGGCGCCGATCCCGATTCCATTTTCCCTGGGCAAGTCAGCACCGGCCCCTGTCGCTCCTGCGGTCCTGGCTCCGCAGCCGGTCGTTGCCCCCGTGGTCGCCGCGCCGGTTGCTCCGGCCCAGGTCTCCCGGCTCGGCGCGCTGTTCGGGCAGCCCCAGAAATCGAACTGGGAACCCGCCGAAATCGTGCAGCGGCTATGCAATCTGCCCGGCGTGGCGGGTGCCGTGATCGCCCTGCCGGAAGGCCTCCCTGTCGCATCCCAGCTGCCGCCCCACATCAGCGCGGACGCGTTCTGCGGCTTTCTTCCGCAGATGTTCGCGCGCATCAACCAGTATACCCGCGAGCTTAAGATGGGTGAATCGACCCGCCTCGTCATCGATGTCAACGGCTGTGCGATGATGGTCTTCCGCACCGGCCGAGTTTATTTCGGAGTCCTCGGACAGAGTGGCGCCAGCCTGCCGGCCGCCCAGCTGTCCCTCGTGGCGACCGAGCTCAACAACCTTAATCCGTAACCGTCACACCATGGCTATTATCAATCAGGCCACCCGCGAGCTGCAGGTGAAAATCGTCTATTACGGTCCCGCCAAATGCGGCAAGACCACCAACCTCGAGCAGGTCCATGCGAACGTTCAGAACGTGCAGGAGAAGGGCAAGCTCGTGTCCCTCGCGACCAGCTCCGACCGGACATTGTTCTTCGACTTCCTTCCCATCGAGGCGATGGCGATCAAGGGATTCAAGACCAAGTTCCAGCTCTACACCGTGCCTGGTCAGGTGATCTACAACACCACCCGGCAACTCGTGCTGCGGGGTGTCGACGGCATCGTCTTCGCCGCGGATTCGCAGTGGGACAAGATGCAGGAGAACGTCGAGAGTTTCCAGAATCTCGAGGAAAACCTCAAGAATCTGAAACTCAACCTCGCGGACATCCCGTATGTCATCCAATACAACAAACGCGACCTGCCCGGCGCCGCGCCGGTCGACTATCTGGAGTATCTGCTGAACAACCGAGACGTTCAGGTGCCGTCTTTCGAGGCCTGCGCGTCCAAGTGCGAGGGAGTTTTCGAGACGTTGAACATGATCACGCGCCTGCTCCTCCATAAGTTCATCAATGAAAGCCAGCGCAAGGCCGCCTGAGGGCCAAACCCATGCTGAGCCTTCCACAGCTCATTGAAGAGGACGTCGCCGTCCTCGACGCCGCGCTCGGAGACCTGATCACAAGGTCCGAAGCGACGGCCGCGCTCGTCATCGACAAGGGGGGTCCGCTCATCATCGAGCGTGGGAACTGCGACGACTTCGACACGACGACGATGGCCGCGCTCGCCGCCGGCAGTTACTGCGCGAATCAGGCCATCGCCGGCCTCGTGGGTGAGTCGGACTTCAGCAGCGTCTACCAGCAGGGCGTGGCGCATTCGCTTCTCGTCCAGAACGTGGATGATCAGCTCCTGCTCGTCGTCATTTTCCGCGCTTCGCTCAGTGTCGGCGCCATCAAGTATTTTGCGGCAAGCACGACCCAGCTCATCGCCGCGCAGCTCAGCCGCGCGCGTGAGCGGGCGCCGGATGAGGGGATGGATCTGGTCGAGCTGAACCTCGCCGACACTTCGTCCCTGTTCCAACGGCGCGAGCCCGAGCAGCAAAGGGCCGGGTAGGCCGATCGGTCCTCTTTGATTCTTCGGGCTTCAGGCCTTTGACGTGGTCGGCTAGCGTTCCGCCCGATGATTCATCCGACCGCCGTCATTCATCCGCGTGCACAACTTGATCCATCGGTCGAAATCGGCCCGATGGCCGTGATCGACGAGCACGTGATTGTCGGGCCCCGCTGCCGTATCGGTCCGTTCGTCTACCTCACTGGCCACACTACTTTTGGGGCGGACAATGTCATCCATGCCGGCGCCGTGCTGGGGGATGCGCCGCAGGATTTCAAGTATCGCGGCGAACCCACCCGCCTCCGTTTCGGAGACCGGAACGTCATCCGCGAACAGGCCACGGTCCATCGGTCGAACAAGGTTGAAAGCGAAACCGTTGTCGGGTCCGACAATCTCCTGATGGCCCACTGCCATGTCGGCCACGATGTCGTCGTCGGCGATCGGGTGATCCTGTGCAACGGTTCGGCGATCGCCGGCCATGCGATCATTGGCGACCGTGTTTTCATATCCGCCAACGCCCTTGTGCATCAATTTTGCCGCGTGGGCACGCTTGCGCTGATGCAGGGCGGTTCCGCCATCAGCGTCGACCTTCCTCCTTTCTGCATAGCGCGGGGGGGGAATGGAATTGCCGGGCTTAATGTCGTTGGCCTGCGACGAGCTGGTTTTTCGGCCGCTGATCGGCTCGAGTTGAAACAGGTCTATCACGCGCTTTTTCGCGCGCGGACTCTGTTTCGGCAGGCGCTGGAGGATGCATCGAGCCGGTTCCACAGCCCGGCAGCGCGGACAATGATCGATTTCGCTGCGAACACGAAACGCGGTCTTTGTCGCGATCTTTCAATGAGAAGCCGTGCCGCGAATGATGCGGACGAGATGGGTTGAGCCGCTGGGCTCTGGAGGCGGATGGTCCGCTGTCGGTTCTCCCGGCTTGCCAGTGGGGATTCCGATTACCAATCTCATTGCCCATGCAATCCCATGAGATGCTCCGGGAGGTGTTTGAGCGAACCAGTCCGAAGCAGATTTCGTCCGAGCTCGGACTGTCACTGTCCTTGATCTACAAGTGGGCGGAGCCGGCCTCTGAGGATGGCAGCGGCGCGACCAACCCTCTTGACCGAATGGCGCAGCTTGTCCGCGTCACACAGGATGACCGGATTGTGCAGTGGCTAGCGCAACACGCGGATGGGTTCTTCATGAAGAACCCGAAAAAGAAATGGCCGCATCCGTTTTACGTTGTCCCCGCCACGAACCACATCGTCCAAGACTTTGCCGACCTGCTCTCGGTCATTGCCACCGCAGCCGCCGACAGCCATATCACGGCGAAGGAATCCAAAGCCATACGCGCGCGCTGGGAGGAGCTGAAATCGATCACCGAGGGGTTCGTGCACTGCTGTGAGGAAGGGAATTTTCAGCCAATCGAAGAAGCGTCGGAGAAGGAGAAGGAAAAGCAGCGCGATGGCGGAAAGTAGGCGGGCCATCGTGCCCGAACGTTTTGGTGATGGGCTGGGGCGTGGGGGCGTTTAGGGATTCCAGAGAATGGCCACCGTGGGATCGCGCCGGGTGGGTTGATATGCCTCAAGCCGGGACGTTTCCAGTTGGATGGCCATTTGAAGCCTAGTTGTTCTGTTTTCGATCTGGGGCACTCTGGCAAACGGTAACGATAGCCTCGCCCTGAATCGCGGGGTATTTTTGCGGTGGGCAAATCCTCGAATCTGCGCCCTGAACTTCCGGATTGGAGCTCCCGAATTTCTGAAATGCTAAGTTTCTTGTTCGGGTTGAACGAACCTGAAACTGCATCATCACCGGCTTGTCGGCTTGTTAGTAAAGTGGCCGGAACCGGCCGGCTTGGCCGGTGGTTTTGATGTCTACGTTTGTATGTCTCAACCGTTTATCCATCAGATGATTGAATCGATTTGAAGTGGATATTTGGAAGACGCGATCGTTCGTGGCGGAAGGCCTTGATGTTTGGGCAATCGGCTAGTTGGGGATAGGGCCCTGGTCCAAGCAGGAAGTCTGAGAAGGGTCCGCGAAAATGCATTTCAAAACAGCCCGAATAAAAAATAGGTTACACATCTGCCCAAGTTCTGGGCTAATGTGCTCTCACACAAATGAGAAAACCTGCCTCTCCTTTGTCCATGCTGCTGGCTGTGGATGCTATTTTGCAATCCGCTCGGAACCGGCCGTCTGGGCAACCCGGTCGTTTGGCCCGCCAGAAAATGGCGGCTGAATCGGGTTCCAATCAAAATGGGTCCGCGCCCGTTGTCTCGCCTGAAAACGCTTCGGGGTCTGGCTCCGATACTCAGATATTCACGCGCTGAGACCGCACGCACGCTTCGCCCGGGTGATGACAGTTTCTGCCACTACCCGGGCTTTTTGTGCCCCTGATTTCAGGACATGCTCGACATAATCCGAGTTCTTCGCGAGTTCCGCCCTCTTGGCCCGCGGGCCGGCAAAGTAGTTCCAGTAGTGTTCGAAGAGGGCTTTCTTCAGATCTCCGTAGCCCATCCCGCCCGCGCGTAGACGTTCCTCGATTTCCTTTGCGGTGTCGGCTGGCGCCACCAGTTTGAGCAACTGGACTGCAGAGTTCTTGTCGGCATCGGGCTTGGGTTCAGCGGGGGTGCGGCTGTCCATGACGATCGACATCACCTTCTTTCGAAGGATCTTTTCGTCGCCAAAGATCTCAAGGGTATTGCCGTAGCTCTTGGACATCTTCTGGCCGTCGGTTCCCGGGACGATCGCAACGTCTTCGCGGATCTGCGGTTCCGGAATGACGAAGGTCTGCCCGTAGAGTTGGTTGAATTTGGCGGCGATGTCGCGGGTGACTTCGATGTGTTGCTTCTGGTCTTTGCCGACTGGCACGACGTTCGAATCGTAGAGTAAAATGTCCGCTGCCATGAGGACGGGGTAGGCGAATAGCCCGTGGTTCACGGCGCCGGCATCGCCTTCCGCCAACCGGGCGACCTTGTCCTTGTAGCTGTGGCAACGTTCGAGAAGGCCCATCGGAGTGACGGTGCTGAGGATCCAGGCGAGCTCGGTGTGCTGGGGAGTGTCGGATTGCCGCCAGAAAATGCATTTCGCGGGATCCAGTCCGCACGCGAGGAAGTCCAACGCCACGTCGTGGGTGTATTGCCGGCGCTTTGCCGGATCGGTCAGCGACGTCATCGAGTGGTAATCCGCGATGAAGTAGAACGCCTCGCCTTTATCCTGCAATTCGATCGCCGGCCGCATCGCCCCGAAGTAGTTGCCGAGGTGCAGGGCGCCAGATGGCTGGATGCCGGTCAAAATTCGCATGGCGCGGAAAATAGGGAGCTATGCCGGTGCGGAGAAGCGGGAAGTTCGGGTGTTCAAAAGACGAAAACCCGGAAATGCCACCGCAAATTCTCGACGGGCCTCCAGGTGGTGTCAGCGAATCTCGGCTGCCGAACCGGCGGTTACTTTTTGTCGTCTCCAACGTAGACGATACGTGAGATCGCATCCTTGGGCGTTCCGGTGAACCATCCGGCGTATTCGGTCATGTAGATCGCGCCGTCCTTGCCGAGCTGCATCTGGACCGGTCCACCGCCGAAGCCTCGCGCGAACGGGACGGTGTTCGTCACCGTTTGCGTCTGGGCGTCGATTGGAGCGAAGCGGACCCACTTCCTAGTGAAGTCACCGTAAAACATTCCGCCTTGGAATTCCTTCGGAAACGCACCCTTGCCGGACGCGTGGTAAACCGGCCCGACCGTGACGTTTGCGCCGGCTTCATGGATGTAGGTGATGAAGGGTTTGATCGCGTTCGGGAAACGGTTGGTTTCCTCGGTAGGGAAAACGGTCAGCCCGTCTCCCATGAGAAACGGCCAGCCATAATTCCCGCCGGATTTGAGGCGATTGATCTCTTCCCAGTCCTGTTTGCGGTCGTAGCCGACCTCGCCGACGTAGACTTGGCCAGTGGTTTCGTCGACGTGCATGGAGTAGGGGTTGCGATGTCCGTAGGTGAAGACCTCGGGCGCCGCTCCGGGTGTCTTCACGAACGGGTTGTCCTTCGGCACAGTGCCGTCGAGGTTCAGGCGAAGGGTTTTACCCTGATACATGCTGAGGACCTGTGGCGGATTCTTGGGATCGTTCCAGAAACTCTTCGTGTCGGAAGAGACGTTGTTGTCGCCCCTGGTGACGTAGAGCTTCCCGTCCTTCGGATTGTATTCAACGGCGCCGCCCTGGTGGAAGCCCCGTAGCGAAACGAACTCCAGCATCACCTTCTCGCTGTCGGGTTTCAGCGCGGTGGCCTTCTTGGGATCATCGACCGTGAAGCGGGAGAGTCGGTTCGAGTAGATGCCGTTCCCGTAGATTGGCGTGTGGTAGAGATAGACGAATCCGTTCTTCAGGTAGTCCGGATGGAACTCGATGCCGTGAAGGCCGCGCTCGTTGGCTTCCTTTCCCTTCACCTGCTGCCAATCGACTTTGAGCTCGGCGATCTGGCTGTGGGTCTTCGTGCCAAAATCATACGCCCAGACCTGTCCGCGGCGTCCGGTGAACCACAGTCGGCCGTCCGGGCTGAACTGCAGGTAGAGCGGCTCCGGGATGTCGCCCTGCACGAGGATCTCGTAGCGGAATCCGGGAGGAAGCTTCACCGCGTGTTCGCCTGCAACGCGGCGAGCAGCGGCGTCAGTGGCTGGGGTTTTGGCGTCCGCTCCGATCTTGTCGCCCTCGGCGGCAAGCACCGGGGAGTTGACGATCAGGCCCAGGACAAGAGCAGCCCCGAGATTTGTAACAGAGAATTCAGGCATGGGTGTTGTGGGAGACTGGACACGGAATGGAGCCTGTAAATTTGAAATGTTCCCGAGATTCAGCGCCGGCTCGACCCCGCAGATAGTTCTATTTGGTCATTGCCCATGGAAAAAAAGGGTGCAGCTTGGCGACCGTCTGTTCGATCGCAAGTTCTTGGTCAGGCATGGTGGATCTCAAGTGAACGTTGTTCAGTGGTGATTCTAAACCCGGTAGTCGGGAACAGTCTGTCGGATGCAGTGGTTGGTTACGGACAACATATCACATGAACAACAAGCTCTTCGTGGGCAACCTCTCCTTCAATACGACTGAAAACGCGCTCCACGACGCGTTTTCGGCCCATGGCACCGTCCTCGAGGCGAATCTGATGATGGATCGTATGACCGGCCGCCCCCGCGGTTTCGGCTTCATCACCATGGACTCCGCTGAATCCGCCCAGAAGGCGATTGACGCCCTCAATGGCGCCCAGCTCGACGGACGCGCTCTGACTGTCAACATCGCCAAGCCCCGCGAAGAGCGGACTGGCGGCGGCGGCGGCGGCGGTGGTGGACGTCGCGAATACGGTGGCGGCTCCGGCGGCGGCGGCGGCGGACGTGGCGGCCGCTACTAAGCGACTCGCCCAATAGTTTTTTTCACAGGCGGAACCGGACTCCGGTTCCGCCTTTTTCGTTTTTGGATCCGGTGGATCCTTCTTGGATTGAGCTGACGAGAGGGGCAAAGCGCGCGAGATCGAGAACGAGGCCACCCACCATCTTGCGTCCCCCGCAGGCGTTGCCTTAGCTTCCGCGCTTCGATTTTTGCCGTCCGGCGGAACGTTCCGTCGGACCTTGAACAACTGACTACGGACAACCACATGGCCTTCCTCAACGACAACTATCTCAAGCTCAAAGCCGGCTACCTCTTCCCCGAGATCGGCCGCCGCGTGAAGGCGTTCACCGACGCCAATCCCGAAGCCGCCAAACGCCTCATCCGTTGCGGCATCGGCGACGTGACCGAGGCCCTGCCCGACGCCGTCGTGAAAGCCATGCACAAGGCTGTCGACGAGATGGCTTCGCGCGCCACCTTCAAGGGCTACGGTCCCGAACAGGGCTACGACTGGCTCCGCACCGCCATCGCCCAGCACGAATTCCGAGCCAAGGGCCTCGACGTGGCCGACGACGAAGTCTTCGTCAGCGACGGCTCCAAGTGCGATTGCGGCAACATCCTCGATATCCTCGGGTCCAAGAACAAAATCGGCGTCAGCGATCCCGTCTATCCCGTTTACGTCGATACCAACGTCATGGCCGGCCACACCGGCGACGCTGATGCCAACGGCGCCTACGCCGGGCTTGTCTATCTGCCCTGCACCGAGGCCAATGGCTTCATCCCCGAGCCGCCCAAGGAACACGTCGACGTCATCTACCTTTGCTCGCCCAACAACCCCACCGGCGCCGCAGCCACCCGTGCGCAGCTTGAGGCATGGGTGAAACATGCCCTGGCGCACAACGCCATTATCCTCTTCGACGCAGCCTACGAGGCCTACATCACCGAGCCCGGCATCCCCCACTCCATCTACGAGATTCCCGGCGCGCGCGAATGCGCCATCGAGTTCCGCAGCTTCTCCAAACACGGCGGCTTCACCGGCACACGCTGCGCCTACACCGTCGTGCCCAAGTCGCTCAAAGCCGCCACGTCATCCGGCGAAATGCTCCCGCTTCACCCGCTGTGGAACCGCCGTATGAGCACCAAGTTCAACGGCGTCCCCTACATCGTGCAACGCGGCGCGGAGGCTCTCTTCACCACTGAGGGCAAGGCTCAGGTCACCGCCCTCATCGAGCACTACATGGGCAACGCCCGCATCCTCAGCGCCGGCGCGAAGGCGGCCGGACTCACCGTCTTCGGCGGAGTCAACGCGCCCTACATCTGGGTCAAGACCCCGGCGGGTGTGGGCAGTTGGCAGGCCTTCGACACGATCCTGAACGGCGCCAACGTCGTCATCACGCCGGGAGCCGGTTTCGGCTCCAAGGGCGAAGGCTATTTCCGCATCAGCTCCTTCAACAGCCGCGCCAACGCCGAGGAAGTCTCCAAGCGGCTCCAGACGTTGAAGTGGTGACACGCACCTTGTAGCCGCCGAGGTCACGAGGCGGACGAACGCCGAAAGGCTTACAAGCCATGCCCGATCCGAATCAAACCAGCGGTGCGGCCAACACCCGCCGCTGGCTTCGTCGTCCATGGGCTCTCGTCGTCGTCGTCGTTGGAGTGTTGCTGATTGTCGGCGGCATCTGGGCGAACCACCGCCGGGAACGCGCCAAAGGCCGTCGCGAGATCGACAAGCGGCTCGCCGTTCTGCGTGCGTTGGGCGTGCCGGTGACGCCTGCGGAACTGGCGATGAAGTTTCCCGATCCTCCACCAGAGAAGGACGCCAGAAGACTTCTCCAACCGGGATTGGCTGACCTCACCGATCCAGGTGACGGAAACAAGATCCTTTATTTTGGAGGTGGGCATCCCACCAACCGGCTGACGCGCCCTTCCACCGAGCAGCGTGAAGAGGCGAAATCGTAGTTAGACGGACAAACTCAGGCTCTTTTGCGGATTCCAGACGTGAGCCTCGACGGAGCATGGTTTGGTTCGGGATTCGCCGACTGGGAAACGCACTCCGGCAAAGGCCGGCCTCGCGATGCCTACCGGTTGGTGAAGGTGCTACACCTCATGGCGCTGTTGGACATCGAGGACGGCCGATCATCCCAAGCCGTCCTCCGCATATCCCGAGCACAAGCGGTCGGGGCCGCCATACACAGCGACGTTTTCGTCATCCATGTCGCGTTTATCAACTTTTCAGGCCGATCAATCGCGCTCATTGAACGGCTATTGAACCGGGCACCGCTTTCGGAAGGCGACCTCCGGGATCTGGCGGCCCGTTTCGCGGATGAGCGCCCCAACGGATTCCGGAACGGTTTTGAGTATCTGACCGTTGGTGATGTGGAGGGAATGTTTAAGGCAAGACGGTCGTCCAAAATGGCCCTTCTCCCATACTCCACGTCGGATGATCCATGGATTCGGTCAAAGGACTGGTTCGAGAGACTCTACGCATCCGCCAAGATGAAGGCGTTTTCAGACGACGAATTCTGCCTCATCCTTGAGGTTCGAGCCAAGCAGTTCGAATCATTGGCAATGAAGCCCGTTGTGGCCATCGCGAGACTTCAAGCGATCGCCAAGGAATCGACCCGCTCATGGGGGGACGTTGGGAACGGAATCGTGTCACCGGCATACCTCTTTCTTTTTCCCTTCGAAGACACCGACTCCCGCCTCGCCCAAGATTTCGATAGCCGGATGAGAATCCGTAGTGCCAGGACCGCCGTTGCCATCGAACGCTACCGCTTGGCCCACACCAACGCCTTGCCCGAGTCGCTCACCGACTTGGTTCCCGCCTACCTCCCCGAAGTCCCGCTCGATCTCTTCGACGGCCAACCGCTCCGCTACCGCAAGCTCCCCAACGGCTACGTCGTCTACAGCATCGGCCGCGACCTTTCCGACGACGGCGGCAAGGAACCTCCCGCCTATCCGAAATCCGAAGACCGCCACGACCTGACCTTCACCGTCGAACGGCCCGAGTGATTTCCCTGGAGCGCGGCCTTCTAGGCCGCAGCAGCTCCGACTGCCCCGTCCGTCTTCCTTGCGACGCGGGCTTCTGCTTCGACGAACATTCCGGCCGAGCGGAGGTCGGCGCGCCGCTTAGGGTAGGAAGAGCTGTCTTTCGCCCGCCGCCGTTTGCTGACCGACCAGCCGGGCCGTCAGGTCACGCCCGCGGCGCGCACGGAGTGACGCGCCCTACCTCGCTATCCTACACTCCACGGATCGACCGCCCGACAACTCCGGATTGGCAATTGGCTGTGCCTTGGCCGAGTCTCGTGGGCCAACTGCTTCGCCAGCACGATGCCGCATCTCCTCGAACATCCTGATCCGTTCCTCCTACAGGCCGCCGCCGGCTGGATGGGGCTCCGTGATTTCGCTTCGGCGTCCGCAGAACTGGATTCCATCCGCCCGGGGTCGCAGGACCATCCGGCGGTCCTTGAGCTGCGATTCGCCATCGCGGCGCACCGGAAGGCCTTCGCC
>JBBRDN010000054.1:0-22035 GCA_038203875.1 Verrucomicrobiota bacterium
TTCATGTCCCAGGAAAGTTCTGCGGGCACGAGGTTGTCGTTGGCGTTCAGGGCCTGTTCCCAGGTGACCTTCTGGCCGGTGTAGGCGGCCATGCGGCCCATGATGCCCATGAGCGTGCTGGTGGCCATGCGGTCTCCGTCGTTGATCACGCGGCCGGCGCGGATGGCCTGGAAGAGGGCGACGTGTTCAAGGTCATACATGTTCCCGCCCTCGCCGCTATAGCGCCACGGCGAGTCGCCGAGGATCGAAGGGCCGCGGCCGTCGATGATTCCCTGGGCCTTGGAGCCCCAGATGTAGTCGCTGTTCTCGCTGAAGCAGCCGGTGATCTGGCGTTGGCCGAGGAAGGCTTTCACACCGCCGGCGTATTCGTAGGTCACGTCCATATGGTCGAAGATGTTCCCCTCGTTGTTGGGAATCATCCGGCCGCCATTTCCCACGGCCCAGAGCGGAGGAACGTCGCGCATGACCCACGCGACCTTGTCCACGCTGTGGATGGCCTGCTCGACGTAGCCGTCGCCGGAAAGCCAGACGAAGTTATACCAGTTGCGCGTCTGCCATTCGAGATCGCCCATGCCGGCGGGACGTTTCTCGGGTGCGGGCATCGGCTTCACCGGACCGGTGTAGTAGGTCGCGTGGACGGCGCGGATGTCGCCGAGGGCTCCATCGAGGATGCGTTTATAGAACTCCACGCGCGGCCGGTCGTAGCGCCAGCAGAAGCCGGCCACGAGACAGCGGTTCTTGGCCTTGGAGATCTTGACGGATTCCATGACGGACCGCACGCCGGCGGCGTCGGTGGCCATGGGTTTCTCACAGAAGACATGTTTGCCCGCCTCGACCGCCGCGCGCAGATGTGACGGGCGGAATCCCGGAGGAGACGCGAGCAGCACGACATCGACGCCGGAATTGATGACCTTCTGGTAGGCGTCGAGTCCGACGAACTGCTTCTCGTCCGGCACTTGGATGCGGTCCTTGAACTGGGCCTGCAACGCCTTGGCCGCGCGCGGGACCGGCTCGGGAAACGCGTCGCCCATCGCGACGATCACCGCCTTGGGATCGGCAGTCAGCGCATTGCCGGCCGCGCCGGAACCGCGTCCACCGCAGCCGACGAGGCCGATGCGGATGGTGTCGCTGGTGGTCGCCGCCAAGCCCCGCGACGAGAAGATCGCGGGACCGGCGATGCCGGCGACGGCGGCCGAAGAGAGGAAAGAGCGACGCGAAACACCGGAGCGAATGGGAAAAGAATCCTGGTTCATGATGGCGGTGGGAAAGGGGTTCCCACTGCTCCTGATTCAATTCGCCTCCGACGGCAAGCCTGATGTCCCGGAAAAACTACGGCGGCTCCGGAGGACACACAGGTTTCACCTCCGGAACCGCCGCCAGCCCGCACGGGCTGTGAATTAGATTTGCGACGGCTAGTTCCTATTCGGAGCGGGCGACCGACCACGGTTCGTCGATGGATCGTTTCGGGAAATCCTGCGAACCGACCAGCGAAGCCGCGCCCGCAAGCAGCATCTCGCGCGTGAATGGCTTCGGGAGGACGAGGTGGACCTCGGGGCGGAGCAGTTGAAATTCGTTGAGATGGCTTCCGGTCATCAGCAGCACCCGGAGCCGCGGCGCACTTGCGGCGAGTTGGCAGGCCAGCTCGATCCCGTCCATGCCAGGCATGTCGAAGTCCGTGACCAGCAGCTCGAACGAAGTCGGATCCGTCAGGCAGGCTTTGACGACATCCTCCGGCCGGCTGAAGGCGGTGACTTCCACATCGGGCACTGTGCGGAGGTAGAGCGCCGCGATCTCAAGCACCTCCGGATTGTCGTCCACGACGAGCCAGCGGTGATGGGGCAAAGATGGTTTCATGGCGGTGCCTTTGTGATCTTGGACCGTTCCGGACGGGATTTGTTCTGAACCCGTCGCGTAAAGGTGAAATGTCGCGGGAGCGCGGAATTGTAAGGGATTGGTAAATCATGCCTTGCCCCGCTAGCGTTGATCCATGCGAGTCCTGATCGTCGGATGCGGTTACGTCGGCCAGCCCCTGGGCGAGGAATTGGTGAAGCTCGGCCATGAAGTCCATGGCCTGAGGCGCACGTTGGAAGGTGCGGCGGCGTTGGAAGCCGCCGGCATCAAGCCTCTCGCGGGCGATGTTTCGCGGCCGGAGGACTTGGCCGCTTTGCCCGGACCCTACGACTGGGTCGTGAATCTCGTTTCCTCCAGCAAGGGCGGACCCGAGGCCTATCAGCAGGTCTACGTCGACGGCTCGCGCAACCTGATCACGTGGCTGCGCGGACAGTCGGCTCCGTTGAAGAAATACGTCTATACCAGCAGCACCAGCGTCTACGCCCAGGCCGACGGGTCGCCGGTGAAGGAATCCAGCCCGACCGAACCGAAGAGCCCGACCAGCCAGCTCCTGGTCGAGACGGAGAAACTCGTGGTCGAGGCCGCCCAGCAGGGCTTTCCCGGCGTCGTTCTCCGCGTGGCCGGCATCTACGGACCCGATCGCGGCCATCTCTTCCAGAAGTTTTGCCGCAACGAGGCACGCATCGATGGCGATGGCTCGCGGATCATCAACATGATCCACCGGACCGATGTGGTCGGCTGCATCCTCTCCGCGCTCAAGAGCGGTCGGCCGGGCGAGGTCTACAACACCGTCGACGACGAACCGGTCACGCAGACGACCTTCTACCGCTGGCTCGCCGAGACGCTGGGCAAGGCTATGCCTCCTCATGCGACCGAGGAGGAAACGGCGACGCGCAAGCGCGGAGAAACGAGCAAGAAGGTGCAGAACCGCAGGCTGAAGGCGGAGTTGGGCTACCAGTTCAAATTTCCCACGTTCCGCCAAGGCTACACTGCCGAGATCAAACGCCTTGACGATGCGGGCCTCCTGGAATTGGCGAAGGACGAGCGGTGAATCGGGCGAACTGATGCCGAATGGCCGATTCCGGATCAGAGAATTCGCCGGGCTGAAACGAACGTCTTCAGGCGGTTCTCGGCGAAGAGCGGCGACTTGGGGTCAAAGCTGTTGAAGCGCACCTGGCCCGAGGCATGGATGAACATGCCCTTTTCCAGATAGATCGCCACGTGGGTGACGTCGCCCGGCTTCTTGGAGTTGCCGGCGAAGAAGAGCAGGTCGCCCTTCTGCAGTTTTTCGAAGGCCGTGCCGGGGTCGACTTCCTTGCCCTGCGTGGCCTGCATGCGCGCGTCGCGCAGGAGCGAGATGCCGTTGAGCATGAAGACGGACTTGGTGAAGCCGGAGCAGTCCGTGGCCTTGGTCGAAGCCGCTCCCCAGAGGTAGGGAACGCCAAGGAACGTTTTGGCGACGCGTTCGATGTTGGCCGGTGTGCCGCGCGCGGAACGATTCCAGGTTTCGAATTCGGTCCCGGACTGGCGCTGGATGTGGCCGGTGCGTCCGTCAGGAAGCTCAACTTTGATCCAGCCGCCCGAGCTCGAAAGGCGTTTCAGGATGATGCCGCTGGCGAGGTCGGACACGGGCAGCGACTTGGCGTCGGGCTGTTCCCAGATCCAGTCGTGGAACGCCGTGATGATGATCTGCGACGAACTCATCCAGGCCTTGAGCTGGGCTTCCGTCATGGGCGCGAGTTCCTGGCGCTCCACCCAGCCGGTGTAACCGTCCGCGGACTGTATCTTGAACCAGTTGGCCTTGTGGTTGAGCAACGTGACCGGCGAACCCATCAGCAGTTGGTTCATGAGTTCGGCCTGGTGCTTCGGCAGCAGGCGCACGTTGGCCACGCTGACGTTGATGACGGCGCAGGTCTGGTCACCGAGATCGACGTCGGGGATCGATTCCGCCGCTTCCAGTTCCGATGATTCCGATTCTGCTGCTTTCTTGCTCATGCGTTCGGCGGACATTGCCGCCATTCCGGCCACCAACATAGTGCCGGCCAAAAACACCGACCACCAGCGCTGCCCGACGGATCGTTCCATTTCTCCGGAGTCTCCGGGCTGATGGACCGCGCGCCAGTGTCCTTCCGAACCATCCCGGACCATTCTGATTCCGGCTTCATCTGTCTGCTGGGTCGCTCATGTGAAGAGGTTAACCACGGCATCCAGTCCGCTGAAGTTCAAGGCGTGGTTGGCTTTCGCCTGCACGACAGGTTTCGCCCTGTAGGCCACGCTCACGCCGCCGACGGCCATCATCTCAAGATCGTTCGCACCGTCGCCGATGACGATGGACTGAGCGGGGGAGATGCCGAGTTGGGCGCAGATGGACTCTACTTTTTCCGCCTTGGCCGTGGCGTCGACAATGTCGCCGAGGACTTGGCCGGTGAGCCTGCCGTCGCGGATCTCCAATGTGTTCGCGAGGGTGAAATCCAGTCCGAGACGGGCTTCGAGCCGTGACGTGAAGAAGTTGAATCCACCGGAAACGAGAAGGCTCTGGAAGCCCCGTGCCCTCATGGCCGCCAGCATCGTTTCCGCGCCGGGCGATAAACGGAGCCGTTCTTCATAGACCCGCTGGAGAGCCGCTTCATTGAGGCCGCTCAACAGTCCGACGCGCCGGCGGAGGCTCTCGGGAAAGGCGATCTCGCCCCGCATGGCCGACGCGGTGATCGCAGCAACTTGGGGCTTCACGCCCACCATGTCGGCGATTTCGTCGATGCACTCGATGGTGATGAGGGTGGAATCCATGTCCATGGCCACCAGGCGGAAGTCGGAGAGCCTGCGCTGGGCCGGGACGAAGGCCGCATCCGCCCGTTGGGCCGCCGCTGCCGCGACAACGCCTTCCTGGCGGCTGATTCCTGCGCAACGCCAGACGTCGGCGACCACCCTGCGGCAATCGCTGGCGCCGCTCATTTCGGCAAGCCGTGCGGCCAGCGCCTCGGTGGCGCCGGCTCCTTGAACAACAAGATCGGTCATATCCAGAGCGCCGAAAACTAGGACGGCGCCCGCGAAACGCGAGCGGGAACGTCGCCATGCATTTGTCACCGCATCGACAAGCATTCGGCTTGTGCGCCCGCGGGACCGGTCCTAGGTTCCGCCCGTGATTTTAGTGGTTTGTGCCGCGCCACTGGCCGTCCTCGATTTTCCTTCCTTCGTCGTCCCTTCGCCGGTTTCCACCCAAGACAATTCCAACACTCCTTCGTGAAAAACTACGTCCTCGACACCAACGTCATCCTTCACGACCCCAACTCCATCCTCAACTTCCAGGACAACAACGTCCTGATACCTATCGAGGTCATTGAGGAGGTGGACCGCTTCAAGCGTGAGTCCTCGGAGCTGGGTCAGAATGCCCGCGCGTTTTCACGCGCTTTGGACAAGCTCCGTTTTCATGGAAAGCTCAGCACGGGCGTGACGCTGGAGCACGGCGGAAAACTGCGTGTCGTCGTCGACGGCCCGACGGCGAAGACCAAGGCTTCCAGCGGATCCACCGGTGGACTGAGTGTCAGCGGCGGCCACGGCAGCACGGACAACAAGATTGTCCTCAGGGCATTGGCGCTGAAGAAAGCCGCCGGCAAAGTCCCGACGATTCTGGTCACGAAGGACATCAACCTCCGCCTGAAGGCCGATGCCCTCGGATTGGAAGCGGAAGACTACGAGACCGATCGCGTCCAGCTCAGCGAGCTCTACACGGGCATGCGGGAAATGGCGGTGTCGCCCGATCGCATCGCGAAGTTCCGTTCCTACGGCGAACTGGAGCTGCCGTCGTCCGGGTCGTTCATTGCGAACGAGTATGTGGCGCTGATGGACGAGGCCAGCCCGAAGCGGTCGGCGATGGCCAAGGTGGATACGACAGGCAAGAAGCTTGTCCCGATCATCGATATCCGTGAAGGTATCTGGGGCATCAGGCCGAAGAACCGGGAGCAGCATTTCGCCTTCGACGCGCTCCTCGACGATCGCATCAAGCTGGTTACGCTCATGGGCAAGGCAGGCACCGGCAAAACGCTCATGGCGATGGCGGCCGGGTTGAAGCGGACCGTGGCCGACCGCGAGTTCCGCCGGCTGGTCGTGGCGCGCCCGACGGTTTCGATGGGTCGCGAACTTGGGTTCCTGCCAGGAACCCTTGAAGAGAAACTGGGACCGTGGATGCAGCCCATCCATGACGCGCTGGAACTTCTCAGCGATTTGAACATGGGCCACGAAAGCCGCAAAGCGTCCGACTTGATGAGGTCCGGCATGATCGTCGTGGAAGCGCTCAGCTACATCCGCGGACGCAGCATCGCCAACCAGTTCATGGTCATTGACGAGGCCCAGAACCTCACGCCGCTCGAGGTGAAGACCATCGTCACCCGGGTTGGAAACGGCACAAAGCTCATCTTCACCGGCGATCCCTACCAGATCGACAATCCCTACGTGGATTCGCAGTCGAACGGGTTCAACCATCTCATCAGCAAGTTCCGCGGCCATCCCATCGCGGCGCACATCGAACTACAGAAAGGCGAGCGCTCGGAACTCGCCGAAGCGGCGGCAAACCTGTTGTAGGAAGACCCGGCCGGTCAGCTCCTGGCACGGAGCACGCCGTCGTTGATCTCAAAGACGTGCTGCATCTTGGCCGCGAGGTCCGGCGCGTGCGTCACCACGACGAGAGTGACGTTCTCTTCACGGTTCAGTTCCAGCAAAAGCTGGGCAAGCGCCTCAGCCGATGCGCGGTCGAGCGCGCCGGTGGGTTCGTCGGCGAGCAGGACCTTCGGGCGGTTGATCAAAGCGCGGACGATCGCGACACGCTGGCGTTCACCGCCAGAGAGGGTCCCAGGCAGGCTGTGCAAGCGATGGCCAAGGGCGACCCGTTTCAGAAGCTGTTCGGCGCGCGCGCGCGCTTCTTTGTCCGGCTTCCCCATGGCCAACGTCGGCACAAGGACGTTCTCCAGCGCGGTGCAGTGGGGCAGCAGATGGTGCAACTGAAAGACGAAGCCGATGAGCCTGTTCCTGATGCCCGCGAGCTCCTCCTCGTTCAATCGGCTGATCTGCTGGCCGTCGAGAACGACCTCGCCGGTGGTCGGGCGATCGAGAGTGCCGAGGATGTTGAGCAACGTGCTCTTGCCGGAACCGGACGGGCCGACAATCGCGGCACTGGCGCCGGGAGGCAGGCTCAGGGTAACTCCCTTGAGGATGGAGACGTCGGGGCCGCCCTGCGCGCCCGCGAAGGACTTGGAGACGTTGTCGAGCGAGAGGATGGATGCTTCGTGGCCCATGGTTTGGAAATGACCCGGGACGGATAACACCGGACAGCGGGCAGACCAAACGATTTCCCGGAAATGAAACGGCCGCCGGATGCATCCGGCGGCCATCGCATGGGTTGGGTTGGGTTTACCGGGGGCTCGTCGGGAAACGGATCAACGCCCGCCACCGGACGGGGCGGTCTTACGGAGGAGCTTCATGGCCTCGATAGCCCGCGGGTCGCCTGCGGCGGCCTTGCGGATCACGTCGGCCTGGATTTCCTGCATCTTGCGCTGGAGTTTGAGGGAATCGTCGGTGGTGCCCTTGCCACTGCGCTGGGCGGTGACGACGCTGAGGACGGCCTGGTCGAACTGCCCCTGTTGAAGAAGGTTGTCGACGCTGTTGAAATTCACCGAGCCGCCGTTGTCGAAAACGGGGGTCACGATGAATCCTGTTTCATCTTTGGGTGCGGCAGGCGTTGTCGGCGCGGCGGCTGCGGTTGCGGGGTCCGGAGCAGGGTTTTGGGCCGCGTTGGGCTCTTTCTTGCCGCAGGCGGCGAGGCACAGGGCCCCTGCGAGAACCGGAACCGATGCCCACTTGGCGATAGCGTTCATAGACGGATGCTCCGAGGGATTACTGGGCTCCGCCACGGGGATGATCGGGCTGGTTCCAGAATTCGTTCGGAGCGGGGTTCACGCCGCGGCCGCGCTGGCCGACCGGTCCGGCCAGCTTGTAGTATTTCACGAACTTGATGCTCTGGGAGCTTCCGTCCATCACGCCGATGCTGGCGCCGCCGCCGGTGTCGACGGAGGAGTTCAAGGTGCCGCGGCCGATGTGGCGTTGGGAAATGCCCTCGTCAGGATAGCTGGAAGAGTCGTTGAACCAGAACGGGGTCATCTCGTCCGCTTCCCACATGAGGACGGCGGAGGGCTTGAACGAGGTGATCTTGTGGGTCCGGCCCTTCTTGCCCTGGGCGCCTGTGCTGAAACTGGTCAAGGAACCGTTCATGACGTAGCTGCTGATAAGCACTTCACGCTGCAGCCAGAGGGCCTTCTTGGAACCGTTTTGCTCCACGTAGTCCTTCGGGCAGACGAGGATCTTGGTGTCCTTGTAGTAGGGGTTCAGCTGGCCGGTCTTGGCCATGTCGGTCTGCGCCTTGACGACCTGACCGATGAGGATGGGGTTCACGCCGGACGGCGACTGCCAGAAATACTTCTTTTGGGTCTCCGGACGAACGAGCCAGGAATCCACGCCCATGCCCCACCCGGGAGCGGGCAGGCTCTCCGCGTTGTCGGCCGTATACATCATGGTCGCGAGGAGGATCTGCTTCTGGTTGTTCAGATCGACGGTCAACTGCGTGCGTTCCTTGGCCTTGCTCAGGGCGGGAAGCAGCATGCCCGCGAGGATCGCGATGATGGCGATGACGACAAGCAGTTCGATGAGGGTGAATCCGCGATGGAGGAGTCGGGTATGGATGGATTTCATAAGTCGGGTTGGACTGGTGGAACCGGGTGTAGATGCAGTTGATTCTCGGATCATCGTGCTGTCAACGGATCGCTTGATGTGCGCTTAGACGCACAGGCGGCGCTGATGTTTATACGTTTGCGTATCAATGTTGTTTCCGATTTGAGGCCCACTGAACGAGTCCGGGCTGACCGTTGACGGCCAATGCGCATCGGTGCCCTCTGGTGCTTGATCTTTCGCCGGTCGCCCTGTCATTGGAGCTGGATGCAGCCCGTCACCGCCCGAGTCCGATGGTATCGCATTCTCTACGTGCAGGTGCTGGTCGCGGTCGTGGTGGGGGTGTTGATCGGCCATTTCTATCCCGACACGGGCAAACAGCTGAAGCCGCTCGGCGACGCCTTCATCAAGCTGGTGAAGATGGTCATCGCCCCGATCATCTTCTGCACGGTGGTCCATGGCATCGCCTCGATGTCCGACATGAAACGCCTCGGGAGGGTCGGGGCGAAAACGATCTTCTACTTCGAGGTCGTCTCCACCCTGGCCCTCATCATCGGACTCGTCGTCGTCAACGTCCTGCGTCCCGGCGACGGCTTCAACATCGACCCGAAGTCGCTCGACACCCGGTCGCTGGAAACGGGGAAAGACCTCGCCACCCGCGCCCAGTCGCTGAGCACCGTCGACTTCCTGCTGAACATCATTCCCAACAGTTTCTTCGACGCGTTTGCCAAGGGCGACCTGCTTCAGGTTCTCCTGGTCTCCGTGCTGACCGCCTTCGCCTTGAATGCGCTCGGCGAACGCGGCCGCCCGATCCTCCATACGATCGACGTCATCGCGCAGCTCTTCTTCGGGATCATGAGCCGGATCGTGAAGGTAGCGCCGCTCGGCGCGCTCGGCGCGATGGCCTTCACCGTCGGCAGCTTCGGCATCGGGTCGTTGACCAAGCTCGGCTCGCTGATGCTGGCGTTCTATCTGACGGCCGGGCTGTTCGTGGTGGTCGTCCTCGGATTGATCGCTCGGATGGCGGGCTTCTCGATCTTCCGATTCCTCGGCTTCATCAAGGAGGAGCTGCTGCTGGTGTTGGGAACCAGTTCCAGCGAGACCGCGTTGCCTGGAATGATCCAGAAGATGAAGCGGCTCGGCTGCGCGCCGGGAACCGTCGGACTCGTCATCCCGACCGGTTATAGCTTCAACCTCGACGGCACCAACATCTACATGACCATGGGAGCGGTCTTCCTGGCGCAGGCGACGAATACACCCCTCGATCTTACGGCGCAGATCTCCCTGTTGATCGTTGCCATGCTCAGTTCCAAGGGCGCCAGCGGCGTGACCGGTGCGGGCTTCGTGGCCTTGGCCGCGACTTTGGCCGTCGTGCCGTCGATCCCGATCGAAAGCCTCGCCCTCCTGGTGGGCATCGACCGTTTCATGAGCGAAGGCCGCGCGATCACCAACCTCATCGGCAACGGCGTCGCCACCGTCGTGATCAGCCGGTGGGAGAACGAAGTGTCGGCCGAGACGATAAGGGAACGGCTTGCTCACGGGCGCTCCGACGAAACCACCGCGTGAGGCGGGACGTTATCCGACCAACGACACAAGGCTGATGAACACGGCCGTCGCGATCGCCGCCGCGACGTCGTCCACCACCACGCCCCAGCCGTTGGGAAAATCCTGCAACTGCCGGATCGGTGGGGGTTTCACGATGTCGAAGAACCGGAAGACGACGAACACCGCGACCCACAAAACCCACGGAAACTGGGCCAGGGGCGCTACATGAAACAACACGGCGCCCGTGAAACACCACGGCACCGCCACGATCTCGTCGAGCACCACGCTGCCGGGATCTTCTTTGCCGAGAAGTTTTTCCGCCTTGGCGCAGACGGGCACCGCCAGAAGGGTTGTCACCACCACCACCGCCGCCCAGGCCCATGGCTGAAGCAGCCAAACCAGCAGCGCGTGCCAGGCAAGTCCGACGAAGGTTCCCCAAGTTCCCGGTCCCGGCTTTAGGCGGCCCGAGCCGAATCCCTCGGCGACGAAAAGCGCCAGCCGATCTCGGAAATTCATATCGACCCCAAAAGAACGCCGAGCCTCCGGCTTGCTTTGATTTTTGGCCTTTGCCCTTCGGGTTTCGCGGTCACATGTCCTCCAGATACAGCGCCCGGTTTCGCCACAGATAGATCACGCCGGACATGGCCGTCAGCAGCACGGTCAGCCACAGCGCGGCCAGCGCGAACGCCGCCGTCCATGGGGCGAAGAAGCCCTTCAGCACCGGCCACCATTCGACATGGGCGTCCAGCACCAGCAGCGCGAGGATGGCCGCGATCTGGGAGATGGTCTTGTGTTTACCGTAACGCTCCGCCGAAAGGACGATGTTCTTCGACGCGGCCAGCAGGCGCAGCCCGGTGATCGCGAGTTCGCGCGTCACTATGATCACGACCATCCACGCCTCGACCTTCGGACGGAAGCCGTAGCCGCCGAGTTCGAACACCGCCGCAGGCGGCAGGATCATGTGGCGTTCGACGAGGGCGATGAAGGCCGCGCACGTCATCACCTTGTCCGCCAGCGGATCCATCAATGCGCCGAAGTTCGTGATCAGTCCGCGCGATCGGGCGATCTTGCCGTCGAAGTAGTCGGTCAAGCCGGCGATTCCGAAAAAGATCAGGGCCAACGTGTCGTTGACCGGCGAACGGGAGAACATGGCCCACAGGAACGCCGCCGTGAAAAAAAAGCGGGAGACGGTCAGCTTGTTGGGCAGGTTCATTCTGAGAAAATGCGTGTCGGGGTCTTAACTCCAAACGGCTGGCCGGAGCAACAACGGCCTTGGTGCCTATTCCCCATCAGCAACGTCGGATCAGCTTCTTCTCCAGCCAATCCTCTGTGGCGCGAAGAATTCTCTGCGGGACAAGGATGGTCATGTGGCCATGGGGTTCGATGCGCCTTTCCGGCCGGCCCCACGCCTGCCAAAGGGCTTCCAGGCTGTCCGCCGGGATGAATTGGTCGTGCGCCCCCACATAGAGGAGCATGCGGTCGAGCGGCACGAGCGGCGCGTGGCTGGCGAGGTTGAGCGCCGAGATGTCGAGCGGTTCGCGCCGCAGGCTTTCCCGGACCGAACGGCAGAAGCCGACGTTCTCGACCGTGGCGCGGATGTCGCACATGGGCGTGCCGATCACGAGCGAGTCGATCCGCGGGTCGTGGCAGGCGAGCAATCCCGCCAGCCATCCGCCCAGCGAATAACCCCAGAGCCCGATGCGCGTGCATCCAGCCTTCTCCAGGAAACCGAACAGCGCCCGGTGTTCCGCCAACGCCTGATGCGTGGCCCCGATCATCGCGGCGAGGTCGGCGGAGATGAAATCCCGGATGGCGGGCGGCGCCTCGGGCCGGCGATGCATGTGATACGGCAGCTCCAGCATCACGCAGTGCAACCCGCGGGCGTTCAACTCCCGCGCGACCGTCGGTTGTCGGAGGTGATAGCCGACCTCGTCGTTCCAACCGTGGACGAGCACCACAACCGGCCGCGCTGCCAGTCTGGATCCGGCTCTGAACAATCGCCCGTGCACCGTCCGGTTCACCGCTTCTGCCGCCGACACGGGGCAAGGGAAGGTGAAGTCCACTGCAGAGCTGAAGACAAGTTCCGCCGCAGCGACGTCGGGCGTGAAGAAGTCCGGCCGATCCAGAAGTGCCCGCGCTTCGCCGGATCGCGGAGGACGCGGGCCCGACTCGGCGTGCATCAACTCCGCGAGCGCGAGCGTGAACCGGTCGGCAGCCTTGGCGAGGAATTCGTTCACAACACGGCCCGCTTCAAACGGCGATGGGCGCCTTGATGGCCGGATGAGGATCGTAGCCGACCAGCTCGAAGTCCTCGTAGACGAAGTCATCAATATCTGTCCGCGCCGGATTGATCTTCATCGTTGGAAGCGGGCGAAGTTCACGACTGAGCTGCAGTTTCGCCTGTTCCACGTGGTTCGCGTAGAGGTGCAGGTCGCCGAAGGTGTGGACGAAGTCGCCGGGCTTCAGGCCGCAGACCTGCGCGACCATCATCGTGAGCAGGGCGTAGCTGGCGATGTTGAAGGGCACGCCGAGGAAGATGTCGGCGCTGCGCTGGTAGAGCTGGCAGCTGAGTTCGCCGTCATCGACGTAGAACTGGAAGAGCGCGTGGCACGGCGGCAGGGCCATCGAGTCCACCTCGCCGGCGTTCCAAGCGCTGACGATGTGGCGGCGGCTGTGGGGATTTTTTTTGATCGCGGCGATGACGGAGTCGATTTGGTTGATCGAGCGGCCGTCGGACGTGCGCCAATCGCACCACTGCGCTCCATAGACTCGGCCGAGATTTCCGTCCTTGTCGGCCCACTCGTTCCAGATGGTCACGCCGCGTTCTTGCAGCCAACGGACGTTGGTCTCGCCGCGCAGGAACCAGAGGAGCTCGTAGATGATGGACTTGAGGTGGACCTTCTTCGTCGTGACGAGCGGGAAGCCGTCGCCCAGGCGGAAACGCGCCTGTGCACCGAAGACGGAATGGGTGCCGACACCGGTGCGGTCCTGGCGGAATTTGCCCTTGTCCAACACGAGGCGGAGAAGGTCGTGATACTGCTGCATGCGTGGAGAGGTTACGGGGCCGCCGCCGCGTTTCACGAAAAACTTCCGGCTGGGGAGATCTGCTTTGCTGGCCCGGGGCCGCTTCATCCCGAAGCGTGCCGCGAAGACGGGCTATTTTTTCAGGACCCAGCCGCCGAGCTTCTCGGCGATGGCCTTTGCCAGGACTTCGTGGCCTTTCTCGTGGACATGCGCGCCGTCGGCGTAGAGGGGGGCGAAGTCGATGGCGGAGAAAAATTCCTTCATAGATAGAACGAGGACGTCGGGCGCGGCCACGACCATGGCCAGTTCATCCAGGCCATGGTCGTCCAGCACGGGTTTGCCGGAAGAGTCCATCTCCGAGCGCGCCTGCGTCACCACGAGCAGCTTCACACCGGCACGGCGGCATTCGGCGATGTCCTTCGCCAGGTTTTCCCGCACGCGCTCCTGCCACTCGCGCACCTTCTTTTCATCGACGGACGCGGCCAATTCGGCGTCGGCGTCGTTCACGCCGGCCTGCGAACGGATCTTCTCCGGAAGCCATTCCCAGAAGACGCGTTCGGTTTTCATCTCATGGAGACGGCGGAGCGCCAGGCTCTTCATGGGCCAGTTCTTCGGATGCCAGCCGGCAAATTCCTGGGCCCGTCGCCACTCCCGTTCATCCTCGTATTCGTTGGAGTTGTTCAAGTGCAGGATCACCAGACTCGGCTGGTAGTGGAGCGCCTGTCGCAGGACGATGTTTCCCCGGCGTGTGCCGTCGCCCGCGACACCGAGGTTCCATGCTTCGGCCTGCACTCCCTGCTGCTTGAGGATCTCGCGGAGTTTCCCGGAATAGGCGGCCTCGGTTCCGCGCCCTCGCGGCACGGAATCACCCACGACCATGAAGCGGAAAACGCCGTCGGGCCGCTTCTGGTCGAAGTGCTGCGGGAAGAACCGCCGCCCTCCTGCGCGCACCAGGTCGATGGAACCGTCGGAATTCTCCTGGAAGCCGGCCGTGGGATGGTATCCGTAGTCGAAGCGCCCGGCCATGCCTCGCGCGAAGAAGACGCGCACCACCAGTTCCGCGCCGCAGAACAACGCGAGGACGAGCAGGAAGGATTTGGTGACGACGCGGCGCATCAGAATTGGAAGTAGATGAACTCGACGTCCGCCCTCGCGCCTGTGGCGACGGCCACCAGCATCAACGCATACGCCACGCCGCGCGCGGCCCAGGGGAGGTCGAGCAGTTCGACCTCGTCGCGCCGACGCCAGGTGGCGGCCTGCAGCAACAGCAGCGGCACGACGTGGAGCAGGAGCCAGCAGAATGGTTTCACCCAGCCCAAGGCACCTGCGACTTGCCAGTGTCCGAAAGCAGCGAACCAGTGTGTCAGCTCGGCGAGATCATGGCAGCGGAAGAGCGCCCAGCCCAGGAGCGTGAAGGCGAACATCGTCGTCGTGGCAAGCGTGGCTCCCCAGGCTCCGCGAGACTGCTCCAGATTCCGCAGCGACGGCGTGATTCTGTAGAGGATGAGCAACGCCCCGTGGAACGCACCCCAGAGGACGAACGTCCACGACGCGCCGTGCCACAGGCCCGCGAGCAGCATCGTGATCCAGAGGTTGAAGAGCGTGCGCACGGGGCCGGCGCGGTTTCCGCCGAGCGGGATGTAGACGTAGTCGCGGAACCACGCGGAAAGCGTGATGTGCCAGCGCTGCCAGAATTCCGACGGCCCGCGCGAGAAGTAGGGGAAGAGGAAGTTGTGGTTGAGATGGATGCCGAGCAACCGCGCCGAACCACGGGCGAGGTCGGTGTAGCCCGAGAAGTCGCCGTAGATCTGGAAGGCGAACGCCGTCACGCCCAGCACGGCCCACGGGGCGTTGAGCGGCGTGTCGGAGGCGAAGGCGTAGTTGGCCAGGAGCGCGCAGTTGTCGGCCACGAAGACTTTCTTGAACAGGCCGATGAGCAGCAGGCGCAGGCCGCGATGGAGATGCTCCACGTTCCACGCCGCCGCCTTCTCGAACTGCGGCAGCAGGTCGTTGGGCCGTTCAATGGGGCCGGCTACGAGCTGCGGGAAGAACGAGAGATATGCCGCGAACGTCACGAGATCGCGCGCGGGCCGCGCTTTGCCGCGATGGATGTCCACCGCGTAGGCGATGGACTGGAAGGTGTAGAACGAGATCGCGACGGGAAGCACGATGTGCGGGAGCGTCCAGTGCGTCTGCCAGCCGAGCCCGGCCAGCAGCGTCACGGCGGAGTCGGCGAAGAAGTTGAAGTATTTGAAAAAGCCAAGAACGCCGAGGTTGGTCAGGATGCTCAGGAGCAGGAACGCGCCCTTCTGCCGTTCCCCCGGCATTCGCCACAGAGCCAGGTAGAGCAGGGTGAACACGACGGGGAACGCCGCCGCCACGCCGAGGATCCAGCCATCAACGTGCGCGCCCTCCGGAAAGCAGAGCGTGCAGAGCCCCAGCCACGCCGCCGGCAGGCACGAGCTCAAAACCACTTGGCCGGTCGGCCTCCGCTCACCCGCAATGGCCAGGCCGCAGTAGAAATCGATCGCCGTCGAAGTCAGCAACAGCGCGAGGAAACGCACGTCCCACGCGCCGTAAAAGAAGTAGCTCGCCCCCAGCACCAGCCAGATGCGTCCGCGCCACGGAAGCCGCCAGTAGAGCGTGAACACGCCCATGAGCAGCAGGGCGTATTGCCACGAGATGAAGGACATCGCGGGCGTTGTCTATCGGCTGCGCCGCGCGGGGTCGAGAGCGGGTTTTGAACGGGATATCGGAAACAATTTGGTCGCCACGGTCCAATCTAGAAGAGGGTAAAAACGGATGGAAGCGAACAAGGGGGGCTCCCGGCCAGCCGAGGGCGTGCCCGCAGTCAGATGTCGGATGCTCTTCCGATTCCGACTGTTGCCAGCGTTGCCCGCTTGTCAGGCCTCTTGGCTCAACTGCGGGCGGGGCCGGGACAAGTAACTCCGGGTCGTCCTCCAGATCATGGCGAGTGAGATCAGGAACACGAACGCCCCCAAGAGAACCGACGAGACTCCTGAACCGGATCCGATGATCGCGATGAACAATCCACCCATTCCAAGGACGCCAAAGATGAGCCAAACGCCCAGAACCACGACCAAGTTTTTCGGCTTCTCAGCCGCCTGGCGAAATACATGCCCTTCGGCGAACAAATGCTCGAACGGCCCGGAAGCCGCGTAGGAAGTCATCGGTGCGCCGCACTTGGCGCAGAAGTTCGCCGTGGGCTCGTTGGGTGCGAGACAACCCAGGCACAAGGGGCTTTCCTCTGGGGCCGCCGTGTTTTCCGAGCTTCTTTCTGGTTCGGTTTTCATGGTGGTCGGCGATTCCTTTACGTCCGCATTGACCCGGTTTGATCAGGCCTTCCGTGAATCCCTGGCGGGAGGAAGTGGTGCAGCCGACAGGGGTCGAACCTGTAACCATCTGATCCGAAGTCAGAAGCTCTATCCAGTTGAGCTACGGCTGCACAAGAGAGGGAGAATCCGCCGGTTGGAGCATTTGGCAAACCTTTCGTGCCGCTGGGCTCCGGGCTTCGCCGTTCATTTCGCTGTGAAGTTCCGAACTCCCGGTGTCGTCTGCCGTTGATGCTTTCCAGATTCCTCCTGCCCGTGGTCGGCGCAGTCGTTGCCTTGGTCCTGCCATTGGCTGCGGCTGAAACGACTTTCCCGGCCGTCGCTCCACCCGAGGCTCCGGCGGCTCTGGGCGCGAATCTCCAACGCAGTCTCCGGCTGATGGCCGCAAGCACGCCGACCCGGCGAAACACCGTCCGCGTGCTCTTCTACGGCCAGTCCATCACCGAACAGGCCTGGTGGAAGACGGTGGCGAACCACCTGCGAACGACGTTCCCCAATGCGGACCTCGTCATCGAGAACCGTGCCATCGGCGGGCATTCCTCCCAGCTTCTCGTGAAGACCGCCGAAGCCGATCTCTACGACTTCCAGCCCGATCTCGTGATCTTCCACGTCTACGGCTCCCACATCGACTACGAGTCCATCATCCGCCGCATCCGCGAACGGACGGTCGCCGAAATCCTGATGGCGACCGACCACGTCACGAGGGACGACGCGCTCGTCGAGGAAACCGATCCGACGAAGCTGACGCCGAAATCCTGGGACGCTTGGATGAACCACTCGTTCCTTCCGGCCACGGCCAAGAAATACGGCGCCGAGCTGGCCGACATGCACGATCGTTGGAAGGACTATTTGCGTTCCAACAACCTGAAGGCCTCGCAACTCCTCAAGGACAGCGTCCATCTGAACGCCCACGGCGAGTTCGTCATGGCCGAAGTTCTCAAGTGGTATCTGCGGCCTGAACTCCTGAGAAAGAATGCGGCGGCGGATGACCGGGTGAAGGAGTTGGTCGTCGGCCGCGACGTGACGCTCCAAGGCGACAGGCTGCTGCTGGAGTTCGACGGCAACCGCGTCGATGCCGAGGCCACGGGCCCGGCTGGTCCCATTGCCATCCGCATCGATGGGAAGAAACCGGCGGAGCATCCGGAGCTGTTCCGGTTCACTCGCACGTCGGCCTATCCTCAGTCGAACTGGCCGGGCCTGCTCCGTGTTCAGCATGGCACGGCGGCGGCGGTGCCCGAAACGTGGACCGCGACGATCCGCTCGATGAGCGATGACCTGAAGCAGTTCGAATTCGACCTCGTGGGATCGATCACCGGAGCCGACGGCTCCGGTTCTGCCACCGACCGATTCACCTCCAAGTCGGGTCGCATCGTCATCGAACCCGACGACTGGAACCTGGCCTACGGGCGCAAGGTGTTTAAGCGCGCCCTGCCGGAAGGCTTCACCGTCACGTGGAAGGCAGAGCCGAGGTTCGTAGAAACTTTCGCTGCTGGAACCGCGCCCCAGCGCCTTTTCTACGGCGTGCCCAATGGCCGTCATACCCTTGAGCTCAGCGGGGAAGCCGTCCTCCGGATCAAGAAACTCACCGTCTACCGGCCTCCGTTGCGCTGACGGTCAGCGCTGGGGGAATCCCCGAAAGAACACGGCGCGCGGAGAGTCTAGCCCGTCAGGATGACGGGTTCCTGGATGGCCAGGCTCCTTACCACGACAACTTCGTCACTGGGCGGGAGCCGTCTCCCGGTCATCGGAGCGGCGCGGATCGAACCACCACGCCGCGAGCACCGGCAGCACGAGGAGGTTCAACACGGTCGAGGTTACCAAGCCGCCGAGAATGACAACGGCCATCGGCCCTTCGATTTCGCGGCCGGCTTCGCCGCTGCCCAAAGCCAGCGGGAGCAGCCCCAACGCCGTGACCAGCGCGGTGATCAGGATCGGCACCAAACGTTCGCCAGCCCCAAGGATGGCGGTGGCGGCGTTCCACTCGCGGCCTTCCACCTTCACCAGATGTTCGTAGTGCGAGAGCAGCATGATGGAATTGCGCGTGGTGATGCCGAACAAAGTCACGAAGCCCACGAGCGATCCCATCGTCAGCCCGCCCTCGCCCGGATCGCCGAACACGCCGGACAGGTAAACGGCCAGCACGCCACCAACGAGGGCGAACGGGAGGTTGAGCAGGAGCAGGAGCAGATTGCGCCAGTTGCCCAAGACGACGATCAGGAGCAGGAGAATGCCCGTGCCGGCGATGGCCGAATGCAGAAGGAGCTGTTGCGTGGCCTGGCGTTGGGCGTCGGCCGCGCCGCCGAATTCCAGATACATTCCCTGTGGCAGCTTGAGTTTCGCCGCGACGGTTTCGCGGGCCTCGGCCACGAACGACGTGACGTCGCGGGCACCGGGATTGCAGGTCACGGTCTGACGGCGGCGTGCGCCTTCGTGCAGGATCGAGAAGCGTCCGCTCGTGCGATAGACGTCCGCCAGTTCGCGCAACGGCACACTCAGGCCCGCTGGATTTCTGAGAAGAAGCTTCTCCACTCCTTCGGGATCGCGGCGGCTGTTCTCATCCAGAATCACCGCCACATCCGACACCTGGCTCTCGCGATAGACCTGCGCCACGACCACGCCCTGATACGCGGCCTGGATGGCGTCGAGCACCTCGACCGGCCGGAAGCCCAGCATGGTGAGCCGTTCGCTCCGCAGCCGCACGGCCATGCGCGGCGCGCCGGGCGGAGACTTCACCTGGACGTCTTCCGCCTTGAGATCGGATTTCAAGACGCCCGCCAATTCCGCCGCCTTGGCGTCGAGCGCGTCGAGATCCTCGCCGAACAGGTTGACGACCACGGGCGCGGTTTCGCCGCTGATGCTTTCGCCGATGCGGTCGCCGAGGAAGGTCATCACCTCGAACTGGATGCCCGGCACCTTTTCGAGGAGCGTCCGGATTTCCTTTTCCACCTGCTCCTCTTCTTCGCCCGAGAGCGGCTTGAGATCGACGTGGAATTCGCTGCGGTGCGGTCCCCAGGGATCTTCGCCCTGCTCGGCGCGGCCCACCTGCTGCTCGACGGTGGCGATATGCGGATTGTCGAGGAGCGCCTTGGAAACCTGCTTGCCTATGCGCAGCATTTCACCGAGCGACGCACCGGGTGCGGTCGAGACTTGGAGAACGAAATGGCCTTCGCGGAAGGCGGGCAGGAACTGCTTCCCGATGAACGGCAGCCGGATCATCGCCAGAACACACAGCACCACGACGACGCCAACGACCGGCACCGGATACCGCGCCACGCCCCCGAGGACGCGCTCGTAGATCCGGCGCAGGAACGATTGCAGGCGCGGCGGCGTTTCCTTGCCAGCGCCCCTGGCGAAGAAGAGGTAGGTCAACGCCGGCGTGAGCGTCAGTGCCACAGCCAGCGAGACCATGATCGCGAGGATGTAGCTGAGGGCGAGCGGCGCGAAGAAGCTCCCCTGCAAACCGGTCAAGGTCAGCACCGGCAGGAAGACCAGCGCCACGATGAAGGTGGCATAGACGACGGCGGTGCGGACTTCAAGCGAGGCGTCGAGGATGACGCGGAAGACGGGACGCGGAACGGCCAGCAAGTGGTTTTCACGGAGACGGCGCAGGATATTTTCCACGTCGATGATCGCGTCGTCCACCACCTCGCCGATGGCGATGGCCAGGCCGCCGAGCGTGATGGTGTTGAGCGTCACTCCGAAGCGGTCCAGGACGATGATCGCCCCGAGCAGAGAGAGCGGAATGGCCGTCAGTGAGATGAACGCCGTGCGGAAATTGCCGAGGAAAAGGAAGAGCACGACGGCCACCAGCACCGCGCCCAGCAGCAGTGAATGGCGGATGTTCTTGAGCGACGCCTCGATGAACGAGGCGGGCCGGTGCAGTCGTGGATACAGCGTGATGCCGGCTCCAGCCAGGACGGGCTTCATCTCTTCCAACGCCGCTTCCAACCCGGCCGTCACTTCCATCGTGTTCGCCCCATACTGGCTCGACATGGTCAGCAGCACGCCCGCGCTTCCCAGGACGAGCGTGTCGCCGAACTTCGGCTCCGCTCCCTCCGCGACGGTGGCCACGTCCTTGAGCCGGATGGGCAGTCCATTGGTGGTGGTGGTGACGACCACCTCGGCCAGCGCAGCCGGTGTGAGCGACTGGCCTTCGGTCTGGATGATGATGCGTTGGTTCTCCGTCTCGACGAAGCCCGCGCCGCGCACACCACCGGCCAGACGCGCCGCCGCCAGCACGTCGTTCAAGGCGAGGTTGTGTCGGAGCAGACGTTCGGGATGCACCTGCACCTGGAGTTGCCGCACGTCGCCGCCGAACGCGCTGCACTTGGCCACACCGGGCACGGCCAGCAGACGCGGCTTCAATGTCCAGTCCGCGAAGGTCCGCAGCTCCATCGGCGAAAGCTTGTCGCTGACGAGGCCGATCTTGAGGAGGTCCATCGTGGCGGAGGTGAGCGGCGACATCTTGGGCGCCTTCACTCCGGCGGGCAGCAGGCCGGCAGTCTCGCCGAGCTTTTCCGCGAGCAACTGCCGCGCGGGCAGGATCGCGGTGCCTTCCTTGAAAACGACGGTGATGATCGACAATCCCTGGATCGATTCGGAGCGCAGCGATTCCTGGTTGCCCAAGCCGTTGACCGCCGTCTCGACGGGCCGCGTGACCAGGGCCTCGACCTGTTCGGGGGAGAGGCCCGGCGCTTCCGTCTGGATCGTGACCTGAGGCGGAACGAAGTCGGGGAACACGTCGAGCTTGGCCCGCGACGCGACGTGGATTCCGTAGGCGAAGACGAGGCAGGAGAGCGCCACGACGATGCCTCGGAACCGAAGCGAGAACTGGATGATGCCCTGAAGCATTACTCCGCGCCTCCGGCCGCTTTCAGCTCCTCCGAAAGCAATTGCTGCGCGGCCGTCACCACCACGCGGTCGCCCTCCGCCACGCCGCTCATAGAAAGGATTCCGTCATTCAAGGCGCGGCCCAGTTCGACGCGGCGGCGCTCGAACTTGTCGTCGCCCGTCTGCAACCAGACGAAGGCTTCGCCGTCATGCCGCAGGATCGCGCTGCGCGGCAGCAGGACCCCTTTCTCCGCAGCTCCAGCAGCGGAGACAAAGGCCGTCAGCAGAGCGCCGGGTGGCGGGCCATTGGTCTTCAGCAACGCGATGAACGCCGGGCTTTGGTTCAGCGGATCGGCGCTGGGAGCGACGCCGAGCACCTCGGCTTCAAGCATGGCACCATCTCCTGTGAGCGGCGCAAGACGGACGATCTTTGGCGTGCCGTCCGGCCTTTCCCCCGGCAGTAAGTCCACGCGGATCAATGCTGCCTTCTGCCTGAGCAACAAGTCGGCCAGCGCTGGAAGATCTGCGCGTTCCGCCAAAGTCGCACCCCAAGCAGCGACCAGCCTGGACTGAGCCGAAGCCAGCAACGCCCGGTCACGCTTCAAGGCAGCTTCAGCGGTTTCCAGTGCGCGCACGGAGGCGTTCTCGCCATTGGCCCGGAGACCTGCGACACGAGTGAACTCCTTCAACGACGCATCAACCGCGACCCGGGCCACAT
>JBBRDN010000055.1:0-21872 GCA_038203875.1 Verrucomicrobiota bacterium
GCTCCATTCCATTGAAAAGACTGTCTCCATAGCCTGCGCTCATACTGCAAACTGGAATGAGCGATTCATCACCCGCCCTCGAATACATACGCCGCGCCCGGGGCTTGGCCGACGCGGTCGAAGCCCAGCTTCCCGTGATTCGCCAAACGGCCGATCTCTTCGCCGCAACCATCCTCGCCGGCCGGATGATCCACCTCTTCGGCTCGGGCCACAGCCGCATCCTCGTCGAGGAGATGTGGCCGCGTTACGGGTCGTTCCCCGGCTTCAACCCCATCGTCGAACTCTCGCTCAGCTTCCACAATCTCGTGGTCGGTGCGAACGGCCAGCGGCAGGCGATGTTCCTCGAAAACGTCTCCGGCCTTGCCGCGCGCATCCTCCGGAACTTCCAACTCTCGCCGGAGGACAGCGCGCTCGTCGTCTCGTCCAGCGGCTGCAACATCGTGCCCATCGAGATGGCGGAGGAGTTCCAGAGGCGCAGCGTAAAGGTTGTCGCGATCATTTCGCGCGCCCACAGCGAGGCCAGCACCAGCCAACGCGCCGACGGCAAGAAGCTCCAGGATTTCGCCAACACTGTCCTCGATACCGGCGCGCCCGTCGGTGACGCGATGGTCCGCGTGCCCGGATTGGAGACGCCCGTCTCGCCCGGTTCCACCGTGGGCGGCTGCTTGCTGGTCAATTCCATCAAGGCCGAAGTCGCGGCCCGCCTGACCGCCGCCGGGCATCCTCCGAAGGTTCTCACCGCCGGTGCCCTCGTCGGCAAAGCCCGGGCCACCGAACTCTTCGAGGCCGCCTACGACGAACACGCTCGTCGCCTGGCGAAGCTCTACGAAAACATCGGCCTTTGATCGAGGGATGAAGGATGAGGTATGAGTGATGAAATACCGCGCCAAGACCTGCGATTGAGGACGAAGGCGTTCGCTCTCCGGGTTATCAAGCTCTGCGAAAAGCTCCCTTCCAATCGGGCCGGGCGAATTCTTGGCGACCAGGTATTTCGTTCCGCTACGTCGGTTGCACCCAACTACCGCGAGGCCTACCGCGCGCGTTCAAAAGCCGAGTTCATTTCAAAGATGGGCGATTCCCAGAAGGAGCTGGAGGAGGCGATTCTGTGGTTCGAGCTTCTTAGCGACAGCGGAACCGTTGCCGCCGCCAAACTTCGTCTCCTGATGGCCGAAGCGGACGAGCTCATGGCCATCTTCTCCGCGATCATCAAGAGTTCCCGAAGTAACGGCGCATAATTCATCCCTCATCCCTCATGCCTTCCCACAATCCCCTCCGCACCTCGGTCATCGGCAGCTATCCCTTTCCCGGATGGCTCGAACTCGCGTCGAACCAGTTGAACCGTTTTGGACCTGACGACTTGGCGGAGCTGCAGGACGACGCTGTTGTTGCTGCGTTGCACGACCAGCTCGCCGCCGGTCTCGATGTCGTGACCGATGGCGAGCAGACGCGGCTCGACTTCAACCTCTCCTTCTACGGCTACATCCAGGGCATCGATCTCGAATCCGCGCCTCCGCGGCTCTTCGGCCCGCCCGCGCATGATCAACGCGGCAAACACAAGGTCGTCGCGCCGCTCACCGCTCCGCGCGGCCTCGGCGCCGTCGACGAGTTCAAGCGCCTCCAGCGGATCTCCGCGGCCTTGGGCGCTGGTCATTCGTCATTCCCCACGCTGAAGGCGTCGGTGCCCGGTCCTTACACCTTGTCCGGCCGCCTTCTCCCGAACGCCGCGCTCGGCTACACGGATCGCTGGGCTTTGACCGAGGCGCTGCTGCCGATCGTGCGCAAGGAACTCGAAGACCTCGTGGCCGCCGGCTGCACCGAAATCAGCGTCGATGAGCCCAGCATGAGCTGCTACGCCTACAAGGAGGATCCGTGGCGCTTCGTCGACATCTTCAACCGCACCGTCGGAACCGTCTTCGGCCGCACGCGGGTCTGCACTCACCTGTGCTTCGGCAACTACAAGGCCCGCGCCGTCGGCCCGCGCCAGATCGCGCCGATGTTCCCCGCGTTCCTCGACTTCAAGTGCGACGAGATGCACGTGGAGATGGCCAGCCGCGAGTTCGCCGAACTGGAACTCATCGGCCAGATCGCGAAACGCTGCGACGTGGCCGTGGGCATCATCGACGTGAAGAGCTACTACATCGAGACGACCGACGATGTCGTCCGCCGCGTGAAGCGCTGCCTCGAATTCGCCCCGGCCGACCGCCTCGTCTTCGCGCCCGACTGCGGCCTGAGCCAGACCGCCCGGTGGGCCGCGAAGCGGAAGCTGAAGGCCATGTGCGACGGGGCGAAGCTGGTGCGCAAGGAACTGGGTTTCGGCCAATGATCCCCGCCTTCCAGAATGACGCCGCCCTCCTCTCCGACATTGCGACCGCGCGAGCCGAGGCCGACAAACTCCACGTCTGGTGGCTCGGTCAATCGGGCTTTCTGATCCAGTGGGCCGGCCGGCATCTGCTCTTCGATCCGTATCTATCCGACTCGTTGACGCGCAAGTATGCCGCAACCGACAAGCCGCACATCCGCATGACCGAGTTGGTTGTCGCTCCGGAGCGCCTCGACTTCATCGACGTCGTCACCTCCAGCCACAACCACACCGACCATCTCGATCCGGAGACGCTCCAGCCCTTGGCGAAGGCCAACCCACATCTGGTCATGGTTTGCCCCGAGGCCAATCGGACAACTGTTCGCGAACGCTCGGGTCTGCCCGACGACCGCATCATCGGCCTCGACGCCCCGCCCGGTCAGGGGACCGGGCCTACAACCCCGCCGAAGGCCACGATCAGTTCTGTAGTCAGCCCCTTCGAGTTCCACGCCATCCCGGCCGCCCACGAGGCCCTCGATACCGACAAGCTCGGCCGCCACATCTACCTCGGGTTCGTCGTGAAGGTCGGCCCCTGGACGCTTTACCACTCGGGCGACACCGTTCCCTTCGAAGGCATGGCTGAACTGCTCCGCCCGTTTCAGATAGACGTGGCGTTCCTACCCATCAACGGCCGCGCGCCGGAGCGCCGTGTCTCCGGAAATCTCTGGGGCCGGGAAGCTGCGCAACTTGCCAAGGACATCGGCGCCGGCCTGGTGATTCCCTGTCACTACGACCTGTTCACCTTCAACACCGTCACGCCCGACGAGTTAGTGGCGACGTGCCATGAGCTGAAGCAGCCCCACGTCGTCCTGAAAAACGGCCAGCGATGGAGCGCGCGCAAATAGGCGGGTGGCGCAGGCCTCCGGCCTGCTCTTTCCGGCGTCACGCCGGAAAGCGTGGTAGCGGCTGCTCGCGGAGTATCGATGACCAATAAGCCGGAGCGTTGGGACATCCGTGAGGTGGGCGCGCTGGCTGTCCCGCAATCATGGATTCGGGCGGATGCCACAAACTGTTCCGGGCGCGACGCCCGGAACGTGCAGGCCGGAGACCTGCGCCACCCTACTGAGGCCGTGAAGTCATGCCCGCCATCCATTCACCCACGGCGCGCTGGATCTCCTTACCAACCGCAGCTCGCGGCTTGGCGAACTTGGGCGTGAACCACGGGAATCCTCCCACGAGATCCGGTGTGACGAGGATCTGCCCGTCGCAATCCGGCCCCGAGCCGATGCCGATGGTCGGGATGAAAATCGACTTCGATACTTCGAGCGCCACCGTCGGCGTGACCAACTCCAGCACGATGGCGAACGCGCCCGCCTCTTCCAGCGCGAGCGCATCCGCCAGCAACGCCTGGCGTTGGTCCTCGCTGCGGCCCTTGATGCGGTAGCCGCCTTCTTCGAGGACATGCTGGGGGAGCATTCCCAAGTGCCCGAAGAACGGAATGGCCGCCGCGCGAATCGCCTCCACTTGCGGCGCAATGGAGCGTCCGCCTTCGGCCTTCACCGCATCCGCTCCCGCCTCCACCAGTCGCCGCGCATTGGCCACGGCGATCTCCGGCGTGGAATAGGATTCATACGGCAGATCCGCCGCCAAGAGTGCGCGCGGTTTGGCCCGGGCGGCGGCGCGGACGTGGTGGACCATCTCGTCCATCGTCACGTGGGTCGTGTCGGGATAACCGAGCACCACCATGCCGAGCGAATCGCCGACGAGGATCAAGGGCACGCCCGCTTCATCCAGAAGCTTCGTCATCGGGTAATCGTAGGCCGTGAGCGACGGGATCTTCTGTCCGCGCCGCTTCATCGCGACGATGTCGGCCGGTGTGATGCGTTCGTTCATCCGGCTGAATTGAACCGCGAAGCCCGGCACATGCAAAGCCCCAGCGGGCGTTTCCGACACTCACTGTTTCAACGCCAGCAGCAGACCGGCTCCAGTCATCGTTCCCAGCAACAGCCCCAACGCTACCTGACGCCGCGTGTGTCGTCCGAGCACCACACGCGACCAGCCCACCGCCAGTGCAACCACCACTCCGGCCGCACTCAGCCACGGACTCTGCATCGCCACGAAGACCGCGACGTAGGCGGCGAAGGCGGAGTGCAGCGAGACCTTGTCCCAGAGATTGATCAATGCCGCCGTGAGAATCATGCCCGTCACCGCCAGCGTTCCCGGGAAGAGGAACCGCAGACCCGGCGTCAGCCAGAAGACCGCGAGCGAAACCAGCATCAAGCCAAGCCCGAAGAGGAACAGCTCGGGCCGATCCTTCTGCCGTGACACGTCATGGTCGGAGAACCGGCCGGCCAGCAACCGACGCCGGATGTAGAAGGCCATCGGCACGATGGTCAGAAGAAGAACGGCCGCGACGAATCCGAGAGCGCGCCCGGCACCCACGCGATCGATGGAGACAAGCAGTATGCCCGCTGGCACTAGCACGAATGGATGCGCCACTACGGAGATCCACCATGCGGCGCGGCAGCGATGTCCGGAGGTTGGAAGCGGAGTGTTCAGAGCGTATGCCCGGCGACGGAGCAACGCGGAGCCTCGCCGACAGTCGTCAAAGAATACGTCCCTCCCGCCGGGCATTTCAGCTCTTTGTTGATGAGCTCCCGGATGTAGTTGGTCGGGCTGCCGGAGATGTCGGTCACGGTGACGCGGTGCGTCGCGTTGGTGATCTTGTTCTCCAGCGCCCACTGCTCGATGGCTCCTTGGATCTGCTTCAGGTTGGCGATGCAGCTACTGTAAGAGGCCACATCAACACGCACAAACAGCGGCAATGCCGCGGCCACAATGATCCCAACTGATGACAAACCAATGATGACTTTCTTCCAAGGCACGACCTTTCAACCCCTCACTCTCTCATTTGTTTTCGCCTATTTCTGGAAGCTCGCCAGCAGTTCCTCGGGCGTGACGGTCGCGGTGCCGATCTTGCCGACGACCACGCCGGCGGCGTGATTGGAGAAGATGGCGGCCTCGATGGACGACGCGCCGACCGCGATGGCGGCGGTGAAGGTGGCGATGACGGTGTCGCCCGCGCCGGACACGTCGAAGACTTCCTGCGCGACGGTCGGGATGTGGAACGGCTTCTCGTCGCGGCGGCAAAGGAGCATGCCTTGTTCACCCAGCGTGATCAGCAGCAACGCCGGCGAGAAGTCGCCGAGGATCTTCTCCACGACCGCCATGAGCGCGGCGTCCTCCAGCGGATTCTTGGAGCGTTTGTCGTCGGACACGCGGGCCAGCTCGAAGGCTTCCTTGCGGTTCGGCGTGAGCAGCGAAAGGCCGGAGATGTCGACCTTGTGGATCGGCTTCGGATCGAGGCTGACCCAGACGCCGCGCGGCTTCGTCATGGCCTTCAATCCGTCGAGCAGCGGTTGGGTGACAACGCCCTTGCCGTAGTCGCCGATGATGATGGCGTCGGTCTTAGGCAGGGCGGCCTCGATGGTGGCGAGCAGGCGGGAGGTTTCCTTGAGCGTGAGGTCGGCGCGGGTCTCGCGATCAAGCCGGACGACCTGCTGCTGCTGCGCGACGATGCGTGTCTTGATGGAGGTGTTGCGGCCGGAGATGGCGAGCAAACCGGCGGCGCCGATTGCCTGTTCGGTGAGGAGCTTCTGAAACTTGTGCGCGGTCTCGTCCTTGCCCACGGCGCCGAAGAGCTCCACCGGCGTCTTCAACTCGGCGAGGTTGCGGGCCACGTTGGCCGCGCCGCCGGGCATGTAGCTCTCGCGTTCGAAATCGACGACGGGCACGGGCGCCTCGGGCGAGATGCGCGAGACGCGGCCCCAGACGAACTGGTCGAGCATCACGTCGCCGACGACGAGGATGCGCGCGGAGTTGAGCTTTTTCAGCAGGTCTTTGACACGGTTCAGGGACAGAGTCGGATGGCTCATGGGAAAGGAGTCGGCTCAGTTGAGAAAGGCCGTTAGCGGGCTGGTAGCGCTGGCGGAGTCGAGCTGCGCGCCGAGGCCGAGTTCGTAGGCGTCGCGGCCGGCTTCGACGGCCATCTTGAAGGCGCGGGCCATGCGGTTCGCGTCGGGCGCGATGGCGATGGCGGTGTTGACCAGCACGGCGTCGGCCCCGAGTTCCATCGCTTCGGCCGCGTGGCTGGGCGCGCCGATACCGGCGTCGATCACCACGGGAACGGTGGCCTGCTCGATGATGATGCGGAGTTGGCCGCGCGTTTCGAGGCCGCGATTGGAACCGATCGGTGATCCGAGCGGCATGACCGTGGCGGTGCCGACGTCCTGCAGGCGTTTGGCGAGCACGGGATCGGCGTTGATGTAGGGCAGCACGACGAAACCTTCCTTCACAAGAATCTCGGCCGCCTTCAACGTCTCCACCGGATCGGGTAGCAGGTAGCGCGGGTCGGGATGGATCTCCAGCTTGACCCACTTCGGCAACCCGGCGGCGGCGGCGAGGCGCGCAAGGCGGACGGCTTCCTCGGCGTTCATCGCGCCGGAGGTGTTGGGCAGGACGAGGTATTTCGCCGGATCAACGAACTCCAGGATGTTGGCGAACGGATCCTTCTTGCCGCTCAGGTCCGCACGGCGCAGCGCCACCGTGACCATCTGGGTGCCGCTGGCCGCGAGCGCGTCGCGCATGGATTCGGGCGACGGAAACTTGCCCGTTCCAAGGAACAGGCGGGACGAAAACTCACGACCGGCGATGACCAGCGGCTTCAGCGACATGACCCTGTAAGGATGGAAGGCGGCCGGTCGGATGTCCAGATGGCGGGCGGGTGGCGTTGTCCTAATCCTGCTCCTACTCGTTCTCTTAGTCTCATTAGGACGAAGATTCAGAATCCAGATAAGGACGCTGCCGGACCTGGGTGGGCTGCGAAATGGAAGGTGGAACAGCAGCTCCGTCCTACCTGTTCCTTGACCCGGCGGGCGGGTTCGGGAAACTCGCGGCCTAATGGCAACCATCCCGACCCAGTTTTCCGGCGTCACCGCCGTCACGAAGGCCAACGTCTACTTCGACGGCAAGGTCGTCAGCCACTCCATCCTGTTCCCTGACGGCTCCAAGAAGACCCTCGGCCTGATCTACCCCGGCAAGTTCCACTTCGGCACCGACAAGGCCGAGATCATGGAGATCGTGGCCGGGAGTTGCGCCGTGAAGCTCGACGGTCAGACCGAGGTGAAGATCTACCCTGCCGGCACCGCCTTCGAAGTCCCGGCCAAGTCCGGCTTCGACATCGAAGTCTCCTCCGGCATCGCCGAATACATCTGCTCGTTCATCGGGTGAACGAAGCAAACTGAATTGAACCGCAGAAAACGCGGAGCACGCAGAACATTCGATGAAACTAAACGCACCCATTAACCGCTTTGCTGCGCCTGTGGCTGCCCTCGTTCTTGGAGTGTTGGCCGGTTGGCTGGCAGGGGTGAATTCTGCGGGTAAGACAGTCGAGAGAATGGTCGCGTTCGAATGGCGAAAGCCGCTCGCGAACACTGCTCCCTATGGCGCGCATGTTTTCTTGGTTCCGTTGGAAGAAGGCTTCTCAGTTCGAGCCAAGGTCCATGTGGATCGCAGCGGTCCATTCATGGAATACCTCCACGACTGTGGTGAACTGGGCCGGGTCGCCACCGCAAACGAAGCTGTCGAACGTTGGGGACAGATCGAGTGGAAGGATGACGGTCTCCATCTCGGCACCGGCACAAACCACTACTTCCTTGAACGCAGCCTGCTTGAAAAACATCGCTGAGCATTCTGCGTCTTCCGCGTTTTCTGCGGTTAAACAACATGTTCCGCCCCTGCATTGATCTCCATGACGGCAAGGTGAAGCAGATCGTCGGCGGTTCGCTGACGGACAGCGGCGCCGGGCTGCGCACCAACTTCGTCTCCGAAAAGCCCGCCGCCTGGTATGCCGAGCTGTATCGCCGCGACAACTTGCGCGGCGGCCACGTCATCCAGCTCGGCAGCGGCAACGAAGCCGAAGCCAAGGCCGCGTTGGCCGCGTTCCCCGGCGGAATGCACCTCGGCGGCGGCGTGAACGCAGCGAACGCGACGGGGTGGCTCGATGCCGGCGCGTCGCACGTCATCGTGACATCGTGGGTCTTCCGCGACGGCCGGTTGGACCAGGAACGGCTGGCCGAGCTGGTGAAGATCGTCGGCAAGGAACGGCTGGTCCTCGACCTGAGCTGCCGCCGGAAGGGCCACGCCTACTTCGTGGTGACGGATCGTTGGCAGAAGTTCACGGAGCTGAAGGTCGATCCCAAGACGCTCCAGACCTTGGCCAAAAGCTGCGCCGAATTCCTCATCCACGCCGCCGACGTCGAGGGCCTGTGCGCCGGGGTGGACATGGACTTGGTCGGGTTGCTCGGCGAATACAGCCCCATCCCGACGACCTATGCGGGCGGTGCCCGGTCGATCAGCGACCTGATCGCCGTCGAACAGGCCGGGCGCGGCCGGGTGGATCTGACGATCGGGTCGGCCCTGGACATCTTCGGTGGTAAGGGTGTGGCCTATGCTGAATTGGTGGCGTGGAACCGGGAGAAGGTGGGGAAGGGCGGGGGAATGCCGCCGAATGCGGCGGAGTTTTGACGGCTGCTCTGCGCCCTCGTTCTCGGCCTCGCTCTCGTTCCCGGTCCCCGTGGGATTCGGCCGCCGAGAAGGAGGAGGAGAACATGGGCGAGAAGGAGCGGAAAGCCCGTGATTCGCCGAAAGCCCGCGTTGACACGACCCCTTTCCCCCCTATTCTGCGCCCTCCGATTCCAAAGTCCTGATCGGCCGTTGTGCCGTCCGGGGAATCCAGGAAGGAGTGAATACAAAGTGACTGAGATTAAACTCAAGAAAGGCGAACCAGTAGACAAGGCCCTGCGCCGGTTGAAGAAGAGACTCGACCGCGAAGGAACCTTGAAGGATGTCCGTGCCAAACGGACCTACGAGAAGCCCAGCGAACGCCGTCGTCGCAAGATGAAGGTGGCCAAGTTCAGCGCCATGCTGTCCGCCCGCTACGCCGATCAGTAATTCCCCTTTGAACCTCGAAGGCCGGGTGTGGTCCAATCGCCGCACCCGGCCTTTTGTGTTTCCCGGATGCCGCAGCCGGAGTCGGCCGGGGAGAGCCGTGAAAACGGGCCACCATTAAAATGTATTCGCTTTCAACCTGCTGGAACTCGCACCGCCACACCGATGGCCGGGCCATGCTGCGCGAGATCCGCGACCTGGGATTCCAGTTTTCCGAATTGAGCCACGGCATCCGCGTCAGCCTGCTGCCGGGCATCCTGGAGGCCGTCGACGCCGGGGAGATCCGCATCTCCACGCTGCACAATTTCTGTCCGCTGCCGATGGGCGTGAACCACGCCGCGCCGAACATTTTCAAGTTCAGCTCGCCCGATCCGCGCGAACGCGAGAGCGCCTACAAACATTCCCTCAAGACCATCGAGCTGGCCCAGCGCGTCGGCGCCCGGCTTGTCGTCCTGCACATGGGCGACGTGGAAATGAAGGAATACACCGACAAGCTCGTGGACATGGTAGGCGACGGAAAACGCGAGACCCCCAAGTATGAGAAGATCTGCGGCGAGATGATCGAGAAGCGCGAGCAGAAGAAGGACATGGCGGTGAAGCTCTCGCTCGACATGCTCCGTCGTCTGGCCGAGAAGGCCGGCGAAGCGGGCGTGATGCTCGGCATCGAGAACCGCGAGGCCTGCGAGGAGATTCCTTTCGAGACCGAGTTTAGCCAATGGCTCGATCTGTTTCCCGCCGATGTCGTCCGTTACTGGCACGACTGCGGCCACGCCCAGATCAAGGAACACCTCGGCCTGATCAGCCATGAATTCCACCTTGCCGGCATGGCGGACAGGCTCGCCGGCTTCCACATCCACGATGTGGAGTATCCGGGACGCGACCATCGACGGCCCGGCAGCGGTTGCATCAACTGGGCGTCGCTCCGCCCGATGGTCCGGCCGGAGCACATCAAGGTTTTGGAGTTCAGCCCCAGCCTGACTCCCGAAGACGTCTTGAAGGGCGCGGCGTTCATGAAGGAGACCTGGGGCGAGTGAGCGCCAAACGTCCAGGCTGGGGCCTGCTTGGGCGACTGCTGATCTGCGCGCTGCTCATGGTGTGGATCTTCCACGCGATCTTCCAGAACGAGGGCAAACTCGCGGCGAAGGAATCCGGGTTCGAATGGAGCCAGCTTTCGCGGATGGACCAGTGGCGTTGGAGTTGGACCCACGGTCCGGGCGAACTTTGGAAGACCGTAAGCTTGATCAAGCCGGTGGCGTTTGTGGAATCGCTCGGATGGATGGGGCTGACACTGGTCCTCGGCGTGGCCAGGTGGCGGATGGTGATGGCGGTGCAGGGTCTCAACCTGACCTTTCGCCGTGCCGCCGGAATCACTTTGGTGGCGCACTTCTTCAACTCCTTCCTTCTCGGCTCCACCGGCGGCGACCTGATCAAGGCGCTCTACGCCGCGCGCGAAACCCACCACAAGAAGACCGAGGCCGTCGTCACCGTGTTCGTCGACCGGATCGTGGGTCTCTGGGCCATGCTCCTGTTTGCCGGGATCATGATGATCCCGAACCTCGCGTTGATCCGGCAGCACGAGACGATGGAGGCGGTCTGCGGCGTGATCCTGGCCATGCTGGTCGGAGCGTCGGTGGTCCTCGGCGTGGGCTTCTGGAGCGGCCTTTCGCGGAAGCTGCCGCGCGCGCGGCCGTTTCTCCGCCGGTTGCCGAAGGGCGAGGCGCTGGAGAAATCGCTCGATGCCTGCCGCGGGTTCGGCAAGTCACGGGGCTTCCTGCTGAAGACCCTTGGGGTGTCGATGGCATTGAACGCCGTGTGCGTCTTCCAGTTCATGGCCGTGGCGAAGGGCCTTGGGCTGGAGATTCCGTCCGCGGCTCTTTTCGTAATGGTGCCGATGGTCATCTGCATATCGGCCTTGCCGATTACGCCGAGCGGCCTCGGCGTTCGGGAAAACCTTTTCGTGATGCTGCTGACTGTGCCGGAGATCGGCGCCCCGGCGACGCTGGCACTGGCGCTGTCGTTGCTGGCCTTCGCCGGGAGCCTGATCTGGAGCCTCGCGGGCGGCGTGGTCTACCTGTTCCTCAAACAGCGCGAGCACCTCGACGAGGTTACGAAAGCGCCGTTGTCCGAAGAGCCGGGCGAAGCGGTCTAGGCGTCTACTTTGTCGGCACGGGTTGCGGCGGGGCCGGAGTCGGATCGGGGCTGACCCCTTTCAGCCACCAGGTGTTCTGCTGCTTGTTGTAGGACTGCCACCCTTTTTCCCCGAGCGTCTGCTGCATCGAGCGTTCGGTCTCGGTGCGGATCGCTTGAAGCGCGGCGGTCCTGTCTTCGTTTGAGAGCTTCGCGTTCGAGCGCAATTCCGAGGCCTTCTGCTCGGCCAGCTTCTTCATCTCGTAGACCTGCGAGGCTTCGGCTACGCCGAGGTCGGACTTCTTGGCGGCATTGAGCATCGCCTGGAAGTTGTAGTCCTGGGCGCGTTCGTATTCCGCGTAGCGCTGGTCGCCGAGAGTGGCCTTGATCTCTTCCTTGAGCTTCTTGTCGGCGGCCGCGCGTTTCTCCTGCTCGTCCTTGGGGAGATCGCCGGGTTGGACCATCATGCTGAATTCGTCGTCGAAGGATTTCTTGAGCTTGAAGACCGCCAGGAATTCCTTCTCGTCCGGTTCATATCCGGCGGACTGCATCCTCATCATGGTCGCCGTGTTGGACAGCCGCAGGTCGAAGTCGAGCGCTTCCTCGGGGGTGAGCACGGCTTTGATGGACTTCTCCATCTCCTTCTGGACCTTGGCCATTTCGGTCATGTCGGGTTGGCCATTCTCCATCGTCTTGGCCATTTTGGTCTGCATGTCGGTCATGATCTTCATGACGGCTCCGCGCTTCTCGTCGGGCAGGAAGCTGAAGATGTTGTCGATCTGGCCGACGAGACCGGCGGATTGGGTTTTGTGATCGGGTTCGATGCCGAGGTCGCGGAGGACCTTGTCGCGTTCGTCGTCGATGGCCTTCAGCTTGGCTGTGGATTCCGGGTCGCCTCCGCCCATCATCATCGCCGTCATGCCGGGCTTCCAATACTCGAACTTCTTCCCGCCGGCGCGGATGAGCTTTTTCTTCTGGTCATAGAGCTCGGTCACGTCGGCGAGAATGATGTCGCGAATGGTTTTATCCGGGCAGCCGACGCTGCGGAGGTTGGCGATGTATTGGCGGTAGTCGGCGGACTCGACGGACTCCCAGTTGAAGGTGCGGACGATCGTATTGGTGGTCGTCGTCGTGACGGATCCTTTGCCGGGAGCCGGTGTGAACGAGGTGTTGCCGGCGGGCTTGGCCGGCTCGGCCGTTGATTGGCTTGCCGGAGGGTGGCCCGGTCGCATCATCAAGGCGGCGGCGAGGGCGGCGTTGAGGATCAGCGAAGCGGCGAGGATTGGTTTGGCGTTCATGGTATTGGTTTCCCGAGTTCGGCCTGTGCCCCTTACTGACGGAGAATCGTCTCCAAGTTACAAGGATTCGTCCGCGGTCTTCTGCCTGCTGGAATAGCGGACACACCGTGCACCCGTTTTGTTTCAAGAACGACGAACTTGCTGCGCAGTAAGCGGCTCGGGGAAAGTTCCCCATTGCTTCGGGGTGGTGGGGTTGTTATCGCAGTCTGGTTTCCGGGACTTATCAGCGCTCCAAGACACCTCATTGCCTGGACTGGTCCGGGACCGGCCCATGCCTCTGCCCATCATGAATATCCGAACCCTCCTCACCTTGGTCGCCGGACTGCTTGCTGCCGTCACTGCCAACGCCGCCGCGAACATCCAGATCACCTCGCAGCCCCAAGGCATCGTCGTGGGGCAGTCGCAGGCCCTGCCATTTTCGGTTCAGGCGACGAGCCCGACTCTTCCGATTTCCTACCGCTGGGTCCGTCTCGACGGCGCCGCGCTTCCGGCGGGATCGACCGGCGGAAACTCCAACGTCGTCTTCATCAACACGGTCACGACCAACGCCGTTGGAGTTTACTACTGCATCCTCACAAACTCCTCCGGCGCCGTCACGAGCGCGCCCGCAGGGCTCATCCAGGTCCAGACCGCGCCAAGCTTCTCCGTGCCGACGGTGACCTATAGCCCGACAAACCGGGTCGTGGGCCAGGGCTCGACCGTCTTCCTCACCGTGGCGGGCTTTGGTTCGGGACCGATCAAGCTCCAGTGGCGTGGCAAGACGAACATCGTCGTCTCCCCGACTTTCGAAAACATCCCCGGCGCCACCAACGCGACTCTCATCCTGAGCAACATCCAGGACAGCGCCGCGTATCTCCTGCGGCTCGACAACTCCAATGGCGCCGTCGGTTCGGCGATCGCCAGCATCACGGTCCTGCGCGCCCCGACCATCGTGAGCAATCCGGTCAGCCGGGCAGTCGCCATCGGCGGCACAGCGGTCTTCGCGGCTGTCATCGACGGCGGCCAGTTGGGCTACCGGTGGTTGAAAAACGGCGTGGACCTGCCTCCCGTCTTCAATGGAACGAACTTCTTCTTCCAGACCAACTCGACGCTGACGGTTGCCGTAACGAATGTTTCCAATGGTGGAGGGTATTCGATCATCGGCAGCAACGCATTCGGTTCCGTGACGAGCGCGGTCGCCCAGCTCACGGTCATTCTCCCTCCCACCCTGGTCAAAGGTCCGGCCAGCGTGAGTGTTCCGGCCAGCGGCTCCGCCAGCTTCTCGGCCACTGCGGACGCGACCACCTCGTTGACGATGGAGTGGTTCATCAACGGCAACCTCATCCAGTCGTCGACGGGTATCGGCCTCTCGCAATTGTCGCTGCCCAGCCTGGTCTCGGAAGGCGGTCTGATCGGCGGGCTTTCCACCAACGTTCCCGGCACGGTCACCTTCCGTGCATCCAACCCGGCGGGCACCGTCTCCGCCTCCACCACGATCCTCGTCACGTCCGGACCGGTGGCTCCGTCCATCGCATTGCAGCCGGTCGGCACCAACCTCCTCGCCGGAGGAATCCTCAGTCTGGCCGGGATTGGTTCGGGCACGACGCCGCTCTACTACCAGTGGAATTTCAACGGGACGAACATCGTTGGTGAGACCAACCCCGTGTTGAACATCCTGTCGATGACCGCCGGCCAGGCCGGCTTCTACAATGTTGTCGTGACCAACGCCTACGGCGCGACCTCCAGTGTGTTCGCCGCCGTATCGGTTTCCGCCGTGACCAACCGTGAAGTCCGGATCCCCGGCATCACTCCCGCTTCGGGTTCGAGCCTGTTGACGCCGGTGCTGCTGCGCGGTCTCGGTGGCGAGTCCAGCGTCGACTTCACGCTCGCCTACCGTGGCTTCTTCATCAACGGCGTCACCGTCACCATCCCGCCCGGCTCGGCCGCGACGAATGTCATTCGCGACGTCTCCGCGGCGAACTCCGGGATCCTCGGACTCCGTGTCGAACTGGACACCAACATCACGGCCGTCGCCGGTGAAGGTCCGCTGGTGAACATCACGTTCAATTCCAGTTCGATCGTCCCTTCCTACTTGATGAATCTGGCGTTCACGAATTCGCCCCGCGCCCAGAGCCTGCTCGCGGGGACCAACGTCCTTGCCACCGGCTGGGTGATCGTGCCCTACGCGCCGCCCACGATCGTCGGGTCCAACGTGCTGGCCCAATCGGGCCTCTACCAGCAGAGCGTCGAGGTCTACAATCCCTCCGCGACCGTGGTCTCGTCGGCCCGCATCTACGCCAGCGGGTTGACCAACGACACCAAGGGCAATCCGATGCGGCTCTACAACGCCACCGGCAGTGAAGGCGGCGTTCCCTTCATCGAGTTCGGGCCGCTCGGCGCGTCGTCTTCCACCCTGCTGACCCTGGAGTATTACGTTTCTGACCGCGTCACTGTTCCCAACCCGATCATCAGCGTGGTCTTCGGCACCGGCACTCTTCCGGCCGTCACGAATTTCACCGCCCTCACCGTCGACCGGGCGTTGTTCACCAACGGCGTCTTCCTCGTCGAGTTTCTCACCTCGTCGAACCGGGCCTACTACGTGCAATACACCTCGGACCCGGGCTCTTCCAACTGGGCCACGTCGTTCCCCGGCCTCATCGGCAGCGGCTACCGCGTCCAATGGACCGACAACGGCCCGCCGCGAACCGCTTCGCCCCCGACCAACGGCACCCGCTTCTACCGCGTCATCACGCCGCAGTGACCGCACCGCAACCCGACACTTCCCTACTGATTCACCCATGAACAGCCGCTCCATTTCCCGCCTTTCGTTCCTCGCCCTCGGCCTCGTCGGTTGCGGAACGCTCGGCGCCGCCGACTACACGGATGCGCCCACACCGGCCACCCACAGGATCTCGGTCAACACACGCTTCTTCTTCAACGTCTCCGCCAAGGTCTCCCATCCCAGTTCGCCCGACCGCACGGGTCCGGCGACCGGCGGCGGGCTGGACCGCATCTACGACGACGGCGACGTGCTTCTCGACATCTCCGGCAACGCGGGAGGCAAGACGTGGAACTGGGCCTACAACAACGCCTCCGAGGTCGTCGGTGGCGCCATCGAGCAGCATCGGACCATCGGTCCGCGCGACGGCTCCACGACCGACCTCGACACCGATCTCAGCTACGGCGGCGAAGTCGGCTGGTCGTGGGAAATCCGGCGTTTCGACGTCGGCCGCCGCGAAGCCCGCGCGGGCATCGACATCTTCGCCGGCTGGAACCAGATCAACGGCAGCGGCAGTTCCCTCGCGGCCGGATCCTACACCGTCCAGACCGACCGCTTCGCGCTCAATGGGGTCACGCCGCCGCTTGCTCCCTATGCCGGGACATTCGCGGGACCTGGCCCGGTGCTCTCCGACAGCCCGACGCGTGCGACCGTCACGCAGGCGGCCACGTCGCAGTTCGCCGGAGACATCGACGCCACGATGATCGGGTTCCGGGTCGGACCCTGGATCGAGATTCCGCTCACCCGGAAGCTGAGCCTGGGCATGGGCTTCGGCCTGTCCGCCGTCCACGTCGACGGTTCGTTCTCCTTTGCCGAGCAGGTTTCCGTCGCCGGCGTTCCGCAGGCGGTCGTCTCGGGCAAGGTCGATCGCGCCGACTGGAAGTCGGGCTTCTACGTCGACACCAAGCTCAATTGGAACATCAGCCCCGAGTGGTCGGTCTTCGCAGGCCTGCAATACCAGTATCTCGGCACGTTTAAGATCGACGCGTTGGGACGACAGGGGCGGATCGGCCTCGAAAGCGCCATCGGCATCACCGCCGGCGTGGGCTTCAGCTTCTGAGCTGGACGGTTTTCCTTTGAGTGGCCCGCGGCATTCGTGTTGCGGGCCACTTTCACTTTGACCCTCCCCCGGCCACTCCTAGGCTGGCGTCATGCCTCGTGGTGAAGAGAAGTCCGTTGCCCCAGCCGAAGAACACAGCAAGCACGACATCGTCGGGATCGTCCTCGTGGCCGTCGGCTTGTTGCTGCTCGTCGCGCTTCTGTCGCACGACCGCTCCGACCTTTCCGCCACCCGCGTTCCGCCCAGCGCCGCGCCGCACAACATCATCGGGCCTTTCGGCGCCTGGCTGGCCTACGGTGCGTTCCAGGTGTTCGGCGCTTCGGCCTACCTGCTGCCCGTCTTTGGGTTGATCGCGGGCGCCGGCTGTTTCATCCGCCGCATCGCGTTCCTGCAACGCCGCTGGCCGTGGATGCTTGTCGTCATCGCTTCCGTCGCCGGGATCTTCTCGGTGTTCAATGGCGACCTTGCCGCTCTGGCCCGCCTGCGTGAACACATGTCCGCGCCGGATGCCGGCGGTTTTCTCGGGCACATCCTCTGGCGCTGGATACTCAGCAACATCGGCAAGGCCGGCGCGACGATCCTTCTCGCCGCCGTCTACGTGATCAGCCTGCTTTACCTGACCAATTTCCGCCTCGGCGAATGGATCCGTTCACTGTCCGAGCGCCGCGCCATCGATCCGAATGCGCCGCCGGAAGAGCGTGATCTCGAACGCCGCCGCCGGGATCTCGAACGCCAGGCCAAGGACCTCGAGAAGCAGGTTGGCAAACAGAAGGACAAGGCTCCGGTCAAACCGCAGCCGAAGGAAGACCTCGCCGTTGCTCCCAGTGGACTCGGTGCCGACCTTCAACCAGTGCCCGAGCCGACTATTCGGGACCTCAGCCAGCCCGTCACCAAGCCGGTCAAACCCGGTGCCAAGAAACCGGCGCTCGAGCCCGAGCCAATGCTTGAGGAAGGCGAAGTCATTCCCGCCAACGAAGTCCGCGCCGCCGCTTCGACGTCTGACATCTTGGGCACCGGGAAGAGCAAGTCCGCCTCCGTCGAACCCATGTTTGCCGACGACGACGCCTCCAAGGACCTGCCTCCGTGGGAAGAAAAGCCTGCCGCCATCGGAGCCGTGGCCCTCGCCGGCGCGACCGCTTCTGCCGTGGCGCCTGCGGCCTTTCCCAAGCCAAGGCCGCTGCCCAGGAAACCTAAGCCCATCACCGTCGCCTCCGCTCCGACCATCGGAAACTACCAGCTGCCGACCGTCGAATTTCTGAACCAGCCGGACCCAGCGATCCTTCCCTCGGAGCCGAAGGAGTTGCTCCTCTCCAACGCGCGCCTCATGCAGCAGACGCTCGCGCAGTTCGACATCGAGGTCGCGCTCGGCGACATCACGCGCGGGCCCACCATCACCCGCTATGAACTGCATCCCGCGCCCGGCGTAAAGCTGGAGAAGATCTCCGCGCTCTCGAACAACATCGCCGCCGCGCTCAAGGCCGAACGCATCAACATCCTCGCGCCCGTGCCCGGCAAATCCTCCGTCGGCATCGAGGTCGCGAACGCCGTGAAGACCAAGGTCATCATGCGCGACCTGCTGGAGTCGGACGAATGGAACCAATCCAAGGCCCGCCTGCCCATCGCCCTCGGCAAGGACGTCTACGGCCACCCGATCATTTCCGACCTCGCCGAGATGCCCCATATGCTCGTCGCCGGCAGCACGGGCTCGGGAAAATCCGTCTGCATCAACGCCATCATCGCGTCGCTCCTCTACCGATTTGGCCCAGACCAGCTGCGATTCGTGATGATCGATCCGAAGGTCGTCGAGCTGCAGCAATACAACGCGCTGCCGCACCTCGTCGTCCCCGTCGTGACCGATCCCAAGAAGGTCGTGCTCGCGCTGCGCTGGGTCGTGAACGAGATGGAGAAGCGTTACCAGATCTTCGCCAAGGTCGGCGTCCGCAACATCAAGTCGTTCAACGAACGTCCCAAGAACCCGCCCCCGAAACCGGTCGAACTCGAGCTGCCGCTGACCAGCAAGAAGGAGAAGGTCGAGATCAGCTCCGAGGGATTCGCCGTCGAGCTCGACGAGGAGATCGTCGTGCCGCGCGACGAGGACATCGTCATCCCCGAGAAGCTTTCCTACATCGTCGTCATCATCGACGAGCTCGCCGATCTCATGCTCGTGGCCCCGGCCGATGTCGAGATGGCCATCGCCCGCATCACCCAGATGGCCCGCGCCGCCGGCATCCATTGCATCGTCGCCACCCAGCGCCCGTCCGTCGACGTCATCACCGGCGTCATCAAGGCGAACATCCCGGCACGCATCGCCTTTCAAGTCGCCAGCCGCGTCGACTCGCGGACCATTCTCGACCAGATGGGCGCCGACAAACTTCTTGGCAAGGGCGACATGCTCTACCTGCCGCCCGGTTCCGCGAAGCTCACGCGCATCCAGGGCGTGCTCATCACCGATCAGGAACTCCAGAACGTCGTCGATCACATCGCCAAGCAGGGCAAGCCCAGCTACGAGGTGGAGATCCACAAGCAGCTCCAGAAGCCCGTCCGCGATCCCGACTCCTCCGGCGGAACCAGCGACGAGGACGAGGAGCTCATCGAGAAGTGCATCGAGGTCATCCGCAGCGAGCAGAAGGCCAGCACGTCGCTCCTGCAACGCCGCCTCAAGCTTGGCTACGGCCGCGCCGCGCGCATCATGGACGAACTGGAGGACCGAGGCATCGTCGGCCCGAGCAACGGCGCCGAACCGCGCGACATCCTCATCGACCTGGACGGCGAAGGCCACGACGGCGGCGGCCAGCACGGGGTCTGATCCCGTTGGTCCGCGCCGCTCGCGCTGCAGGCTCGACACGGGTCACAGCGTTGCCAGCCTGTGCCCATGAGCGTTCGCGTCACCTACTTTGTCGAAGTCGTCTCCTCGTGGTGTCATTGGGCCGAGCCCGCGTGGGCGGAACTTCAACAACGTTTCGCCGGCCGTGCGGAGTTTGACTGGAAGATCGCGATCCTCGGCCAAGCGGGCTTGCCCGTCAGCCGTGCGCAGGAGGAATGGTTCTACCGCCGGAGCGGCATGATCACGCGGTCGCCCTACATGCTCCGCCCGGAATGGATGGAACCCGGCCTGAAGGAGTATCTCGCCCCGAACTGTGTTGCGGTCGCGGCGCGTGATCTCGGTGCGAAGGGCGACGTCGTGCGCCTGGCCCTGGCCCACGCGGCGGTGCGCGAAGGCCAGTTCGTCGGGCGATGGGAGGTTGCCGCCGCCGTTGGCGCCAAGGCCTCCGGCATCGACCAGGACATCCTTCTCGCACACGCGCGGACACCGCAGGTGGAGAAATCGGTCCGCGACACGACTCTTGAGTTTGACGCCCTTCAAATCGACCAGCGCCCCGCGTTCGTCGTCGATAGCGTGATCGGCGACCGCGCCGTGTTCTCCGGCATCTGGCGCATTGAACCGCTCGCCGCCGCCATCGACACCATGCTGGAGGACGCGGCCGCCTACGACTCATGGCGCGCCCATTTCGGCGATGTGCCGAAGGAGTGAGCCGGCGCTTCGGTCCACCTGTGTGTTGAGTCCATGTCGCTTCGCCGCCAACTCGTCCTCGTCCTCGTGCTGATGCTCGCCGGTAGCAGCGGGTCGGCGCGGGCGGCTGCCACCAATGGATTGAGCGTGGCACCCGATGGTCGATTGCTCCTGCGCGGCCAGCCTTTCCAGGGCTACGGCGTGAACTACTACGACGCCTTCAACCGAACCCTTGGGACTGACCCCAGGTCCGGTTACGACGAGGGATTCGCCGAGTTGGCCAAACGGAAGATCCCCTTCGCCCGCTTTGCCGCCTGCGGCTACTGGCCCAACGACCAGCGCCTCTTCCTGACGAACCGGACGGAGTTCTTCCGGCGTTTGGACGGCGTCGTAAAGTCGGCGGAACGTCATGGAGTCGGATTGATCCCGTCGCTCTTCTGGTTCCACGCCACCGTGCCGGATCTGGTGGGCGAACCCGTCTCGAAGTGGGGTGATCCGGCCAGCCGCACGCATGCGTTCATGCGGAGCTACGTCAGCAACGTCGTCACGCGGTATCGGGGATCTGTGGCGGTATGGGCTTGGGAGTTTGGCAACGAGTTCAATCTTCCCGCTGATCTTCCCAACGCCGCCGAGCACCGGCCGCCGGTGGTGCCGGCTCTGGGAACGCCAGCCAACCGGTCGGCGGCGGATGACATGACGCACCTCGCGTTGCGCACGGTGTTGAAGGCGTTTGGTGAAGAGGTGCGCCGGCACGATCCGCATCGGTTGATCCTTTCCGGCAATGCGTTTCCGCGTTCCTCCGCGTGGCATCAGATGAAGGAAAAGAGCTGGCAGAAGGATTCGCCCGAGCAGTTCGAGACGATGCTCGCGGGCGACAATCCTGATCCGGTCGACAGCCTGACGGTGCGTGCTTATGACGCCGCCGACTTCACCCGCATCCCGGCGGCGGTCGCTGCGGCGCGCCGATTGCACAGGCCGCTTTTCGTCGGAGAGTTTGGGGTGCCGGGGCCCAGGAGCGAAGAGTCGAAGGCGGCGTTCGTCCGGTGCCTGGAAAAACTCGGACGCGACGGCGTGACTTTTGCCGCGCTCTGGGTCTTCGATTTCGACGGGCAGAAGGGCGAGTGGAGCGTCACGGCTACGAACGACCGCGCCTATCAGCTGGACGCGCTGCAGGAGTTCAACGGGCGCTGGCGCTAGTGAACCGGCGCGCCCGGCGCGTGAGACCTTGGTTGGCGTTTCCCACCGGATGGGTAAGTTGCGCGCAGAACAACCCGGAAATACCTCATCATGGAGATCTACTCACATCCCATCTTCGACATGGCCTGCCGGCAGTTCGACATCGTGGCCGACCGGCTCGATATCCCCCACGACGAACGCGCTTGGCTGAAGTATCCCAAACGGTCTCTGACCGTCGCTGTGCCGATCCGGCGCGACGACGGCACGGTGACCGTCTTCTCCGGCTACCGCGTGCAGCATCACCTCACCTTGGGGCCGACCAAGGGCGGCATGCGTTATCATCCCGACGTCTGCCTCGGCGAAGTCGCGGCGCTGGCCATGTGGATGAGTTGGAAATGCGCCCTGGCGGGCCTGCCCTACGGGGGTGCAAAGGGAGGTGTGAACTGCGATCCGAGAACGCTTTCGATCGGAGAACTGGAGCGTGTCACCCGGCGATTCACGCAGGAGCTCGTGCCGTTCATCGGGCCGCAGATCGACATTCCCGCGCCTGACCTAGGCACGAACGAGCAGACGATGGCCTGGATGATGGACACCTATTCCGTCCATGCCGGTCATTCCGTTCCGGGCGTCGTCAC
>JBBRDN010000056.1:0-21771 GCA_038203875.1 Verrucomicrobiota bacterium
AGCCGCAACGCAACGTTGGATCTGGCCCCAGGACCTCGGGGGCAACGGCATGTTCATCGCCGCGTGGAAGAAGAAGAAGACGGCCGCGGAAGCAGTTCCTTCCGCCGCTTGACGCTGCGCGGGTGTTCACTGAGCGTGCCCGCAAATATGTTTCGTGGTCCCAGCCGTTTCGTCGCTGCGAGCGCGGTCCTCCTTTGGACCGCTTTCGTGTCTTCGGCGCGGGCCGACGAGTCCGGCTGGGACAATCTCGGACCGCTTTGGAGCCGCTTCCGGCTGACGCTCGATCTTGGGGAACGCGAGGAGGGATTCCTTCCGTTCTGGTTTTCGCAGGAGTCGGACGGCGTCTCGACCTATGGAGTGCCGCCGCTGTTCACGCGGATGACGGATCCCTCGATCGAACGAGACAGCGTGCACGTCCTCTACCCGCTTTACACACGGATCCAGTCCGGCACCGAGTGGCGGGCGCAGCTCGGCCAGCTTTGGAGCCTTTCGGGAGGAGCGGAACAGGCCGGCGACATCGACAAACGCCGGACGTTCTTCCCGTTCTTCTTCAGCCAGAGGTCCAAGTCCGGCACGAACGACTACCTCGCCGTCCTGCCGTTCTACGGCCACACCAACGGACGCCTGCTCCGCGACGAGGTGGAATGGGCCGGATGGCCGTTGTGGATACGCAGCCGCAAGAAGGACGTCGTCACGGACAACTACGTCTATCCTTTCTTCCATGTGCGGAAGGGCAATTCGCTCCAAGGCTGGCAGTTCTGGCCGGTCGTCGGACACGAGACGAAAGGACTCACCTGGCGGACCAACGCGATCGACGAAGCCGAGCCGGTCGGCGGTCACGACAAGCGGTTTGTCGGCTGGCCGTTCTTCTTCAACACCCGGACCGGTCTCGGCACGAGCAACGAGGGGCGCTTCCAGAGCCTGCTGCCGCTCTATTCGTTCGTTCGTTCGCCCCTGCGCGATTCGACCAGCTATGGGTGGCCGTTGGGCCTGACGATCACGGACGACCGGGAGAAACAATTCCACGAAGTCGGCGCGCCCTGGCCGCTCGTGGTCTTCTCGCGGGGCGAAGGCAAATACATGAACCGCGTCTGGCCACTCTTCAGCAAGGGCACCAACGCCACGCAGCACAGCGAATTCTACGCCTGGCCGATCTGGATGCGGCGTGGCTACAAGGCGGAGACGTTCGAGAAGGAACGTTCCCGCGTCCTCCTCTTCCTCTACAGCGACACGGTGCAGAAGAACGAGGGAGCGCTGGTCAAGCGCCGGACCGATTTCTGGCCGCTGTTCACCTCGGTGCACAACGCGGACGGTTCCAGCCGCCTGCAGATGCTGGCGCCCATCGAGCCGTTCGTGCCCGCCAACGAAGGCATTCCCCGCAACTGGTCGCCGCTCTGGTCGATCTGGCGTTCGGAGTCGAATTCCAAGACCGGCGCCTCCAGCGATTCACTCCTCTGGAACATCTACCGGCACGAAAGCGAGCCCGGGACGAGAAAAGCCTCTTTCCTCTTCGGCCTGTTCCAATATGAATCTCGTCCGGAAGGCCACCGCACGCGGCTCTTCTACATTCCTTTCGGCAAGGCGAAGACCACCGTCAATGAGTCAAAGTAGAAGAACCATATCATCCGCGAAGATCGCCAAGAAACGCGGAGGTGCTCCAGATGCATGCGGAACCTTGCTTTCGATCTTCGCGTCTCTTCGCGGCCTTCGCGGATAATCCACCATGCTCCGGCACATCGGCGAACTCATCCTCCTGTTCATCGCAACGCTGAAGGCGTTGCCGGGAAACTTGTGGAACCAACGGACCAAGGTCGTCGAGCAGCTCTTCGAGATCGGCAACGCCAGCCTGCTCATGGTCTGCATCCTGTCGCTCTTCATCGGCGGGGTCGTGGCGCTCAACACCGGCCCGGTGCTGGTTGAACGGGGCCTGGGTTCGGCGATCGGCGGCCTTGTCGGGATCTCGGTCTGCAAGGAGCTCGCGCCCGTGATGATGGCCATCCTCATCGCCGGCCGCATCGGGTCGGCCATGGCGGCGGAGATCGGGTCGATGCAGACCTTCCAGGAGATCGACGCGCTGCGGACGATGAACATCAACCCGGTCAACTATCTCGTGCTGCCGCGCCTGGTCGCGATCACCTTGGCGCTGCCGGCGCTCGTGCTGCTCTCGATCATCATCGGATGGCTCGGCGGAGCGCTCGTGGCGGCGAACAACTACCAGATCGCGATCTCGTTCGCCGCGTTCTTCTCGAACCTCCGTTCCGTCGTCGGGCTCGAGGATGTCGTGGACGGCCTGATCAAGACGGTGGCGTTCGCAATCGTGATAGGAACCGTCAGCTGCCAGCAGGGTTTGGCCACGCGCGGCGGTCCGCGGGGAATCGGCCGTTCAGTGACCAAGGCGGTGGTGAACTCGATCGTGCTGATCCTCATCCTCGACTACTTCCTCACCCGGCTGCTGATGAACTTCGGCAAATGATTTCCTGATGTCCTCCGCCGCCTCCAACACCGGTGTCCGGGTCGAAGTCCAGGGACTGCGCAAGGCCTACTCGGGCCAGCCCGTCCTCAAGGGCGTCGGCTTTGCGGTCGAGCCCGGGGAGATCTTCGTGATCATGGGGCCGAGCGGCAGCGGCAAGAGCGTGCTCCTCCGCCACATCATCGGCCTCGAGCCGGCCGACGAGGGCGAGATCCTCATCGACGGCCGTTCGATCGCCGCGGCGGGCGTGATGGAAAGCTACCGCATGGCCATGGTCTTCCAGTCGGGCGCGCTGCTAAACTCGCTGACCGTCGCAGAGAACGTCGGCCTTTACCTTGCCGAGCATCGCCTCAAGACCCGCGAGGAGATCCGCCGCATTGTCCGCGAAAAGCTCGAGATCGTCGGCCTGAAGGACATCGAGGAGAAGTTCCCGGCCGAACTCTCGGGCGGCATGCGCAAACGCGTCGCCATCGCCCGCGCCCTGGTCATCGACCCGCAGCTCGTGCTCTACGATGAACCGACCAGCGAGCTCGACCCCATCAGTTCCGTCACCATCGGCGAGGAGATCCTGCGCCTGCGTTCCCGCGTCGGCGCCACGTCCATCGTCGTCTCCCACGACCGCGACCTCGCTTTCGGCATCGCCGATCGCATGGCCGTCATCCGCGAGGGCGAGATTGTTTTCATCGGCACGCCGGACGAGGTTCGGAGCAATGCCGATCCCTTCATCCAACAACTTCTGAATCCCGAACGGCTCATCCGCCGGCCAGCAGACCGTCCCCCGAACTCAACCGTAGTCCCGCCATGAGAAACAACCTGGAAACACGCCTCGGCCTGTTCTTCGCCCTCGCGCTCATCGCCGCGTTCATCATCCTCGAGATGCTGGGCGGTGCCGCCTTCTTCAAGGGCGGTTACAAGCTCAACGCACTCTTCAACAACATCCAGGAGCTCAAGGTCGGCGATCCCGTGAAGATGGCCGGAGTGGAGATTGGCCGCGTCGAATCCGTCGGGCTCACCAACAACCAGGTCCGCGTCACATTCCGCGTCTTCACCAAGGACACTGCGGTGCGCACTGACAGCAAGGCCACCGTCAAGTTCACCGGCCTCATGGGCCAGAACTTCGTCGCAGTCGACTTCGGAACCTCTGCCGGCGTGCAGGCGACCGACGGGGCCTTCCTCCTGACCACGGAGCAGCCCGACCTCAGCCAGATCATGGCGAAACTGGACAACGTCGCGACGGGCGTCGAGAACCTCACCAAGAGCTTCACCGGGGATAAGATCGACAACCTGCTCGGGCCGTTCACCGACTTCCTCAAGCAGAACCAGGCCCCCCTCACCGCCACGATCGGAAACCTGAAGACCATCTCCGACAACATCGCCCAGGGTAAGGGCACGGTCGGCATGCTGGTCAACGACCCCACGCTCTACAACACGACCCTGACCACGGTGAGCAACCTGCAGGGCACGATGCAGACCCTGTCGGACGACCTGAAGTTCACGCTGGGTCAGGCCAAGGGGATCTTCGCCGACATCGAGAAGGGCCAGGGCACCATGGGCAAGCTGCTGAAGGACGAGACCCTCTACACCGAGACCTCCCTCGCGATGACGAACCTCCGGGAGATCATGCAGAAGATCAACCGGGGCGAGGGCACCGTCGGCAAGCTCGTGAACGACGAGACCCTGCTCAAGAACATCAAGCTCTCCCTCCAGAAGCTCGACAAGGCCACCGAAGGCCTCGAAGACACCGGCCCGCTCCAGGTCATCAGCACCGCCGTCGGGTCGTTGTTCTAAACCGGCGCCCGGGCCGATTCGGAGCCTACCAAAGAAACGACTTCTGTTCGGCGACCTGCTGGCCGCCCTGCCAGACCGTGACGCGCCAGGCGAGGAGCTCGCCGAACTTTTTGAAAGCGTCGCCTTCGAGCTTCACCGCCTTCCACTTGCTGAACAGGCCCGTCGGCTTGGCGGTTTCCTTCAAGACCACGGTATCGGTTCCGGTCGGGGATGAGCCGCGCAGTTCCACACGGATCTCGGCTTCGCCTGATTTCTTGGGGGCCTTCCACTGGATTTCCAGCTTCAACGAGGAACGCTGGGACGGATTCTTCCTGAGCTGGGACTGATAGGCATCGCGGTCGAAGAGACTGGGGGAAATCGCGTGCCGGCCCTCGAGATCCAGATAGAGCGGAAGGACCTTCAGGATCTTCACATCCGACGCGTGGACGGAGGCGATTCCGAGAAGGAGGAAGGCAAGGACGAGCCGCTTGATCATGGGCGGACGCTAGGCAGAGCAGGTTGATCGTCCAAGCTCATTTCCCCTCGGGCGGGGATTCCGTGGCCGGCTTCTTCTCGGATTCCGGAAGCAATTTCTTCAGCGTGTCGAAAGGCGAAAGGACCTTCATGAGAAACCCCGGGATGTAGGCCGCCTTCTGCACCGGTTCCTTCAACGTGCCGGTGATCTCATACTCGAAAAGCCGCGTAAACGGCGAGAGCGCGAAGCTCAGCAGAGGCCCGAGCAACGGAGTGTCGCGCAGCAGCGTGGCGTCGACGCGCGCGTTCACGCGCTGCTGGAAGTCGACGGTGCCGCGGTAGTTGAGGCGGAGAGCCGCTGCGCGGAGTTCCATGTCGTCGGTGAAGGCGACGCTGTTGGTCAGGATGAAGGTGGTGGTCGCGCTGCGCGCCCGGTCCTGGCCGGCGCCGGGCGAGATGCCGTTGAGCACCGGCGAAAGGATGCCGAATATGGGATACTCCCAGATGAAGCCGTTGGTCAGCCGCGCCCAGCCGAAGCCGTTCCAACCGGTCTCGCGCCACTCGGAGCCGTCGGTGACGGTCAGATTGCCGGTGAGCAGGCCCTCGAGCTTGTTGGTCACACTCAGCCCAACCATGAACTTCTGCAGGTCGATGTCGGCGAAGTCCAAGGAGAACCGGAAGTCGGTCTGACCGCGTTCGGGAAATTCAAACGCCGCCGATCCCCTGATCGTCCCGTCGCCGTATCCGCGGCCGGTCAGATTCGTAAGGACGAGTCCGCGTCCGACCCAGCGCGCCTCCCCGACGAGCCCGTCGACGGCGTAGCGGTTCCATTCGAAACGTCCGGCATCCGCAACAAAACGAAGGTCAACTTCGTCCGAATTACGCGTGTTCAACCACCCGGAGACCTTGGCGTTTGGGATGTCGAGGAAACGATAGGGCTCCATCGTGGCCCACGTCTTCGGCCCGATGGCCCGCAGGAACGGTTCGAGCTCGAACTGCGCGGTGCCGTTGCTGATGGTGAGGATCGAGGTGCCCAGGTCGAACCCGATCCATTCACCGCGCGCCCAGTTCGTGCCTCGGGCGACCTGGATGTCCCGTGCTTGGATGAAGGCGTTGGTGAAGGCGAGCGTCGCCTCCACACGGTCGACCCACTGGCTGCGGAACGAGGCGTTGCTGATGACGAGATGCGCCGCCGCGACGGTCTTTTCGGGCTCCTCCTTGAAGTAGTGCAGGTCCGCCGAGATCACGGGCATGGTGCGGAATTCGAACAGGTCGAACACCCGCGTGGAATTGGTCGGAAAGAGCGGGCGGAGTATCTGCGGGTCGATCGTGCTGACGAACTTGAAAGTCTGCTTCCGTCCCTGGTCCGTGCTGGTGAACTCCAGATCAACCCCGCCTTCGGGGCGCTTCAAGTGGGCGTTCGGCAGGTGCCAGAGCAGGTTCGTGTAGTTGAACGTGCCTTCGGCGGAATCAACCGGCAGCGCGCGGTAACTTCCGTTGGTCACGGCGAACCGTCCCGCGAGTTGGAGGCCCGGCTGCACCTCCCCGCGCCAATCGGGAGCACTGTTCGTCCATACCGGCAGGCGGACGCTGCCGGAGACCGACGCGACAGGCGGGGCGCCCCAGGTGAACTGCGACAACCACCGCTGGCTTTCGGGCGGCAGCAAAGGCAACGCCTCGTGGAGGTCAAAATTGGCGTCGGCTATCCAGACGGCCTCGCGTGTCTCGACGTCGACCGAGGCCCGGCCGCTCAAAGCGCCTGAGGCAAGCTCCAGGTCGAAGCTGCGCATGCTGAGGAAAGGCGCCTTCCAAGCGGCGGCGACACGCAGGGACGGAGCTTTGATCTTGGGCGTGACCAGATTGGTCAGTGAGGCGGAGAAATTCACACGATGAGGCAGGGCGTTCGTCCAAAGGCCCAGGTCGCCATGATCCGTGACCGTGGCCCATTCGTTGGTCTCGGGCAGGCGATCGAAATGGACGGTGCCCGATCCCAGCGTGAACCACTTCGTCTCCAACCCCACGACATCCACGTCGCCATTCGCCCTCCGCGGTATTGCATTCCGCGTGTCCAGCAACGCGTCGGTCTTCACACTCAGCGCGCGCGCCGTGGCCCAGCGCGAACTGGCGTTGGTCGCACGGACATCCAGGCGGGCTTCCCAAAGACGCATGTCCTGTCCGGCCGGTTGCACGTGCCCGTTCACCGAGACTCCCTCGCCTTCTCCCCACGGCGTCCAGGCCCGGTCGGCTGAAACCGCGATGTCGACTCCCGACTCGGCTACGTCGCTGAAAGGATCTCGGATGGAGGCGATGACGACGAGATTGGAGGCGAGGCCCCACGGTGTGCTGACCGAGGGAACGGTGAGCTTCACCTGCCCCGAGACGCCTTCGGGTTGTGCGGCATCGCCGGTGACGCTGATGTGGACGTGGGATGAGGAATCGAGGTCGAACCGGTCGATCCATTCGGCGAGACGGTTGACCTGGTTGGTCATCGAGAATGGCCCGGCCGGCTTCACCTTCGGATCCGTCGGACTGGCCATCAGGTTGGTCAGGGCCCAGGTGTTCGTGACGCCGACAAAGAACGAGAAGGTGCCCTGACGAAGACGGCCCTTGAAGCGGTCGAGCAAGACGGTGTTCGTGTTCGGAAAGGAGAGCTTCACCTGCACGCCGCTGACATCGACTGCGTGCAAATTGGTCAGCGAAGGCGTCAACCTCATCGCGGCGTCGCGGACGGAGATCGACTCGATACGCCATTCGCGGCGGGCGAGGGACTTCTGGTCGAGATCTACCGTCGCCTCGGCCGCCGTGATGGTTCCCGGGACGCCGTGGCGGCCGATGGTCAGGAGGTCGACCTGGATTCCCTGGAGCCAACGAAAGCGCGCGCGTTCGAAGTCGAGGTCCACTCCCTGGGCGCGCAGGCCGGCCTTGATCCGTTCCTTGGCGAACTCGGGAATCCCGATCTCCGTCACGTAAAGGGCCGCGCAGACGAGCGCGAGCAGGACGAGCCACAGGGCGATGCGGCACCAGCGGAAAGCCACCCGGCATCGCCGCAACCACGGACGTCCGCTGGGCTTCGGCTTCATCTCACGGGCTCTCCGTTCCGGCCTTGAAGATCGTGAGGTATTCCCGCACCGCGTTGACGTAGGTGTCGACCGGGAACTCGAAGACGGTTCGCGCGCCGTCGATCTTCGTGGCCGCATACGGATGCAGTTGGCGCGATTGCGCGCCGAACTCGATCTCAAGCGTCTCCGGCTTCCCGTCCTTCACAAGGCCAAGGGTCAGCTTGAAATCGACCTTCTTGAAACCGTAGGAGTCGGCCACGTCGCCGCGTGCGGTCCAGTAGACGGCCTGGAGCGAACCAAGCCGCGTCAACGCCTCCTCGACTCCGAACGGGTTGGCGAATCCCTGCGAGCCCGGCGCGACGATCCATTCGCCGGCGGCATTGCGGACGAGCGACTTCTTCCGGCCGACCTGTTGGATCGTGACGGAAGTCACGTTGGTCGCGTCAAAGTTCCAGATTCGCCGATCCCCGATCTGCCAGGACTGGCGGGGAAGCCGGATGAACACTTCCGGCAACAATTCGCTCACGGAGACTTCATCCGTGCGACGGACGAACAGGCGTCCGCCTTCACCCGCGCCGACCTGGAAGGCGACCGCCTCGTTGGTTCCGCCGCGCGGCGCCTCGAAGCGGTATTCCGCAAGCGGCTTGTCGAGGCCGTAGGGCTTCAAGTCCGTGACCAGCGCCTTCTCCTCGATGGTCGGCGCCTCGGTGACGACGTAGAGCAGCACGTCGAGCAGCAGTGTGTCGGCGGCGAAATACATCGGGGCCGTGACCGCCCAGACATTGGTTCCCCGACGTTCGACGGTGAACGCCTCGTCGCCCTGCACGGTGACCTTCGTGATGTTGGTCGCGGGCAGATCCACGAGCCGGGGATTCCGGAGTTCCGCCTGCGAGATGCGCCACGGGTCGACTGCCGCTTTGGGCACAAGGAAGACCGACGATTCACCAAGCCGACGTGCGAATGCCATCAGGGGAAGGTTCGTCGGGCCCGAACCGATCTGCAGTCCGCGCGTGAAGTTGGTCCCATGGCCGAAGAGGATTTCAAGGGAAGGAGTCTGCAGGCCGAACGGCTCGAAGTCCTTCACACCGTCCGCCACGAACCCGCTCACGAGGTTGGTGCGCAACTGTTCGAGACCGGCATCCACCCGCCGATTGTCGGCCCGCGAGTCCAGCGGCCAGACGATGCGCCACAGCGAATTCGTGTTCGGCCGGTTCAGGTCGAAGCCGCGTTGTGCGGCCCGAACGCGGAGCGAACTGTCCGAGAAGACTTCGGCAGGAAGAATGTCCCGGCCGCGCCAAATCACCTCCGTGGAAGGTATGAAGCGGAGCAGATCCGCGGTTACCAAATGGATGCCGTTGCCGCCGGTCTGACCCAAATAGATCTGGTCGCCGGCAATCGTGTTGGTGCCGAACAGGAGCTGCACCTGACGGTTGCCGGAACTCTGGAGCGTCAGCGTCAGACGCGGATTTCGGATCCCGTATTCCTCCATCGCCCTGGGCCGCGCGAGCAGTTCCTCGGGGCGGATGTGCGAATCGAACCTGAGCTGCTGCAACGCCGAGAGCAGGGCTTCCACGCGCCGTCCATCCGCCACGTAGGCCACCGGGCGGACGAGTTTCCAGCCATCGGCCGTGCGCTCGGCCTGGATGGGGACTTGCCCGGGGAACAGCACCTCGACCGACTGGACTTCCGATGCCTTGAAGCCGGGCAGCAGTTCCGTGACGGGCACCTTCAGTTTCTCAAAGCGGACGGGCCGTTCGACAAAGACGATGAACGCCGCGAGCATCGCGGCCGCGAAGAACAGCGTCCATGTCTTGCGTGCGGTCATGAATCGAGGATCACCGGCGGCGGCGGAGCCAGACGAGTCCGCCGAAAAGGAGGACCGCTCCGGGAAAACCGAGGATCATGATGAGGCCGAGATTTCGAACCTGCACGGCGGAGGCGGTCACCTTGTAGTCCTTCAGGGTCTTCGGAGGGATCTCCAACATGGCCTGCGGGCGGTCGAGCAGCCAGTTCACGGCGAAACCGGCGAAGAAGCGGTTGCCGGCAGAGTCGAGGATCTGGTTGTTGAAGCAGAGAGAGTCGCCGATGACGATCAACCGCGTCGTTCCGCGATCGGCGCTCACGCCGGCAATGGCGCCCTTCTCGACGGCGACCATCAGGGGAAACTCTCCCTTGTTCAGCTTCGGCGTCGGAGTGCCGTTCACCATCGTCGTGATCTGCTCGATCGCGTCTTTGCTCGTAAGACCGAGGACTTCGACCTTCGGTCCATTCGCCACATCGCCGGAGCCGAGCGGGCGACCAACCGGGCGCGGAAGAACGAGGCGAATCCCATCGTCCTCCTTGACGAGGGACTTGGTGACGGGATGGTCCGCGTTAAGGCGGATGCCAGGAATCAGAAGATCGTTTTCGGACGCGGAGTATTCCCGGTCCAGCACGATGCTCGGACGGATGCCGACGTTCCAGTTGGTCAGGTAGTTCTCAAGGCCGGTGTTGAGCATGACTCCGTTCCGCTGGCCGGCCGCGTAGGGGAGGTTCGCCGCGAGGATCAGCGCGCGTCCGCCACTGCGGAGGTAGGAATCGAGCTTCACGAGTTCGTTGGTGGTGAACGCCGCCCGGGCCGGGCCGGCGATCACGAGCATCGCGGCGTCCGCGAGGTCGTTCGTGCCCGACAAGTTCACCTTGTCCCACGCGATGTTGTATTGGTCACGGAGCAGGGCGCCGAATTTGCCGTAGTCCATGTCGGACGTGACGCCCTCGGGATTGTGTTCGCCGTGGCCGGTGACGAAATAAGCCTTCTGCTGCCGCGCGTAGCTCACCTTGAAGATCGCGGAACTGAAGAGGACCTCGCCCTTGAACGTCGTCCGCCGGAACTCGATGGCCGGCTGCCCGTTCTCGCCGGTGACCGGGATGGGCCGGCTGTAGTCGGAGAGCTGGTTGGCGAAGACGACCCAGCGGCGGCCTTCGCAGGTGAAGAGGATGAAGTTCTTGTTCGCGAGCGTGCCGAGGAGGTTCGTAGCGAGGATCTGCGACACGGTTCCGGGCGCGCGGCTCGGATCGATGCTGCGGACGCGGATGCGCGGATTGAGGTTCGCATACTGGCGGAGCAACGACTGGCTCCAGCCGTGCAGCTCCTGCTCCTTCTCGACCTCAAAGCAGATGAAGGCCTCGACCTCGTTGGTCACGTTCTGCAGCAGGCGCGTGGTCTGCGGCGACAGGTCGAAGCGTCCGTTGTTCGAGAGCTCCCACCGCTTATACCAGCCGGAGGCGAGATAGTTCACCATGACCACGATCGCGACCAGCGACGCGATGCCGACGATCGAATTGAATCCGCGGCTCCAGCGGCGGCCGGCGGAGAAACTGGCAGGAAATGGCGTGGGCTCGGACATCAGGTCATTTCCAGCGGCGGCTTTCGAGGACGCGGTGGGTGAGGAAAAGGAGCAGCCCGGTGGTGCTCAGGTAAAACACGACCTGTCGCGAATCGACGATGCCGCGTGCGAACTCCTGTAGGTGGTCCGTCACGGCGATGCGCTGGAAGGCCATGGTCACGAGACCGCCGGCGGACGCAAACTGGTCGGCCAACAGGCTCACGACGAAGAGCGACACCCCGAAGGCGAAGCTGATCATGGCGGCGACGATCTGGTTCTTCGTCACGGACGAAGCCAGGCAACCGAAGGAGATGAAAAGGCACCCCAACAGGAAGAGGCCGATGAACGTTCCGCCCATCGTCGTCAGGTCGACGACCGACGGGTCGTTGACGAAGTGCCGCACGAGAAACGCGCATCCGACGAAAGGCGCCCACATGATCATGTAGAACAGGAGCGCCGCGGAGAACTTCGCCATCACGACCTGCAGTTCGGTGACCGGCGCGGTCATCAGCGTCTCGAAGGTGCCGGAATCCTTCTCCAACGCGAACAGACGCATCGTGATCACCGGCGCGGTCGTCAGGAAGATGAGCCAGAAGAACTGCGTGGCGAAGAACAGCTCCACCAGCGGCATCGGCGTGCTGCCATTCCGCAGGCTCTGGACGAGGCTGAAGAAGCAGAGCCCCATCTCGCCGATGGCCAGCGCGATGACCAGATAGCCGATGAACGAGACGAAGTAGGAACCCAGCTCACGGCGGAGCAGCACGAGGTAGGGGCGCATCAGTTCCGGTCCTCTCCGCCGTCGGGCCGTGTCACGCGGACGTAGATGTCCTCGAGCGTCAGGCGTGAACGGGTCAGTTCACGGAGCCGCCAGTTGCGGGCCCGCGCCATGTCGTAGATCTGAACCCGCACGTCGGCCCCGTCGGCCGCAGTCACGGAGCAGCGCATGTAATCGCCTTCGGCCGGGGCCAGATCGCAATCGTTCAGTTCCGGGATGTCCTCGAAGGCTTCCCTCAATTCCGCTTCGGTCGCCGCGATCTCGGCCACGACCTGGTGCGCGCCGCTCAGGGCGCGTCCGAGATTGTCGGGCGTGTCGGCCGCCAGAATCCGGCCCTGCCGCATGATGAGCACGCGGCTGCAGGTCATCTCCACTTCCGGCAAGATGTGCGTCGAGATGAGGACGGTGTGTTTGCCGCCGAGATTCTTGATCAGCTGCCGCACGCTGCGGAGCTGTTCGGGATCGAGGCCGATGGTCGGTTCGTCGAGGATGATCAGGTCCGGCTCGTGGACGAGCGCATCGGCCAGGCCGACACGTTGCCGGAATCCCTTCGAAAGCTGGCCGACGATGCGTTTGGAGACGCCGGTCAGCGAACACTGTTCGAGCACGGTGTCCACGCGTTCGCGCGACCTCACGATGCCGAGGCCCTTCAGCCGGGCGCGGAACTTGAGATACTCCCGCACGCGCATCTCGGGATGGAGCGGGTTGTTCTCCGGCATGTAGCCGATGCGCCGGCGCACCTCCATCGACTGGGTGAAGACGTCGTAGCCCGCGACGCGCGCCGTGCCGGACGTGGCGGGCAGATAGCAGGAGAGGATCCGCATCGTCGTGCTCTTGCCGGCGCCGTTGGGTCCCAGGAACCCAACGATCTCGCCCCGGCCCACCTGGAAGGTGAGCCCGGCTATCGCGGTCCGACCGGGATACTTCTTGGTCAGGTCGGCCACTTCGATCATCGGATCATTGCCCATGAATTTAAGAGCGGAGAGTAGTTCCCACTGCAAAGACCCGGCCAACAAAAACTCGTTACGGCCGGAAATCAATCGACCATCGGAAAGCCGTCTCCGTTCATCCTTTCGTCCCGCTTGGTGCAGCAGCGCTTCTCCTCTAGCATGACGGTATGCGCATCATCGGCGGCACAGCCGGCGGAAGAATCCTGAAAGTCCCGGACGGTCTCGGCGTGAGACCGACGCCCGATCTGGTGCGCCAGGCCATCTTCAACAGCCTCGTCGACCGGCCCATCGAAGCCCGCGTGCTGGAGCTCTTCGGTGGAACTGGCGCGCTCAGCCTGGAATGCCTTTCGCGCGGTTCGGCCAGCGCGTTGATCGTGGAGAAGTCGGCCAAACACGCCGAGTTCATCCGCCGCAATGCCGCCCTCGCAGGCTTGGCGGATCGACTCCATCTACGAATCCAGGACGCCTTCTCCGCCATGGCGCAACTGGCCGAACAGGGCGAACGCTTCGAACTCGTCCTCGCCGATCCGCCCTACGGCGACAAGAACGTCGGCAAGCGTTCCGCGTCCTTCGCCCAGCGCATGCTGGACGACGTGAACCTGCCCCGCCTCGTCGCACCCGGCGGCCTGGTGCTCATCGGCCACACCAAACGCGATACGCTCGAGATCCCGGCCCACTGGGACGAACGCAAGACGATGAAGCACGGCGATACGATGTTCCGTTTTCTGCGACCAAAATCCCCGTCAACTCCACCCGATGAAAATCCCCAACCTCCCCAATAGACTCGCCGCCATCGCATCTACCGTTGCGATCATCCTTGTTTCGTCGATCGACGGTCGCTCCGCGGTTCCCTTATCCGAGACGGAGCTCCAATCCGTGGTCACGCGTTCGGTGGCCAAGGTGGTGAACGATTTCTCCGGCCAGCAGGTGAAGCGCGAGGAAATCGCCATCACTCTCGTCGATCTCACCGACTCGGCGCATCCGGCTCGCGCTTCATTCCGCGGCTCGGAACGCATCTACCCGGCCAGCGTGGTGAAGATGTTCTACCTCGCCGCCGCCCATCGCTGGATGGAGGACAAGAAGCTGCAGGACACGCCGGAACTTCGCCGTGCGATGAAGGACATGATCGTCGAGTCCTACAACGAGGCCACGCACTACGTCCTCGACGTGCTCACCGGCACGACCAGCGGACCCGAATTGCCCGAGGCCGAACTCGCCGAGTGGTTCAAGAAACGCAACGTAGTGACCGACTACTTCCTCGGCCTCGGCTACACCAACGTCATCGCCCACAAGAAGCCGTGGTGCGAAGGCCCCTACGGCCGCGAGTCGCAGGCCATCCGCGCCTACCAGCCCAATCGCAATTTTCTCTCCACCGACGACACCGCCCGACTGCTCGCCGAGATCGCCCTGGGTAAATGCGTCACGCCGAAGCGCTCCGCCGAGATGATGGAGCTGATGAAGCGCGATCCTTTCCTTGTTGGCGGCGACCTCGAAGACCAGGCGCGCGGGTTCACCGGCCAGGCGCTCAAGCCCGGCGACAAGCTCTGGAGCAAAGCCGGTTGGACCAGCCAGACCCGGCACGACGCGGCCTACGTGGAACTGCCCAACGGCCGGAAATTCGTCCTCGTGGCCTACACCGAGAACCACGCCAACGAACGCAAGATCCTCGCGACGTTAGCCGGTGAGGTGCGCGAGGCGTTTGCGAAGTGACGGCGATCCTTCCACCGGCGCGAACCAGCCCGTTGAGAAAGCCCGGAGGGTTTCACCTTGGATAGCCGTGGGTGCCGAGCCACGGAATGCGGCCAACAGACCTTCAATTCCGCGAGGGATTGAACCGCCCGGAGGGCCCCCGATGTGTTCGACCCCTTGCGAGGTCGCTTCTCGTTGGGGCGGTGTTCCGTGGGTTGCCACCCACGGCTATTCACATTCCAGCCCTCCGGGCTGACGCCGGAGTTCGAACCAACGAACGCTAGACCCTTACGACAATTGCCGGCGAGGTGTGTGAGGCGTTTGCGAAGTGACGGCCTCGGAAACCGCTGCCGCACGAGACTCCGCTGGACCGGCGTTGCGCGCCGCGCGATCCAACCGTGCTGAAACAATACCTGGCAGAAATCCCGTCGCCCTCTTGACTACCCTCATCGGCGCTGCAGAGCATGTTTAGGCGTCAATGTCGTCATGTCACAATGTTCTGTCTCCGTCTCTGCCTATGGAAGCAGTCGGACAACCCCCAACTGCCTCGATACACTGTCGAATCTCCTCAGCCGACTCCGGCTGGTGAAAAACACACGCCCAACCTTGCGCTTTGCACTCACGAAAAACTGTCGGTGCTGTGGCGTCGCAGAGTCCGCAGTAGATGCACGAACTGTCCACGTAGAACTTCCCGCACACGTTCTCTGGAACTCTGGCCTCTATGGATGCCATACGCGCGAACGCCTCCTAACATTGTTCTAAAGCTTCACCGCGGTGCCGCCTAACTCGGCTGACTCAGCCCGCTATTTTGCCGGGCCATCCGCACGCGCCGTCCAATTCAGGAGGCGCCGCATGATCTCCAGGTTGTCGTGTTCCTTGATGGCCACTTCGCCGATGCCCTTTCCGCTGAGCGCGTCGTTGGTCAGCCACCCGGCGTCGGTGATCACGGCCACACGCCCTTGGCCGGGTTCGGCGATCGCGAGGAGTGATCCGGCCGCGTCACGAGGGCCCTTCGGCGGTTTCTGCGTCAGGTCGTTGTCGACGAGCGAACGGGCCTTGGCCCGGTGGTCCGGTTTCACGAGGACCTGGTTGCCGGTGTAGTAGGCCCAGCGCAGCCCGCCGATGACGGGCGTGGTCTTCGGGATCACGAGCTTCTTGGCGTCAGTGTAGACGTTGGTGAACTGGAGGCCGAAGGAGGCCAGCAGGGAATTGAAGTGGGCGATCTCCAGATTGTGGTTCTCCTGGTTGCCCATGACGATGAGTCCGCCGCCCTTCTCCAAGTATTGCCGGAGGTTGAGGATGTCGACGGCGAGCATGTGGCGCGGGGGCGGATTGGTGCCGGCCGCCTTATCGCTGGGGTTCGCGATGACGACCACGGAGACGTCCTGCAACAGCGCCCGGTCGAGCGGCCGGTCGGTCACGCGCACTTCAAAGGTCCGCGCGAGCTGGCCGAGCACGTCCTTGAAGGTGCCGTCGGCTTCGTAACGCTTCTCGCCGACGGCGTTGAAGGCGCGGCTGTAGAGCACGACGGGTTTCTTTGCGGCCGGCTTGGCGGCATCGGCGGCGGCGACATGGGCCGTGCCAAAGACGGCGAGGCCGAACGTGGCAAGGATGGCGAACAGACGGAGGCGGAAGGGGCTCGAACTCATGGACGCTGTTTGGCGCAAAGTTTCAGGATTGGCGAAACAAAAGGCGGAGTGAGATCTCCGAAGGGCACGAAGGACCACGATGTGGACACGGCGGATTGACCCTAACGAACACGTGGGCCATAGTCATTCAATGTCGTCGCCGCGCACACTTCTCCGCCTGTGGTCGGGCCTGCTCCTATCGGTTGTTTCAGCCGTGGCACAGACGTCCGTGCTGACAAGCTCGCTGCCCAGCAGCTGGAGCCTGCAGAGGCCGGACGCATCCTATGCGACCAGCCAGATCGTCAGCGTGACGGGCCAGCCGTTCAGTTCCGCGATCCGTGTCGGCACGCTCCAACGACCGGCGAACACCTACAACATCCAGCTCAACGTCCCGACTTCCGTCGCGGTCTCGAGCAACGACGTTCTCCAGGCGACCTTCTACCTGCGGCGCATTGCACCGACGAACGGAGACGCCTTCACCACGTTCATCTGCGAGCGCGCGGGGCCGCCCTACGAGAAGTCGGCCGCCCGCACGTTTAACGAAGGCTCCGGCGACTGGCAGCGCTTTCGTTACGCCTTCGCCGCCGCGACGAACTATTCCGCCGGGCAGGCGCAGATCAACTTCCCGCTGGGCTTCGACCCGCAGGTCATCGAGATCGGCGGAGTCGCGCTGACGAACTACTTCAACACCATCGCGGTGACGAATCTCGCGAGCGATGTGACCTACTCGGGCCGCGCGACCAACGCCACGTGGCGGACGGCCGCCGCCGCCCGCATCGACCAGCTGCGTAAAGCCGATCTCACCGTGCTCGTGCAAGACGAACGCGGTGTGGCCCTGCCGGGCGTCGACGTGGCCGTGCGGATGAAACGCCATGCGTTCTCGTTTGGATCGGCGGTCGATGGTTCCACGCTGCTGGGCACCGGCCTGACGAACGATCTCTACCGTGGCGTTATCACGCAGTGGTTCAACAAGGTCGTCTTGGAGAACGATCTCAAATGGCCGAACTACGCCGCCAATCCGCAGCGCGCCTCCAACTCCGTGAAGTGGCTTCGCGACCGCGACATCGAGGTGCGTGGACACAACCTGATCTGGCCGGCCTGGCGTTGGATGCCCAGCAGCGCGGCGTCTCTCAGCAACAACCCGCCGGCGCTCCGGGCCTCGGTCAGCAATCGTGTGGCGTCGGCCGCGGCCGCGTTCACCGGGCAACTCGCCGATTGGGACGTGATCAACGAGCCCTACTCCGAGCACGACGTGATGGATGTCCTCGGCAATGCGGAGATGATCCAGTGGTTCAAGATCGCGAAGACCAACGATCCCCTCGCGAAGCTCTACGTAAACGACTACGGCAACCTTGAAGAAGTCGGCACGAACACGGCGCACCAGATCGGGTTCTTCAACATCCTCAGCTATCTCATAACCAACGGCGCGCCCGTCGAAGGCATCGGGCTTCAGGGACACTTCGGTTCGTTCCTCAGCCCACCGGAACAGATCCTGGCGTTGCTGGACCGCTACGGCTCGTTCGGCCGGCCGCTGATGGTGACCGAGTTCGACGTCAATACGACGGACACCTCGGCCCAGGCCGACTACACCCGGGATTTCCTCACCCTCGCCTTCAGCCATCCGTCGGTGAACGGCGTGTTGATGTGGGGATTCTGGGAAGGCCAGCATTGGCTGCCCAATGCGGCGCTCTTCCGCCGCGACTGGAGCGTCAAACCCAACGGCGTGGCCTGGACCAACCAGACTTTCGGACAGTGGTGGACGACCAGTAACGGAGTCTCGGCCGCCGACGGGCGCGTGGCGGTGCGGGGTTTCAAGGGCGACTACGACGTGGAGGCGACCGTCGCAGGAATCACACGACGCATCTCCGCCCAGCTGATAACCAACCAAACACTCATCGTGACCCTGACCAATCCGCCGATCTCGTTGAAGGCCGGCCTGACCAACAGCGTGCCGCGGGTCACATGGCCGGCGCACGGAGCCGGCGTGATCGTGGAGGCGACGGAGAACCTCGGCGGCGCGTGGACAAATGCGCCGGAGCCTTCCTTCCTGACCAACGGCGAATGGCGCCTCCAGCCTGCGGTTGGCCCTGCCAACCGGTTTTTCCGTCTCCGAAAAAATCAGCCGTAATCGCCTGCGTCCCGAGGTCGGACTGCACAGCGTGGCCGAATTCATTTCCGGGGGCCGACAATGAACCAGGCTTGGGCGATCTTTTCGTCGACCACTTCATAAATTGCGACCACCTCGACCGTCGCCGGTCCTTCAGGAAATGTGCGGCTGACCCGCTCGTGGTCCACGACGGTGTTGCCGAGGACGACACGGCTGATCAGTTCGCCGTGCAGGTTGGGTTCCTGGAAGCGGACGGCATGACGTTCGCGGATCGCGGCGGCTCCGTTCGCCAAGAGGGTCGAGGGATGCGCGAAGTATTGGGCGTCCTCCGCCCACAAGCTCATGAAGGCTTCAAGGTCCTTGGCGTTGTAGGCATCGAGCTGCTTCTTGACGACCTCTGAGGGGTTCATGGATCAGGCGGATCGAAAAGTCGGCGGCACTCGCTCACTCCATCGGCGCGACATCATAGACGATGACGCGCTCGAAGTAGGCTTTGCACTTCGCCACGAAGCGCGCGTGGTCCTTGCACTCCTTCTGGTAGAATTCGTGGTCGGCCATGGTCTTGAAGTGGAGCGAAGTGGCGTAGTCGAATGAATGGTCCGTCACGGGACGCTCTTCCGTCGGGGCCGGGCGTCCGGCGAAGCCGCGCTCCAGGTAGGAGATCTTCGAGAGCAGCGTCACCTCGGCCTCGAACATGGCGCGGTCAGCGGATGAAAGGTCTTTCTTCAGCCAGAAATGCGCGTTGTGGATCAGCATATGTGGGAAGGAATTTGAGGCGCTCGGCGAGGAAGTCGATGCCGGGTTGGAAGCCACGGGCATCAAAGCCGCCGGGCCGCCTGCAAGAGGAAATAGAGCGCTGCGAGACATCCGGCTATGACCCAGATCCGTTTAGAGAAAAGAATCGCGGTGGCTTCATCCTGGAAGAGGCTCGACGAGCCTGAGCCGAACTCCTGGTCCCGGCGTTTGTAGGCAACCACGCCGGCGCCAAAGCCGACTACAAGGCAGACGATCAGCGCGCCCAGCCCGTTCCACGGCTTTGCCGGGCTCTTGGTGAACAGGTAGCTCCATCCATCCAGCGGCATGGCGAAGATCAGGAACCCCAGGCCGGCGCCGAAGAGCCCGAAGAACCCCATCATGATCTTGTCTTCCCAATTTTTCATAGCCGGTTGCGTCCGTCTGCAAAACCACAGTGTGCCGACGCCTGCCGAGGTCAGGCGACGTTCGCCGGCTTCGCCGCGCTCGGATGTTTGGCCAGTGTCCGCAGCGCCAGAAATAGCGCAATCAGCGTGAGCACGCCGCCGACCAGGAACGGAGCCCCGGGCAGTTGGAACGGAGCATTTGAACTGATGAAGTATCCAAAGAGCGCCGTGCCGATGAGGGGACCGAAGATGCCCGCTATGCTCGACAGGCTAGTGAGCGCGCCTTGCACCGCGCCCTGTTCGTTGTCCGCCACGTTGCGCGAGATGAGTCCCTGCGTCGCCGGCCCGGCGATGCCTCCGGTGCTGCCGACGACGAGGATCACGTAGATCATCCAACCCTCGGTCGCGAGGCCGTAGCCGAACATGCTCATGGCTCCCAGGATCAGGCCAATGGTCAGCGCCTTCTTCTCGCCGATCGCCGGGATGATCCGGCGCGTGAGCCCGCCCTGGACCACGGCGGCCATGATCCCAACGGTCGCCAGCGACCAGCCGACTTGTCCGGGATTCCAGTTGTATCGGTAGCCGGTGTAGAGCACCCACGTCGCGTGCAGCGAGAACTGCGAGAGGTTCAGCAGGAAGGACGTGGCCGCGAGTCCGGCGACGACAGGATACCGCCGCAAGGCCGCGAGTGATCCAATGGGATTGGCGCGGCCCCATGAGAAGTTCCGCCGGTTCTTTTTCGCCAACGACTCCGGCAGGACGAAGTAGCCGTAGAGCCAGTTGGCCATGGAGAGTCCGGCCGCGACGAGGAACGGTAGCCGCAGATCCTTGCTCCCTAGAAATCCTCCAAGCGCCGGCCCGGCGATGAACCCAAGTCCGAAGGCGGCACCGATGATGCCGAAGTTGGCCGCGCGTTTCTCCGGCGGGCTCACATCGGCGATGTAGGCGCTGGCGGCGGTGATGTTCGCGCCCGTGATGCCCGCGACGATGCGCCCGATGTAGAAGAGCGAGAGCGTGGGCGCGAAGGCCAGCAGGATGTAGTCGAGCGCGGAGCCGAAGAGGGAACCGAGGATGACCGGGCGGCGGCCGTAACGATCCGACAAGCTGCCGAGGATCGGCGCGAAGACGAACTGCATGGCGGCGTAAAGCGCCGAGAGGATGCCGACCGTGTGCGCTGCAGCCGCGACGTCGCCGCCCTGAAGTTTTTCAACCAGCTTCGGGAGGATCGGAATGATCAGCCCGATCCCCAGGATATCGAGGAACAGGGTGAAGAAGATGAAGATCAGGGCCGGCTTCCGCTCACGCATCGTCCGAGCAGCGTGGCAGACGGCTGGAAGGGAATCCAGTGCCGCCAACGAAACCTTCGAGCGGTGGAAACCGCCTCGCCGGAACGGACCACTTGCTTTGCAAGATCGGTCAAGCCAATGGCAATGCGCGCGTAGGCGGTTTTACCGCTGTGGGCGACGTTCAGGCATGAACACGACACCTCAACCCGCGGGAGCCGGTGGTTCATCCGCCGGACGCCCCAACGCGACGCTTGCATCCGAGGTGATGGACCATCCGTTCCTCAACGGATTCTCCCCGGACCAAGTGGAGCAGTTGATCCGATGCGCGAAGCTCCGCGATCTCGAGGCCGGCGACCTGATCTTCAAGCAGGGCGATCCGGCGCATTCGTTCTACCTGATCGTCTGGGGAGCGGTTTCATTGACCCATGCAGGCCTCAAGGGCAACACGGCGATCCAAACGCTGACCGCGGGCGACGCGGTGGGTTGGTCCTGGTTGTTTCCTCCCTATGCCTGGCACTTCAATGCGATGGCGACGGAGGGCTCGAGGGTCATCGAGTTCGACGGTGAACGCATCCAGGAGCTATGCCACGCGGAACCACAGTTCGGCTTTGAGTTCATGAACCGAATCGCGCAGGTGGTGATCGAGCGTCTACAACACGCCCGGCGGAAGCTCTTCAAGATCACCGGCGGGGCCTGAATGTTGGATGCGGCGGCAGGTTCGATAACTCGACTGCGCTTTGACTTGGTTGAAAGACGACCTCGTAGCAGCTCCATGCCCGGCCCGGCTACCGCAGCCCTAAAACTTCGACATCCTGCTTACGGCTTTTAGGCACGCCGGAAGAACACTCCCTTGCAAAACTGATACGCATACATACTATCTGGGAAATCTCGCTCCAGACTCGCAGCAGACAGTTCCTGGGGCCCAACCGGAGACATGTATGAAGTCGATCTATGACGTGGTGGTGATCGGTGCCGGACCTTCCGGCAGTTCCGCGGCGGCCCTTCTCGCGGAGAAGGGGCACAAGGTCCTCCTCCTGGAACGTGAGAAGTTCCCGCGTTACC
>JBBRDN010000057.1:0-21754 GCA_038203875.1 Verrucomicrobiota bacterium
CGCTACGCCGACACCTACGGCTACCAGTCGGACGTCGAGGTCGACTTCTCGCCTTGGCGCGATTGGGTCATCGGGGCCTTCAACCGCAACCTCCGCTACGACCAGTTCATCACCTGGCAGCTCGCCGGCGATCTGCTGCCCGCCGCCACCGATGAACAACGCCTTGCGACCGCCTTCAACCGCCTGCATCGCCAGACCAACGAAGGCGGCAGCATCGAGGAGGAATTCCGCCAGGAATATGTCGCCGACCGCGTCCACACGATGGGCACCGCCATGCTCGGGCTCACGCTGGAATGCGCGCGTTGCCACGACCACAAATACGATCCCATCGGCCAGCGCGACTACTACGCGCTCGGCGCCTTCTTCAACTCCATCGACGAAAGCGGCCTCTACTCGCACTTCACCCGCGCCACGCCCGCACCCACGCTCCTGCTCTACAAGGGCGACGAAAAACAGCGCCACGCCCGGCTCAAGGCCGACATCGCCAAGGCGGAAAACGAACTCCCGAAGCTCATGCAACGGACGACGAAGGCCCAAGGCAGGGCGGGCATCTTGCCTGCCCCGGTTTTCAGGAATTCGGAAACCATCGGTTTTATCCAGAGCACCGATGGGCAGGCTGGAAGCCCGCCCTACCTTTCTCCCGTCGCCGCGTTCAACTTCGACGCCATTGTCGGCGGCAAGTTCACCAACTCCGTCGGCACCAACGCCGCCAGCCTTTCCGACAATCCGCAGCTCACACCAGGACGCGTTGGTCAGGCCGTGCGCTTCAGCGGCGACAACGAAGTCGTCTGTCGCAACGTCGGCGATTTCAGCCGCACCCAGCCCTTCAGCCTCGCGCTCTGGCTCAAACCCGCCAGCGCCGCCGCCCGCCAGGTCGTGCTGCATCATTCCCGGGCCTGGAGCGATTCCGGAAGCCGTGGCTACGAACTCGTTTTGGAGAACGGCAAACCCTACTTCGGCCTAATCCACTTCTGGCCCGGCAACGCCATCGCCATCCGCGCCAAGCAGCCTTTGCCCACGAACGACTGGTCGCACCTCACGCTCACCTACGATGGATCCAGCCACGCCGCCGGTCTTCGGCTCTACCTCAACGGCCGGTCGCTCGAAACAAAAGTCATCCGCGACAATCTCTTCAAGGACATCCAGCACCGCCGCGAATGGGGCGACAGCGAGGTCGGCAACATCCACCTGACGCTCGGCGGCCGTTTCCGCGACAACGGATTCAAGGATGGAGCCATCGACGAACTCCAAGTCTTCAGCACCGCGCTCACCGAAGTCGAAGCCGCCAGCCTCGTCAAACTTCCCGCTTCCGCACTGGCTCCGGCATCAGGCATCAGGCATCAGGCATCGCGTTTCGACACCAACATCCTCGCCGCCACGCTCCGGCTGAAAGTTCTCCGAGATCAGGAGAACACATTCGTCACTGGTTTGCGGGAAATCATGACGATGGAGGAGCTGCCCAAGCCGCGCGAAACGCATCTGCTCAAGCGCGGTGCCTACGATTCTCCGGGCGAGATTGTCATCGCCAACACGCCGCAACGCATCTTCGGGTTCGCCAGCAATCTTCCTCGCAACCGTCTCGGCCTCGCCAAGTGGATGACCGATTCGAAGAACCCGCTCACCGCGCGCGTCGCCGTGAACCGCGTCTGGAAACTGCACTTCGGGCGTGGGCTCGTGAACACGATGAACGACTTCGGATCGCAGGGTGAATTGCCAACGCATCCCGACCTGCTCGACTGGCTGGCTCGGCGCTTCATCGACACCGGCTGGGACCGCAAGGCGCTCCACAAACTTGTCGTCATGTCGGCCACCTATCGTCAGGCCACCGAGGCGCCGCGCGACCAGATCGCCGCCGATCCCGACAACCGCCTGCTGGGCCGAGGCCCGAAACATCGTCTCGCCGCCGAGCAGATCCGCGACGCCGCGTTGGCTGTCAGCGGCACGCTCAACCGCCAGATCGGCGGCCCGAGCGTAAAGCCGTATCAGCCCGCCGGCGTTTGGGAAGAAGCCGGCACCGGCAAGGTCTACACGCAGGACAAGGGCGACAAACTCTACCGCCGCAGCCTCTACACGTTCTGGCGCCGCACCGCACCGCCGCCTTCGATGTTGAGCTTTGACGCCGTCACCCGCGAAGTCTGCACCGCCAAGCGCGAAATCACCGCCACGCCGCTCCAGGCGCTCGTGCTGTTGAACGATCCGCAGTTCCTCGAAGCAGCCCGCCTATTGGCCGAGAAACTCCTCCGCGCCGCGCCGACCAACCTAGATGCCAGGATCAACGAAGGCTTCCGCGCCGTCACCGGCCGCGCCCCGAACGAACGTGAACTGGCCGTGCTGCGTCGGCTCTACGACGAACAGCGCACTCACTTCACCACCGACACAACGGCCGCCGCAAAACTCCTGAAGACCGGTGAACGTCCCGCCGACGCCTCCCTCTCCCAAGCCGACCTCGCCGCCACGGCCGTGCTGGTCAGCACCCTGATGAACCACGACGAATTCGTGATGAAGCGATGACGGGACTTTTCAGCCCCTGCCGTTGAGGCATCCTATGACCATGAAAGTGACGTTGACCAAGGATCTGGAAAAGTTCGTCGAAGGCCGCGTGCAGAGCGGTGATTACGCCGATGCCGGCGAGGTCATCCGGGATGCTCTTCGGCATCTGCGCGAGACCGAGGAGACGGAGATTGTCGCCAGTCCAGAACTTGAAGCAAAGCTGCTGGAGGCGGTCGATGGCCCCCACAAGAAGTATTCGCGCAAGGTCCTTGAAGTCGCCGCCGCGCGGGTGAAGGCCCGAGTCATCGCATGAAGGTCCGGCCCTTAGACTATTCGCCGTTCTTCACCCAGGACTTCGAGGAGGCTTACGCTTGGTATGGCGATGCGGCAGCCGGAGGAGTTGGTGATCGTTTCCTCGACGCTGTGGATGTGACTGTGAGGCTGCTTGCGACGGAACCGGGCGTCGGACGAAAAATCACATTCCGTTCTGTGAAACTGAAGAACCTGCAGTGCTTTCGTGTCGCCCCTCCCTTCGACAGCTACCTGATTTTCTACCGTTGTGTTGAGGACGAGATCTTCGTGGAGCGGGTTCTTCACGGGGCTCGTGATTTGCCAAAGGTCTTAAAGAAACGATGAACTCCCCCTGCACCGGCCACGTTCCCGCCACCGATCTTTCGCGGCGGCAGTTCCTCAACCGCTTCGGGCTTGGTCTCGGCGGCATGGCTCTCGCCACGTTGCTCAACCCCGCTTCCGCCACCGCCGCTTCGGCCGCCAATATGGCAGACCTCGGCGCGCTCGGCGGCAAGCTGCATTTGCCGGCCAAGGCCAAACGCGTCATCTACCTCTTCATGGCGGGCGGCCCATCGCAGTTGGAAACGTTCGACTACAAGCCGCTCCTCAACCAACGCCACGGCGAGCAACTGCCCGACTCCGTCCGCCAAGGCCAGCGCCTCACCGGCATGTCCGGCAACCAGGCGTCGCTGCCGCTGGCCGGATCGGCCTTCAAGTTCGCCCAGCACGGAAAGGCCGGTGCGTGGATCAGCGAATTGCTGCCGCACACGGCCAAGGTCGCCGACGATCTCTGCATCGTCCGCTCGATGTTCACCGAAGCGATCAACCACGATCCCGCGATCACCTTCCTCCAGACCGGCTCCCAGTTGAGCGGACGTCCCAGCATCGGTTCCTGGATCCACTACGGGCTCGGCAGCGACAATGAGAACCTTCCCGCCTTCGTCGTCCTCGTGACGCGCGGCAAGGTGGATCAACCGCTCTACGCGCGACTTTGGGGCAGCGGTTTCCTGCCGTCGAAACACCAGGGTGTGCAGTTCCGAGCGGGCAAGGAACCGGTGCTCTACCTGAACACCCCGGACGGTGTTTCACCGGATAGCCGACGACTCATGCTGGACCGCTTGAAGGAACTTCACGAGATCGCGGCGGAACGGTCCGGCGACGGCGAGATCGACACGCGCATCGCCCAATACGAGATGGCCTATCGGATGCAGACGAGCGTGCCGGACGTGATGGATCTCTCGCAGGAACCCGAAAGCACCTACGCGCTCTACGGCCCCGACGCGAAGAAGCCCGGAACCTTCGCCGCAAACTGCCTGCTCGCCCGGCGATTGGCGGAACGCAACGTGAAGTTCATCCAGCTTTATCATCAGGGCTGGGACCAGCACGGCGGATTGCCCGGCGGCATCAAGCGCCAGTGCGCCGAGACCGACCAGCCCGCCGCCGCGCTCATCGCCGACCTGAAACAACGCGGCATGCTCGACGATACTCTGGTGGTCTGGGGCGGCGAGTTTGGGCGGACGAACTATTCGCAGGGCAAGCTCACGGCCACCGACTATGGCCGCGATCATCATCCCCGTTGCTTCAGCATCTGGATGGCGGGCGGCGGCGTGAAGCCGGGCCTGGTCCATGGCGAGACGGACGACTTCGGCTACAACGTGGCGACGGACGGTGTCCACGTGCATGATTTCCACGCCACGATGCAGCACCTGATGGGCATCGACCATGAACGCCTCACCTACCGGTTCCAGGGCCGCCGGTTCCGCCTGACCGACGTCCACGGCAAAGTTGTCAAAGCCGTCCTCGCTTAAGACTACGGCGAAGCGTGGAAGATCCTGATCGGGGCCACGTCGACCGCGGATCAACTATTCCTTGAAATCCACTCTCGCCGCAACGGCCCACAGGCGACACGTTTCAAGCCATGCACCCCCGTTCGTTCCGCCCGAGAGGTTCCACTAAGCTTGCCTGTGCCATCGCCACGCTCGCCCTCGCGGCTGTAGTCGTTGGGCAGAACTCTCCGCCGACTCCGAAGGCCTTCATCGACGGCACGGAACCGGGATGGCGGACGCTCGGCGCGGCCGACTTCACCAACGTCAACTGCGCCTCGAATACCTGGACCTGGAAGGAAGGCGGCGTGTATTGCACGGGCGAACCGATCGGCGTCACCCGTTCGACGCAGCTCGTGACCAACCTGGAGGTCGTCGTGGAATGGCGGCACCTGAAGTCGGGTGGCAACTCCGGCGTGTTTCTCTGGGCGACGGAGCGGTCGATCCATGATCTCGAAGCCGGCAAGGGACGTTTGCCGGAGGGCATCGAAGTGCAGGTCCTCGACCACGGCTACACCGAGCAATACGAGAAGCAGAGCGGCAAAAAGGCGGATTGGTTCACCTCGCACGGCGACGTGTTCCCCACGGGCAAGGCAGACATGAAACCCTTCGCTCCCGCCGCTCCCGGCGGCAAACGAAGTTTCCCTCGGAAGAACCTGAGCAAGGGCGTCGGCGAGTGGAACCACTATTACATCCGCGCGATCAACGGCGAGGTGCGCCTCTGGGTGAACGGCGAGGAAGTCTCCGGCGGCACGGAGTGCAAGCCGGCGTTCGGTTATCTCTGCCTCGAGTCGGAAGGATCGCCGGTGGAGTTCCGCAATCTGCGCATCCGCGAACTGCCGTGAGCGGAAGCCCCGCCTACGGAAGCCGACGCACCGCGGCGACATCCTCGGCGATCTGCGCGCGGAGCGCATCGAAGCTCGGGAACTTCATCTCGGCTCGCAGCCGTCCAAGGAGTTCAATTTCAAGTTCCTGACCCACCAGTTCCCCGGTGAAGTCGATCAAGTGGGCTTCGACGCGGAGCTGGGGCACCGGCTGGCTGACAGTCGGTCGCACGCCGATGTTGAGCGCAACCTTCCAGCTCGTTCCATTCACAAGGACCCGTCCGGCATAGACACCATGGGGCGGAAGGACAAGGCCGTTGGTCTCTAGGTTGGCCGTGGGGAATCCGATCTGGCGCCCGAGCTGGTCTCCGGTCACCACGTTGCCGACGAGCGCCCAGCGGCGGCCAAGAAGCTGTTCGGCGGCCGCAAAGTCGGCGCCTCGGATGAGCTCGCGGATGCGCGTGCTGCTGACGCGTTGGCCATGGAGTTCGACGCCCCCGACCGGGTCCACTGTGAAGCCGAGTTGCAGACCGAGGCGCTTCAGAAGTTCGACGTTGCCGCTGCGCTTGTGGCCGAAAGTGAACTCCTCGCCGATCGTCAGACTGCGGAGCGAGCCGAGATCTGCAAAGAGTCCGCGGATGAAGTCTTCGCCGGAGATCTTGCTCAATTCCGCGTCAAACGGAAGGACCAGCGCGGCATCCATCCCCAGACTCTCCATCAGACGCAGGCGTTGGCCGAGCGGCGAGATGATCGGTGGAAGGCGGTCCGGGGCAACAACGGCGTTGGGGTGTCGGTCGAACGTTATGACGAGCGATTCGCCGCCGGAGCCGGAAGCCTTTTCACGGATCCGCTTCAGGATTTCGCGGTGTCCCAGGTGAAGGCCGTCGAAGACGCCAATGGCCGCGCAGATGGGCTGCGAAAGCTGGTGGAGTTCTTTGGCGGCGTGGGCGAGGCGCATCCGGGTTCAGACCACTTGTTCGTTCTGGGCGAGGGTCAAAAAGGGAATGACACGCTTCTCGAGTTCACTCAAGGGCAGCTGGAGCAACTGGGCCAACGGCGTCGCATCCTTGATGTCGTATTTCCCGGAGGCGGTGCGACGAAGCGATTTGAGATGTGCGCCGCAACCGGCCTTCTGCCCGAGATCGTGCGCGAGGCTGCGGACGTAGGTTCCCTTGGTGCATGCGATGCGGCACTGCGCCTCGGGTTCTCTGTAGGAAAGGATGCTGAAGCGGTAGATGTGGACCAACCGGGCCTTGCGTTCCACTTCGACGCCCTTGCGCGCCATCTTGTAAAGCGGCACACCGCCGATCTTCACGGCCGAAACCATGGGAGGCGTCTGCATCAGGTCGCCCTGGAACTCGGCCGCGTAGGCGGTGATTTCTTCGAGCGTCATCGGTAGCACGGGCATCGACGCCACGACCTGGCCATCGGCGTCGTAGCTGTCGGTCGTTTCGCCGAAGCGGATAATCCCTTCGTAGGTCTTGTCGCCGCCCATGATGCGGTCGGAAAGCTTCGTGGCCTTGCCGATGACGATGATCAGGAGGCCGGTCGCGCCGGGATCGAGCGTTCCGCAGTGGCCGACCTTGTTGAACTGGAAGCCCCGCCGGATCTTGTAGACGACGTCGTGGGACGTCATGCCGGCGGGCTTGTCGACGAGCAGGGCTCCGTCAAATGGGTCGAATCCTTCCATGAAAATCTTCCAGTTCGCGCCGTGGGTTGACGGATAATTCAGCTCTTCTTGAGTCCGGCCTTGAGCGCGCGCCGTAGGACGGCGACGACACGACGTTGCACGGCCAGTTGCGTTCCTTCGACGCGGGCGCCGGCAGCGGATTTGTGGCCCCCGCCACCGAACTGCTGGGCGACGGCGTTGACGTCGATGCGGTCGTCCTTCGAGCGGAAGCTGATGCGCGTCAGCTCGGGCTCCATCTCCTCGAAGATGCACGCGGCGATGACGGGCTCCATCTCGCGGAGCTTGTCGATGAGCCCCTCCGCTTCCTCGCGTTCGGCACCGGCGCGGGAGAAGTCACGCTTGCGCAGCCAGCAGTAGGCGATGCGGTCGTTGGCGGTGAGCTTGAACTTGGAATAGAGATGGCGCAGCAGCCGCACGCGCGAGAGCGGATGCGAATGGTAGACTTCCTGGCAAACGGCGCCGAGGTCGGCGCCGGCTTCGACCAGGTCGGCCGCGGTCTCGAAGGTCTCGGGCTTGGTGCTGCCGTATTGGAAGGAACCGGTGTCGGTGGAGACGGCGGCGAAGAGGCAGTTCGCGATCTGCGGCGTCAGCTTCCAGCCGGCCCAACGGATGAGCTTGGTGACGAGTTCACCGGAAGACGCTTCTTTTGCGGAGATCCAGTTGATGTCGCCGTAACCCGTGTTGCTGGTGTGGTGGTCGACGTTGATCAGGACCTTCCGGTCGACCAAGTCCTCGGCGGCCGTGCCGATCCGTTCCCAACTGGCGGAATCGACGGCGATGACGCAGTCGAACTGCTGTCCCGACTTCGGCCGGTGAACGACGCGTTCCGGATCGAGGAACTTCAGTTTCGCGGGGACAGGGTCCTGGTTCCAGCAGACGACGTCCTTTCCTTCGGCCTGAAGGGCGAGGGTCAAAGCGAGGGTCGAGCCGATGCAGTCGCCGTCGGGCCGGATGTGTCCGACGACGCAGAAGGTCTGGTGCTGGCGGATCGTTTCAAGGATCTGCGCGACTACTTTCGGTTGTTCCTTCATTTATCCGCGGGCGGCTTCGTCTCCTCCAGTTCGTTGAGGATCTCAAGAACCCGGTTGCCCTTCTCGACGGACTCGTCGATGAGGAACTTCAGCACCGGCGTGAACCGCAGGACGACGCTCCGGCCGAGGTCGGCCTGGATGTCCTTGCGGCGCTCTTCAAGCTGAAGCGCTGCCTTCTTCTTCTGGGCAGTGGTGCCGATGCAGCCGACGAACACCAGCGCCTGTTGGAGATCGCGCGCGACCTTTACGCGATTGATGTTCAACAGGCCGACTTCGGCGACGGAGAATTCGCGGCGGATGATCTCGCTGAGTTCCCGGAGGAGCAGCTCTTCGATTCGTTCGGTGCGGACTGACATGGCGGGGGCAATGTAGGGACGATTCCCGGAAGGGCAACGCCGCCGGAGAACCGGCGGCGTGCGTTCCCGGAGCAGTCCCGGATCAGAGTTTCTGGGCGATCTTCTCGACCGTGCAGGTCTCGATGACGTCGCCTTCCTGGAAGTCGTCGAAGCCTTCGATGCGGATGCCGCACTCCATGCCGGCGCGCACTTCGTTGACCTCGTCCTGGAAACGGCGAAGCGTCTGGGTGACGCCCTCGTAGATGAGTCCCTTCTTGCGCATGACGCGGACCTTGCCGCGGACGATGCGGCCGGACGTGACGGCGCAACCGGCGACCGCGCCACCCTTCGAAAGGGCGAAGACCTTCCTGACCTCGGCGGATCCAACCACGACTTCGCGGAGCAGAGGATCGAGCAGGCCGGCCATCGACTCCTTCACCTGGTCGATGAGCTCGTAGATGATCGAGTAGAGTTTGACCTGGACGCCTTCCCGCTTGGCGACCTCGGAGACGCCGTTGTCGATGCGGGTATGGAACCCGAGCACGACCGCCTTGGAGGCGGAGGCGAGGATGACGTCCGATTCGGTCACGGTGCCGACGGCGTCGTGGATGATCTCCAGCTTGACCTTGTTGGTCTCGATCTTGCGCAGCGCTTCGACGATGGCTTCGGCAGAACCCTGGGTGTCGGCCTTGACGATGAGCTTGAGGACCTTGTTGTCCTCCGCGGCGATGGTCTGAAAGAGGTTTTCGAGCGTGACCCGCGAACTGCGGCCTTGCTGGGATTCTTCCCTCGCCTTGAACTCGCGCTCTTCGGCGAGATCACGGGCCGCGCGTTCGTCGTCGACGACGCTGAAGCCGATGCCGGCGTCAGGAACGCCGTTCAATCCGAGCACCTTCACCGCGTGGGAGGGACCCGCTTCCTTCATGCGCTGTCCGTCCTCGTTGATGAGGGCGCGGACGCGGCCGTAGAAATGGTCGCAGAGGACGATGTCGCCGACGCGGAGGGTTCCTTTGCGGACAAGGACGGTCGCGGTAGGTCCGCCGGGTTCCAAACCGGACTCGATGACGTTGCCCTTGGCGTTGCGGTCGGGATTCGCCTTGAGCTCGAGCAGGTCGGCCTGAAGCACGATCATCTCAAGAAGCTTGTCGATGCCGGTCTTCGTCAGCGCGGAGACATCGCAGAAAATCGTTTCGCCACCCCAGTCGTCGGGCACGAGTCCCTTTTCCTGGAGCTGCTGGCGGACCTTCAAAGGATTGGCGGCCGGGTGGTCGCACTTGTTGACGGCGACGAGGATTGGGACCTTGGCCGCCTGCGCATGGCTCAGCGCTTCGAGCGTCTGCGGCATGACGCCGTCATTGGCCGCCACGACGAGAATGACGATGTCGGTGACGTTCGCACCGCGGGCCCGCATGGAGCTGAACGCCGCATGACCCGGAGTATCCAAGAAGGTGATCGGCGACAAGTCCGCCGGACGTTCCGGATGCGGAATCATGATCGTGTAGGCACCGATGTGCTGTGTGATGCCACCGGCTTCGCCGGCGGCAACATTGGCCTTGCGGATCACGTCGAGCAGCGAGGTTTTGCCATGGTCGACATGGCCCATGATCGTGACCACGGGCGGGCGGGTCTTGAGATCCTCGGGCTTCTCCGGGGCATCCTCCTCGATGACGACGACCGGGGCATGGACGACTCCACCGCCCTTCTCGCGTTTCTCGACGTCGAACTTGACGCCGTGTTTGGCGCAAACCTTGATGGCGGCGGTTTCGTCCACCGTCTGAGTGACGGTGGCGAAGACACCGATACCCATCAGATCGGCGATCAACTGGAACGGCTTCAATCCCAGCTTTTCCGCCAAATCACGAACGGTAATCGGCGGCTTGAAAATGACGACGCGGGCGCTGCTCGGGAGGCTGGAGCGTGGATCCGCCGGTTTGGCGGGAACCGCGGGCCGCTGCTGCTGTTGCTGGTAACCTCCACGGCCAGCGGGTCCGCCCTGGATGCCACGCGTATGAAAGCTTGTTCCGGGGGCACGATGCTGAGGAGCACCCGGGCGCTGCGGGAACGCGGGCCGCTGGGGGAAGCCGGGGCGTTGCTGGCCCGGAGCCGGTGCAGGGGCCGGAGGCGCAGGCCGCTGGGGGCCACGGTCGTTTCCACGCTCGGGGGGCCGCTGGGGCTGAGGACGGGTCGGAAGCTGGATGAATCCTACCTTTTGTCCCAAGGTGCTCTTGGGCGGTTCAGGAGGAGCGACCGGAGCTGGCGGAATTTCCGGAACCGGCGCCGCGGCGACAGGCGCGGGAATCGCGGGAGTTTCCGGAACGACGACCGGAGGCGTCACTGCGACAACCGGAGCCTCCACAACCGCGGCCGGCTCCACAACCACACTTTCCGGGGCGTGGGCCACCATAGGCTCGGGCTCCACCACAGGCTCTGGGGCTGATACGGGCGGCGCCGGAGCTTCTGCCACCACCTTCAACTCGGGCATGGGCGCCGGGGCCACCGGGGCCTCGATGACCGCAGGGGCGCCACCCATCTGTTCGAAGAGGTATTCAGCCGTGATCTTGTCGAGCGAGCTCGACGGAACCTTTGCGGCGGTGATGCCCAATTCCTTGGCTTTGACCAGAACGGTCTTGCTCTCGACTCCGAGCTGTTTTGCGATTTCGTAGATCCGAACGGGCATAGCAGTATTTCGTGCGCTTCAACCGACCCCACCCGGGGCGGCTGCGCGCTTCAGACGACCCCTCCATTACGCCGGGCCAGCTCTTCCTTCACGGAGGCGAGAATCTCGGCGGCCTGGTCCTTGATGTCCTCGAAGCCTTCCAGGTCCGAAGGCTCCGCTTGTCCGAGCATCTCGAGATTGAGGAACCCGTGATGAACCAGCTTGTCGGCGGATTCACGGGAAATTCCGGGAATCGCGGCCATCTCGTCGACGGCCCTGGCGACCTTGGAATCGAACCCGACGTTGACCACGACCTCCGCCTCGATGTCGATGTGCCAGCCGGTCAGCTTGGCGGTCAACCGGGCGTTCTGGCCGCGCTTGCCGATCGCAAGGGAGAGCTGATCCTCGCTGGTGAGGACCTTGGCGCGCTTGTTGACCTCGTCGATTTCGAAGGCCTTGAGCTTCGCCGGAGAAAGTGAGTTGGTGATGAACTCGCGGATGTTGGTCGACCACTTGATGATGTCGACTTTCTCGTTGTTCAGCTCCTTGACGATGTTCTTCACGCGCTGGCCACGAAGGCCCACGCATGCACCGACGGGATCGACTTTGTCATCCCGGGTCCATACCGCGAGCTTGGTCCGGAATCCGGGCTCGCGGGCGACACCTTTGATCTCGATCGTGCCGTCGTTGATCTCGGAGACCTCGATCTGGAACAGCTTGATGACGAACATCGGGTCGGCTCGAGACAGGATGATGTCGGGTCCATGGGGACCGTTCTCTACCGCTTTGACGTAGCAGCGGATGCGCTCGCCCACCTGGTATTCCTCGGTGGGAACACGTTCGCGGTTGGGAAGGATGGCCTCGAACTTTCCGAGGTCGACCATCACGTCCGAACGCTCAAAACGGCGGACGACGCCGGAAATGATCTCGCCGACCCGGTCCTTGAACTCGGTGTAGATCATCGCCTTCTCCATCCGCCGGATCCCCTGCATCAGGGACTGCTTGGCGTATTGGGAAGCGATTCGGCCGAACCCGGCGGGCGTCACTTCGATCTGAACCTCTTCACCAATCTGGACGTCGGCCCTGATCCTCCGGGCATCAAAAATAGAAATCTGGTCGTGCTTGGAAAGCACCTTGTCGGCGACCATCAGCTTGGCAAAGGCCTTGATGTCACCCGTCTTCGGATCGATCTCGCAGCTGAGCTCACGAGCGGGCCCGACGGCCTTCTTCGCGGCAGCAAGGAGCGCCTCCTGGACCGCGGCCACCAGCACTTCTCGGCTGATGCCCTTCTCGCGTTCCCAGTAGTCGAGGACGGCAATAAAATCGGCGTTCATAACTCAGTTCAAAGGCCCCTTCCGGGGAACAAAAAAGTCGGCAGAATTGGCTTCTCCGACTTCGGCGCTGGTCTGACCCAGCAGTCTTTTGCCTTTGTCCCAGCACACTGACAACCACCCAAAGCACCGTCAAGCGCCGCCTTCCCGCGCCATTGGCGCTATAGCCCTGAGCCGCTGTGTCAGCGAACCGCGAGAAGCTCCACCTCAAAAACCAGGGTTGCGTTCGGAGGAATGACCCCGGGATACCCGCCGGCTCCGTAGCCCAGCTCGGGCGGAACTGACAGCAGAACCTTGTCCCCGGTCCGCATCCGGCCCAAAGCCGCGTCCCAGCCGCCGATGACCTCCCCCGCCCCGACGACGAACTCGAACGGTTCATTCCGATCGACCGAACTGTCGAACTTCGTCCCGTCCGTCAGACGCCCGGTGTAGTGGACTGAAACCTTCTGGCCGTCCTTCGCGACAGCGCCAGTGCCAAAAGTGAGAAACTCCATCTTCAACGTGTTTGCAGGTGAACTCATAGGACACGGGACCCTGCAAAACAGCCTCCGGGAGGTCAATCTTGCGCTTTGCCGGGCGGATACACGGCGGCCATCTGCTCGGCGGCTCGGCGAACGGATGTCGCCAATTCAGCCGGTCCGACAACCCGGCAACTTCCTCCCCACCCAAGCACCCAGCGCCGAATCTCGTCGATGCTGGAAAGATTCAAGCGCAATTCCACCCCTCCGTCCGGAAGCTCCGAAAGTTTTTGTGAAGGATGCCAGCGCTTCTCTCGGATATAATCCGACACAAGTTCATCGAACCGAAGCACGACGTCGAAATCCCCTTGGCCTGCGATCACCCCGAAACTGTCACGCAACCGACGTTCCAGGGAAAACTTCTCAGGTCTCTTGAACGTCTCGCCGTTCGCCTCGGCTCCGACAATTCGCGCCGGAGCAAACGTCCGGATGTCCTTCCGCAGATGGCACCACGCAAAGAGAAACCATTCGCCGTTGATGTTGGCCAATTGGTAGGGATCGACCACCCGGAGCTCGGTCGCCTTTCGACCGGGCTTCCGATACGTCAGCCGCAACGTCTGGTGACCCGCCGTCGCCCGGGCCAGTTTGTCGAACACACCGAGGTCGAGGATCGGTTCAGCGCTGGTGCGGAAGGAGATGGTCTGTTCCCAGTCGGAGAAGTTGATCGAGATGTTCTCCGGCAACGAGGCCGCCAGTTTCTTGAACGCGGCCGAAAGCGGTTTCTCGAAGTTCGTGCCGCGATACTGCTGGAGCGCCTTCTCCGCGACGAGCAAGGCCAGCAACTCGCCCTCCGTGATCTGCATCGTCGGGAACGCGCTCACCTCGGCGGTGTAGGCGAAACCCTTGTTGGCGCGGTCGTATTCGAGGGGAAGGTTGAGGCGGTCCCGCATGAACTCGATGTCGCGCAGGACCGTCTTGGGATTCACCTCCAACTCGCCCGCGAGATCGGATGCTTTGGGGAACCTTCCCGCCTGGAGGGCCGCGTGAATCTTCATCATCCGTTCCAACGGCGGCCGCGAGAGCGGCATGTCGCGTGGTGCTGTCCTGGACTTCATCGGCGGACACGATGCCGGGCAACTGGCGTTGGGCAACGGAAATGCCGGGCACAAAAAAACGCGCGGTCCGTTTCCGGATCCGCGCGTCCGAAAGGTTTCGCCGGGATCAGCCAAGCTTGGCCAGCAAGTCGAGGTTGGTCTTCTGACGCTTCATCGCGGCCTGGAGAGTTTCCATCGCTTCGACTGGATTCAGGTCGACCATCATTCGGCGCAGCTTGCGGACGGGTTCCATCTGGGTGACGGAGAACAGCTTCTCCTCCTTGCGTGTGCCGGATTTCGGGATGTCGATCGCGGGATACAGGCGGCGCTCGGCGAGCTTCCGATCAAGGATCAGCTCCATGTTTCCGGTGCCCTTGAACTCCTGGAAGATCAGTTCGTCCATGCGGCTGCCAGTGTCGACCAACGCTGTCGCGATGATCGTCAGCGAACCGCCGTGTTCGATCTTGCGGGCGGACGCGAACATCTTACGCGGGATTTCCAGCGCGCGGGCATCGACGCCGCCGGTCATCGTGCGACCGGAACCGCCGTGCACGCTGTTGTAGGCACGGGCGACACGGGTCAATGAATCGAGCAGGATGAAAACATCCTTGCCCGCTTCCACCATGCGGCGGCAGCGCTCGATCATGAAGCGTGACAAGCGGACGTGCGTTTCAAGATCCTGGTCGTTGCTGGAGGCAACGACCTCGGCCTTCACGGAACGTTGGAAGTCGGTGACCTCTTCAGGCCGTTCATCGATGAGCAACACGATGACATGCACCTCGGGGTGGTTCGTCGTCACGGCGTTGGCGATCTGCTTTAGGATCGTGGTCTTGCCCGTGCGGGGCGGCGCGACGATCAGACCGCGGGTGCCTTTGCCGATCGGAGTGACGAGATCAATGATGCGGGTCTCGAGCTGGTCGGGAGCGACCTCGAGGTTGATCTTCTCGATGGGGTCGATCGACGTGAGGCTCTCAAACCGGGTGGCCTTCACATAGTCGCTGAAGACCATGCCGTTCACCATCTCAACGGAGCGAAGCTGCGGGCTGGTGCCGCGGTGCGGTGGCTGGGTCAGACCGGTGATTTGCGCGCCGTCCCGGAGGAAGTTGCGCTTGATCGTGTCGGGGGTGACGAAAACGTCCGAAGGCTTCGGAGAGAAATGCTGGTCCGGAGTGCGCAGAAATCCGAATCCCTTGTCGGAGATTTCGAGATATCCCGAACCCATCACCGCCGGCCCCGGAGGCTGGGACTGGTTCTGCGGCTGGCCACCGTTGCCCTGACCATGGCCGTGATTCTGATGCTGCGGACGACCGTGCGCGTGTTGTGGCGCGTTACTCATAGATGTCTGTGCGTTCAATGGCCCGAGACGAAAAGAAAGGTCCAAAAACCCACGGAAGTGGTGGAACTGGTGAAAGCCCGTCGGGACTTGGGAACTGTGAGATAAACCTTTACCCGACTTGGCAGACCTACTGAACGACTAATAGGTAAACGTGCCCCAAACAATGCGCAATCCCTATTTTGAAACAATCCCGCGACCACAGGACACCCACTCCCCCAAACAGAGCATCGCGGAACGCACGGAGCCGCGCTTTACTCGCCCTTAACAATAATCCCCTGGTTCCCAACGAGAGCTTCACGTTTTCCCTCTCACATAGATCCACAAACCTATGAAGCCACGCCTTCTCCTCAGTCTCGTCACAGCTCTCGCGACCACATCCTCTGAAGTCGACGCCGCGGATCCTCGGACGAACTCCTGGATCACGGGACTCTCCGGTCGCTACGCGCGCATCTACGCCAATGACGCCGCGCTCGGCTCCGGTGCTTCCGTCACCACATGGAGCAACGGCACGCAGAACCAGGCCCTGCCGGCCTACGCGGGCGTGCAGGAAATCTATTCCTCGACCGACTGGGTCTACCTCCGCACGAGCGGACTCGCTCTCCATGTCATGGGGCCTTGGTTGAACGGTCAGTTCCCGAATCTGCCGGCGAACCAGAAGGCATTCTACCGGATCCCGAGGTCGCCATCTGTGCCCACGACCAAGACACAGACCGGCCTTGGAACGATCGGCTACTTCGTCGACGGCGTTGCTATGTTCGATTCGCGCGACGGGTTCGTTTGGACCGGGGCAGCGGAGGCGGGAAACGGAACGGGCTACTGGCAACGCGAAGCCTACGTCAACGAAGGCGCCACGTTTGATCCCGGCTACGCCCACCAGGAGAACACCGGCAACCACCACTACCACGCGAACCCCGTCGCCCTGCGCTACCTCCTCGGCGACCACGTGGAATTCAACTCGGCGACCAAGACCTACTCGGAGTCAGCCGCCGCCGTGACCAGACACTCGCCGATTCTCGGGTGGGTCCGCGACGGCTTTCCCATCTATGGGCCCTTCGGCTACAGCATTGCATCGAACTCATCGAGTGGCCTGCGCCGAATGGTCAGCGCCTACCAACTCCGCAACGGCCAACGCGGCTCCGACAATCTCACCACGAGCGGCAGAACGACCATCCCCGCTTGGGCACAACGCGCCTACGGCGTCGCCGCGAGCCAATCAGGACCGGCGGTTTCGACGACCTATCCTTTGGGCCGATACATGGAGGACAACGTCTATCTGGGCGATCTGAACAATCCGAACACCGGCACCCCTTTCGTGCTCGGGACGGACTTCGACCTCGACGAATATAACGGGCGGTGGTGCATCACCCCGGAGTTCCCGAACGGCACCTACGCCTATTTTACGAGCATCGCCGCCAATGGGACCCCGGTGTTCCCCTACAACATCGGCCGATCCTACTACGGCAGCCCGGTCGGCGCCGCGGTCACCGCCCTCGCCGAAACAGTCGCTACGAATTTCATCGGCGGCGCTGATTCCGCGCCCACAATCACGACGCCCACCATCTCCGCCGGATCGCTCACGCTTGTCTGGAACGGAGCCGAAGGCGGCACCTACCAGGTTGAATCCACGACGAACTTCAGCAATTGGACGACCAATCTCGCGGGGATTCTGCCGACCCGAAACATAGGCTCCTTCACCAACATGGTGACCGCGCCGGCCAAGTTCTTCCGTATTCACCAGACTGCGATCGCCCCCTACGATCCGGCCACCGGCACGACAGGAGGCACGGGCGGCGGCGGCGCAACGCCAGGTCCTCCGCTCGCCTCCGTGTCGCCGACCGTCGGCAACCGCGGAACCACCGTTTCGATCACGATGGCCTTGGGCGCAAATCCCCCTCCTGCAAACATCCTGCCGATCAGCGCCACGCTCGGCACGATCAACGGATCAAACGTCCAGCGCTCCGGCAACAACGTGACCGCGAGTTTCATCATCCCGGCCAACGCAAACGCAGGCCCGGCGACTGTCAGCGTCGTCTTTCCTGGACCACCCGGCATGGGCAACGTCTCGTTTTCATTGGTGAATGGATGCACTATCCAATGAAGCTCGGACCGAATCGTCCCGCGTGCCGATGAGACACTATGCGCAGCTCGCCTTGTCGTTCGCGCTCGCCTTGTCGTTCGCGCTCGCCTCGAATGCGACGGTCGCGGACGTCGCCGCCGGCACGCTCACGGCGACGGTCCACCACACGGTCGGCAGCACGCCGCTCAAGCTCGGGGAAACCACCTTCACCAACGCGGCGGGCAACATCGTCTCCGTCGCGAGACTCGACTACCTCTTGTCGGAGTTCGCCCTGGTCACGGACTCCGGGGGCACGGTGATGCTGACGAATCAGTTCGCCTACGTCAGCGCGGGCACCGCCTTGAACACGATCACGCTGACCAATGTGCCAGCGGGAAAGTTCAAGACGCTCCAGTTCCGCATCGGAGTTGGGCCGGACCTGAATCACGCGGATCCCACAATTTTCGGCGCGCACCACCCGCTCAACCCCATCCTGAACGGGCTGCATTGGAACTGGCAGGGCGGCTACGTTTTCCTGGCGATCGAAGGAACGTGGCAGCAGCCCGACGGCCAACCCAGCGGCTACTCCTATCACCTTGCGACGGACGCGATCGAGATGCTCGCGACGATCCCAGTCCCGTTCACGGTGGATGCCGATACTCGGCTGGCCTTGGCCTTCGATGTCGCCCGCGTCTTCTCCGGAAACAGTTCCATACGCATCGACGAATCAACGGCGTCGACCCACTCCCGCAAAGCCGACCCGTTTGCAATCCGACTCGCAGGAAACGTCACCCATGCCTTCAGCGCATCCGTCGGTCACACCGCCGAAACCGCGGAGAAAATCCCGGCCACGATCACGCGAATCGAGTTAGGGTCCAACGCCACTCCCTACCGCCTGACCTTCTCCAAGCTGTTCCCGATACCCGCCCTGCCCCGCGACAATCCGATCACTGATCAAGGCGTGGCCCTCGGGAAACGCCTGTTCAACGACACGGCTCTGTCCATCAACGGCCGGCAATCCTGCGCGTCCTGCCACCAACCCGCCGCAGCGTTTACTGATTCGGGAAAACGCTTCAGCTCAGGCGCCGAAGGCGCCGTCGGCTCACGCAACGCCATGCCGCTCGCCAATCTTGCGTGGAACTCGTCTTTTTTTTGGGACGGAAGAGCCGCCTCCTTGCGTGAACAGGTGCTGCAACCAATCACCAACCCGGACGAGATGCACGAATCGCTGCCGAACGTCGTCCGCAAACTTGATCGCGCGGACTACGGACCGGCGTTCGTCGCGGCGTTCGGCACGGGCACCATCACTCCGGATCGCGTCGCCCGGGCGCTCGAGCAGTTCCTCCTCACTCTCGTCTCGCATGACGCGAAGTTCGACCGTGTGCTGCTGGGCCTCGAGAAGTTCACCACCGAGGAACAGCGCGGCTTCGAATTGTTCCAGACGGAATACGATCCGCGGCGCGAACAGTTCGGCGCCGACTGTTTCCATTGCCACGGCGGCCCGCTATTCAGCGACTTCGCCTTCCACAACAACGGCCTCGACGCGGCCGGAGCCGCGAGGGATCTCGGACGTTTCCTCGTCACATCGAATCGCGCCGACCTGGCGAAGTTCAAGACGCCGTCGCTGCGCAACATCGCCCTGACGGCTCCCTACATGCACGACGGCCGCTTCGCCACGCTTGAGGAAACTGTCGCCCACTACTCGGGAGGCGTGAAACGGTCGGCCACCCTCGATCCAAACCTGTCCAAGCACCCCGACGGCGGTGTTCCGCTCAGCGCCGGGGATCAAAGGGCGCTCGTGGCGTTTCTGAAGGCTCTCAGTGATCCCGGCCTCACGGCCCGCGGGGCGGCACGGCCTGCCGGCGAGTAGCCGAAGCGCAGAACGAAAACGGGCGGAACCGCATAGTTCCGCCCGTTCAAAATTCTCCGGCCAGACGCCGCCGAACGATCAGCCTCCGACTTCTTTGCGGGCTTCTTCAGCGAGAGCGGTTGACAGGTAACGCTCACCGGTCGAGCACGCGATCGTGACGATGACCTTGCCCTTGTTCTCGGGACGCTTCGCAACCTCGATGGCGGCGGCGACGTTCGCGCCGGTGGAGATGCCGACGAGGATGCCTTCTTCCTTGGCCAGACGGCGCGCCATGGCGAACGCGTCGTCATTGCTGACCTGGACGCATTCGACGATCTGGGGATTTCCCGCGCTGTCCTTCAGATGGAGATTCTTCGGAACGAAGCCCGCACCCGTTCCCTGGATCTTGTGCGGGCCGGGTTTCACGGGCTGCCCGGCGAGCGTCTGGGAAATGACCGGCGAATCCTTCGGCTCGACGGCGATGGCCTGGAAGCCGGGCTTCTTCGGTTTGATGACCTCGGTGCAGCCGGTGATCGTGCCGCCGGTGCCGACCGCGGCGATGAAGATATCGACCTTGCCATCGGTGTCTTCCCAGATCTCGACGGCGGTCGTCTTGCGGTGGATCTCGGGATTCGCCTCGTTCTCGAACTGCTGGGGAATCCACGAATTGGGCGTTTCAGCGGCGAGCGAAGTCGCGCGGTTGATGGCGCCGCGCATGCCTTCGGCTCCGGGCGTCAGGACCACCTTCGCGCCGAGAAGCGCGAGCAATGTGCGCCGTTCGACGGACATCGTTTCGGGCATGGTCAGGATGAGCTTGTAGCCCTTGGCCGCCGCCACGAACGCCAGAGCGATGCCGGTGTTTCCCGAGGTCGGCTCGATGATGATGGTGTCCTTCTTGAGGATGCCCTTCTTCTCGGCGTCCTCGATCATGGCCATGCCGATGCGGTCCTTCACGCTGCCGAGCGGATTGAAGAACTCGCACTTGAGAAGGATCGTCGCGTCGACGCCGGCGGTGACTTTGTTCAGGCGGACCAGCGGCGTGCGGCCTACGGTTTCAACGATGTTGTTGTATATTTTGCCCATGGTGATGAGTGGCTCGTGGATTTGGAACGTTTCGTAACAGTTCAACCAACCATGCCTGAGCGGCAAGCCCGATTCATCCGCGGAACACTCCCGCCGGCTCTGGCAACGAGCGCACCGCTTCCTCCATGCGATGCCCGAAACCCGGCCCACGCAGCGTCGACAAATCCAGTTCGCCTTTCCGCCTCTGGTAGATCCCCGGATGCACCGCCATCTCTGGCCGCGAAGCCTCGGGGTAGAACTGCATCGCGTTCGTCTCCACGCCCATGATCGTGCCGACGTGCGCGGCGAGTTCGACGTGGGGGATCTGCGCCAGCATCGGGTTGGTCAGGTCCTGGACCATCAGCGTCATGCCGTGGGCCTTGGCCCAGCACGCGCTGAGGATTGCGCCGGTCTGCGTCTTGCAGGTCTTGAGCGCCACACCGGTCCAGCCGAGCGAACGCCCCAACCGCACCATGCGCCAGTCATGCGCGCTCTCGTCCATGAACAGCGGCTTCCGCGACGAAACGCTGTGGACGTCGATCGGATGCTCCTCCAACTCGTAGGGAAACGGCTGCTCGACGTAGAGGATCATGCCGTAGACGCGCGGATGTTCGTCGCGCAACCGGTCCAACGTTTCGTTCACGACCGCCGGATCGGTGACCGTGCAATTGAAGTCGGCCGTCAACCAGACGGCTCCTTCCTCCATTGCCAACTGCCCAACCCTCACGAGCCGCGCGTAATCCCAGGCTGGATCGTTCCCGCGCAGCTTTACCTTCAAACAGGTCAACCCATCGCGCCGGATCCAATCGCGCAGAAGCACGGGATACCCGTCGTTCGGCTCGGAGCCCGTCAGTTCGTCCGTCTCCACTGGATCAAGCCCACCGACGAGATGCCATGCCTTGAGCCGACGCGGCACGGGCTTCAGGAAAAAATCTTCAGGAAAAAGTCCCTTGAACGAAACGGCCGTCCCTTCGGCCGGTTGAAGAAACTCGCCGAGATCGGAGGACATGAAGCCCCGGTTGTAAGTCTCGTAAATCGGCCGCCCAGCCAACCGCCCATAGGCATCGTGAAGCGCTTGGTCGAAGACCGAGCAGCAGACCAGCGCCGCCAGCCGTGGCATCGGTTCGTTGACCACCACACCAGGTGGGCTCGTTCGCGCTGCGAACGAGCCGGGAGCCACAGCGCGGCTGCCGCTACCTACGCCGTTGAACTCCGCGATCAACCCCGCCAGCGCTTCTTCCTGAAACGCCCAACCCACTTCCAACGCGTGACCGAACCGGTCGAAGCCCGCCCACGCCTCCGCCAGCTTCAGGCAGAAGTTCTTCAACGCCTGATGACGCTCTTCATAGCCCAGCCTGCTCGGCCAGACCCAGGTCACGCTCAGTGGAGTTTCGCCCCAGCCCGTCGCTTCGCGCCGGTCACGCCCCC
>JBBRDN010000058.1:0-21474 GCA_038203875.1 Verrucomicrobiota bacterium
ACCGAAGTCCTGGTCGATTCGGCGAAGAAGAAGGGCTACGACACCCAAATCTGGCGGAAAGGCGAATAAAATGGCTGGAGGAAGCTCTTCATCACCGGCCCCGGCACGCTCGGGGCGTCTGGGCAGTCCGATCCCGATCCGCAAGGCGCGCATCGAGATCATCCCGCTAATCGACATCATGTTCTTTCTCCTCGCGAGCTTCATGCTGGTAAGCCTGAGCATGATCAACATGAAGTCCATGAAGGTGAGCCTGCCGACGTCCCAGGCCAGCTCCGCGCAGAGCAAGTCCAAGGACATGGTCAACGTCAGCGTGACCAAGGATGGCTCAGTCTACCTTTCGACGATGGGGGACGGACCGCGTGACCTGAACAAGAAACTCGTCGCTCGGAACGAGTTCAGCCAGATCCTCGGCGCCATGTTCCAAGTGAACACCAATACCCGCGTCTTCATCGTCGGCGACAAGGAAGTCTTTCACGGCGACATGATGGACGTCCTCGGAAGGGTGCGCGCAGCCGGAATCCAGAATGTGGCGTTCCAGGTCAAGGATCCGACTCATGCCGGGACTCCTTCGGCCAAATAGCGATTCAACGATCCGATCCCCACGAATGAACCGTTTCTTCCAAATCCTGAACACGCTGCTCGTCATCGGACTCACGATTCTTTGTATTGTCCAGTGGCAACGCGACACCACCCAGCGCCACACGATAACCGGTTTCGTCAAGACCAACGGCGTCCTCCAAGTCGAGGTCGAGGAATTCGAAAAGAAACTCAAAGGCGCCCAAGCCGACCTCGACGGCTTCCGTTCCCAGATCACCAAACTCCAATCGCTGACCGCCGAGCAGGAGGGCGTCATCCGCACAAACCGAAACGAGCTGGTCAAGGTCACCCGGGAACGAGACAAGAGCACCAACCAACTCGCCGGACTCGCCAACACGATCAAACAGTTTCAATCGGCCGTTTCGAACCGCGACGATGCCATTAAGAAGTTGAACGACGGCATGAAACAGATGATCGACGCCAACAAAGCCGCCGCCGACAAAGCGAACGAGGCGGTGGTTGCCGCCAATTCCCTGACGGAAAAACTCAACGAACTTGTTGGATCCATCAATCGGGTCTTCACGGCCGGAGGAGAAAAGGCCGACCAGGAGAAGGTCGTCAAAGCCCTGCTCGATGACCTACGTCCAACCGTCCTCCGCCTCTTCCCGCCCCAAACGGGCGTCCCTGCGCCTTCCGGGACTGCAGCAAAATGATCGGGGTTGTGGAGGGGGACTGCGGGGGGATTAATTGGCGGAGAGATGGGGATTCGAACCCCAGGTAGGGTATTAGCCTACTCACGCTTTCCAGGCGTGCGCCTTAAACCACTCAGCCATCTCTCCGCCGGGCCGCAAAATGTCAGGGAGATTTTCCTGCGAGGCAACAGTTTAGTTGCCGCCCTGCCCTGTTGCATTCCCCGCCTGAATAGCGTCCGTTAAACGAAGTCTACTTAACCAGCGACGACGGCCATGGCCAAGCGGTTGACCGGACATACGGGCTAAGCAACGCCGGCCGAAGTCGCCAAAAACGTTCGTATGAAGATCCTTCTGTTCCGGCGTCTCGGGCCTTTGGCCCTGGTCGGGGCCTCAGCCGCAATGATCGGCTGCAGTGAAGCCAGCCAAGGTCGGCTCACTTCCTCCTCCAACTCGGCCACCACGGGGGTTCCCGTGGTCTCAATCGAACCACGACCTGCAGTCGCGCAGGTCGTCCAATCTGGTACCCCCGCGGCAGTTTCATCCACACCCGTCGTCGCCATGCCGTCCACGGTTGCAACAGTCCCCGTGGCATCTCCCGCGCCCGACGCGATTCCCGAAAAGCTCCGCGACATCGTCAAGCTCGCGGACGCAAAGGTAGCGCCCGAAGTCGTATTGGCGTTGATCAACCGGAACGAGAACGACTACGCGTTGAACGCAGATGAAATCCTGCTGCTCCGTCGCCGCGGCCTCGACGAAGGCGTCATCGCCGCGATGATCCGGCGTCCCGTCGAAGCGGCCAGTGCACGGATCGAACAGCAGTTCGCCACAGCTCCTGCGCCGGTTATCAATCCTCCTCCGCAGCCTGCGCCTGAACCCGCGCCGCAGGTTTTCGCTGCCCCACAAGTCCAACCGGCATTGCCAGTCCCCGCGCAGACAGTGGTGGTCCAAGCGCCGGTCCAACCGGTCACCGTCCAATACTTCCAGCAGTCCCTCTCGCCCTACGGATCATGGATCCAAGTTGATGGCGTTGGACTGTGCTGGCAGCCGACGATCGTCGCGAGTGACCCGCTGTGGCGTCCCTACTACCAAGGCGGCCGCTGGGTCTACAGCTCCTGCGGCTGGTATTGGCAGTCGGACTACAACTGGGGCTGGGCCGCGTTCCATTACGGCCGTTGGTCCCAGCACCATCGCCATGGCTGGGTTTGGCACCCCGACACCGAATGGGCCCCCGCCTGGGTTTCATGGCGCCAAAGCCAGGACTATTTCGGTTGGGCTCCACTTCCGCCCGGCTCCCACTATCGGGCAGGTTTCGGGTTTACCTATCAGGATCGCAACGTCGGCATCAGCTTCGGCTTCGGCCTCGGCTACGACGACTTCTGCTTCGTGCCTTCCCGCCGCTTTTGCGACCCGAGTCCGTGGCGGCACGGCATCGGACCGCGAGAACGGCAGGTCGTCTACAACCAGACCACCGTCATCAACAACTACGTCTCCGGCGACAACAACGTGATCATCAACGAAGGCATTGGCCGCACCCGCATCGCCTCCGCGACCGGCCAACGGCTGGATCCCGTCCCGATCCGCCAGTTACCGGCTCGTGAACACAACGGAAACCGCGCCGACACCCTCGTCGATGGCGGACGTTCCATCGCGGTTTATCGCCCCGCGCAGATCGAGAACGCGCCCCGCAACATCGCGCCGGCGTCCGGACGTTCTACGATGCCATCATCGACAATCGGATTGCCTCGCGACTACACGGGCGGAGCTCCCAGTGGCCGAAACGGCGGCGGTAGCGACATCCGGTCGAACCCCACGACGGGCAGGCCGGGCACATCACAACCAAACCTGCCTCCGCAGCCCACGCTCCCGTCGCAGCCCACATTGCCCCGTGACCGTTCTGGCCGCGCTGCGACCCCTGCACTGACGGTTCCGCGCCTGGTCGAGTCCCCCACGGTCTCGCGACAGTCCGTGCAATTGCCGCCAGTCTCGATGATCCGTCAGCAACCGCAGCAGTCCGTCGCTGTTCCGCCTACAGCCCAGGAAAGTCCCCGTAGCGGCCGCAACGACTACACGCCGCGCTCCGGCCGAACCGAAGTCTTGGCACAGCGGGAAACGCGTCAGGAATCACCCGCTCTGGCCAATCAGTCCCCGCAATCCGCCGTCATCGCGCAGCCCCCGTTGGCCCGGTCGGCCGTCCCAGCAACTCGTTACGAACGCCCGGCTACACCCAGCGTTTCTTCCGGCCGCGAATTGAATCGCGAGCAGTATGCTCCCGCGCCTCGGCAGCAGCCGCAGGCCCGCAGCTACGATTCTTCCACGACCCTCGGTCGTGCGGCGATCCAGCAACAGCAGGGCAATCAACCGGCGCCCCAGGCGCCGGTCGCCCGGCAGATCAGTGTGCCGCCGCCGACACCCGCGCCCGCTCTTGCGCCTCAATCCTCGCCTGATCGCGGACAACGCGACCAATCGTCCGGCCGATCCGGCCGTGACAAGGGCAACTAGCCGCGCTTCACCCGCTCGCAACGGCCGTCGGAAAGACTTCCGCCGGCCGTTTTTGTTTCCAGGAACCGCCCCGTGCCCGTGTCACCGCACTTGCCGTCCGGCGCGACTGCGGCACGCTCTTCGCAATGCAACGCCCCATCGCTGCCGCCATCCAGACCGCCGCCGTCGCCGTATTTCTGACCGCTGCGTCATCCGCCCTCGCCCAGGCCAAACCACGCATCGCCAAGCTTGATGACCTTCCCCGCTACACCTACGCGGTCATAGGCACTGCAGCCGAAGTCGTGACCAATGCGGCCGTCTTCCAGGCCATCGCCGACAAGGCCGGCACCGACATCGCGGCCGATCTCGGCAAATACCAGATCGACGACAAGACCACCCTGAAGCGCCTCAAAAGCGCGCTCCTCGGCTTGAGCCAACTCGCGGGTAAGGACGACGAGACCCTCAAGCTGATCGAAGAAATCCGCGCGCTCGAGGACAAGCCCGGCCTCAAGCTCACCACTGGCATCGTCTCCGAAGCCCGCATCGAGGCGAAACGCAAGACGAGCTCCGCCACGGGCGACGCCTTTCGCGCTGCCTTCCGCGAAGCCCTTTCCCGCAAGGTCAATTCCCTGCCTTGGGCCACGGTGCAGAACGAGATCCGCGAGCTGAAGGGCAACTTCGAGATCCGCAGCGCCAGCCTCCTTCTCGGCATCATCAGCTCGCAGATCGAGCCCGTCGTGCAGGCGAACAAGGGCCTCAGCCGCGAACTCGCCGAGCAACTCATCTCGATGCGTTCCGCGTTGATGATCCAACTGCCGCTGAAGGAGGACATCCTCAACGTCCTCGAAGCGGTCACTCTCGCGAAACGCGTCGACAAGAAAGACATCTGGGCAGACCGCTCCGTGACACTTCCGGCCAAGGCCCCGTTGAACAATGTCGTCGTCGGCGTCTGGGATTCCGGCGTCGACACGGGCATCTTCAAGAACCAGCTCTTCACCAATCCGCGCGAGAAGGCCAATGGCAAGGACGACGACAACAACGGCTTCGTGGACGACGTGAACGGCATCGCCTTCGACCTCCACGCCAACCGCGTTCCCGAACTCCTCGTCCCCTTGGGCGAAGCCGCCAAACGCTCCGGCGAACTCAAGGCCGACATGAAGGGCCTTCTCGACCTCCGCGCCTCCATCGACAGCGCGGAAGCCTCCGCGCTCAAGAAGAAGCTCGCCGCCATAGAACCCTTCAAGGTGAAGGGGTTCATGGAAGACCTCGGTCTCTTCGGCAACTACGCCCATGGCACCCACGTCGCCGGCATCGCCGTCGCGGGCAATCCCTTCGCCCGAATCCTCACCGCCCGCATCACCTTCGACTACCACGCCATTCCCGAGAAGCCGACCGTCGAGCAATCACGGAAGAATGCAGAAGCCGCGCAGGCCACCGTCGACTACTTCAAGGCGAACAACGTCCGCGTGGTCAACATGAGCTGGGGTGGCAGCCTCAAGGATGTCGAAGAAGCGCTCGAAGCCAACGGCGCAGGCACCGACGCCAAGGACCGCGCCGCCATGGCTCGCGAGATTTTCCAGATCGAGAAGCTCGGCTTGACCAAGTCCCTCGCCAGCGCGCCCGGCATCCTCTTCATCGCGGCCGCCGGCAATTCGAACAACGACGCCGAGTTCGACGAGATGATCCCGTCGGCCATCCGCCTGCCGAACCTCATCACGGTGGCCGCCGTGGACAAGGCGGGCGACCAGGCGCCCTTCACCAGCTTCGGCCCGACGGTCATCGGCTATGCGAATGGCTACGAGGTCGAGAGCTACATTCCCGGCGGCGAGAAGATGAAGTTCAGCGGCACCTCCATGGCCGCGCCGCAGACCGCGAACCTTGCGGGCAAGCTCTACGCCATCGACCCGAGCCTGACACCCGGTGAAACCATCTCCCTCATCCGCCGCGGCAGCGACGCCTCGCCGTCCGATCCCCGCATCAAGCTCATCAACCCCAAACGCACCGTCGAACTCCTCGACCAGCGCATGGCGGAGAAGTGAGCCTAAAGGCAACGACGATCAACGCTATCAACTACGTGGCCGATTCCGTGTCCGCCGAAGGAGGACAAAGACGATTCCAGCAACGCAGGCGGCGCCCACACCAGCCATCCACCAACGTGAAGTGTCCGCATGGGTGGTCTCTACTTCCGCCATCACAACAGGCATCGTGGCTGGATTGGCCATGTTCGTGTCGTTGGTCTTGAGAGGCGCTTCCCCGAGGAGGTGTGGCCAACGTTGGCGGAAGAAGTTGGTCGTGCTCTCGTTTGCCCGTTGGATTCTCTCACGCTCTGCCGGTGTTTTAGCCGTGGCAGGATCGATCAAACTCGCCTCGATCGGCATCGCGACCGCGCTAGTCGGAGGCCATCCTGCATTGGTGGAGACGAGACTTGATGGAAGATCGAATTCCACCGCTCCCGAAAGTAAATCGATCGTCTCAAGAGACTGCAATATGGGGGGCATGGTCTCGGATATCTTCATCTGAGCGGAAACGAGTAAATGATACACCCCGGCGCCGGTTACCCGGAGATACTTGGAAACATTGAACCGAATCGTTGACACATATCCGGGCCCGATCACATACGGCGGAGCCAAAACAAATCCTTGGTTAAGAGAAACGTTCAGATCGCGAAAGTTGATAAAGGCGATCCGCCCCCCATTCATCGTCCCACCGCCGAGAGTCACGTAATCAGGGCCCGCTCCGCTCAAAAACACTCCGTTGGTGCCGGTGTTCCTAAGTTGAACGTAGCCAATCAAAATTTTCTGCCCTTCAAGATCCTCCCATTGCATGCACAACCCAAGCTCCAGTCCATGCACAGCGCTCCCGAATTTGGTGGCAAGGGGTGGAACGTCCTCTGGAACAATCAACCGCGCCACAGGACCGGCTCGCAAATCATATGCTGCCGAGGCGAGCCACAGCATTGCAAAGACGGCCCATGAGACAGAGCGACGAATCATCCTCAACCAATGTGTTGTTCGCGTCACAAACTCTGCGGCTACTTTTTCAGGTGCTTCGCCAGAAACTGCCGCACCTTCTCGTTGATCTCCGGGCCGCCGAACCCGTGGCCGGCGCCTTTGACGACGTGGAAGGCCACGTCAACGCCGGCCTTCTTCAGCGCGGCTTCGAGGAGTTCGCTCTGGTTCAGCGGCACGGTCGAATCTTTGTCGCCGTGCAGGATGAGGAACGGCGGATCGTCGGCCGTGACGTAGGTGATCGGATTGGCCCGCGCCGCCTTGGCCTTGTTCTGCTGCACCGCGCCGCCGATGAGCTCGGACTCGGGCGAATCGGGCGCGTCGTGCTTGATCGTGCTGGGGAACTTGCCCATCTGCGTGAAGTCCGTCGGGCCGAAGAAGTCGACGACAGCCTGCACGCGGCTGGAGACGCCGGGGTTCGCGCCGGTGTCGAACTCCTTCACGTCGCCTGACGTCCCCAGCAACGCCACGAGGTGTCCCCCCGCCGAGCTGCCCCACGCGGCGATGCGGTCGGGATTGTAGCCGTGGTCCTTCGCGTGGACGCGCAGCCAGCGGATGGCCGCCTTGCAGTCCTCGATCTGCGCGGGGAAGACAGCGTGCTGGCTCAGGCGGTAATTGATGCTGGCGACGGCGTAGCCCTCCTCGACGAAGATCTGGGCGGGTGTGCGGTCCTTGTCGCCCTGCTTCCAAGCGCCGCCGTGGACCCAGACGATGAGCGGGGCATTGGTGGCGTTCTTCGGGAGGTAGAGGTCGAGCTTCTGGCGCGGATGGCCGTTGGCCACGTAGGCGAGATCGCGAAGGACCTTTCCGTCGGTCTGCCGGGCCTCGGCGGCGGCACGCATCTTCCTCCGCACCTCCGCGGGCGACGCGATCGGCATGCGTTCGGCCTCGTCACGGGACTGGGGCTTGGGATCGGCTGCCATGCTTGGTCGTGCCAACAGGAGTGCAGCCAGAAAGAGAAAGCAAAGCGGCTTCATGGATACCGCCAAGGACGACCCCGAAGCGGGTTCGTTTACCAGCGCAAATTCAGTGGATCCGGAACGTCTTCATGGCTCCGTCGAACGCGAGGAGCATCCGCGGGCCGCCTTCGCGGGTGTGCGATGCGGTGAGCATGAACTTGTCGTCGCCCTCGCCGGGAAAAAGGTAGAAGGCGTGCCAGAGCTTCTGGCCGTCCAATTCGCTGAAGACGATCCACCGCCGGCCCTTCAGCCCGGCCGTCGTGGTGAAGCTGCATTCCTCCTGGAGCGTCGCGCCGGGCATGAGCTTGCCGATGCTGTGCTTGCTGCGCTCGGCGTATCCGTCGAAACGCAATGGCGCCCGTTCGCGGGAGGTGGCGATGTTCGGGGCGAATCCGAGCAGGGCTCGCCCTGATGCCACGAGATACTTGCCCGACCGGGAATTGACCGCCGACCAGCCACGGGGCATCCGGTAGGCGAACCCGCCGTTCTGATCCACCAACTCGTCACCCAACTCGCTCGCCTCGGCCGAGGACAACGACGGCAATCTCCCCGTGGGGCTGGGGGAATCGGCCTCACCGCAGCCGGGGACGAGACTCAGGATGGCGGCCACCAAGACGGTTAGAGGATATTTCGGGTTCACTGTCATCGCATCGGGTCAAATGATCGATCGGTCCACCCGGTTCATCGTAGTAATCGCTGCACCACTTGAACCGGTCTTCGGTAAATCCAGACGCGACTAAGCGGGTCCAGGCCGGATTTCGGATGTCTCCAAGGTCAATTTCGGCGATTTGACACCTCGTAGCGCGATGCCCATTGTCCCCGCCCCTATGAACAAGACTCCAAACGTGGCTGTCATCGGCGCCACTGGGGCCGTCGGCCAAGAGCTCGTGAAGCTCCTGCATGAACGCAGGTTTCCTGCGGCCTCAATCAGACTTTTCGCGTCGGCCCGTTCCGCCGGCAAAACCGTCGAAGTGGCCGGCAAGAAGTTCACCATCGAGGAAGCCAAACCGGGCGTGTTCACCGGCATCGACATCGCGTTCTTCGCCGCCGGAGGGTCTGTCACCCGCTCGCTCGCGCCTGATGCCGTCAAGGCCGGATGCCTGGTGATCGACAAGAGTTCGCACTACCGGATGGACCCGGCCGTGCCGCTCGTCATCCCCGAGATCAACCCCGAGCAGCTCAAGAACCACAAGGGCATCATCGCCAACCCGAACTGCTCCACCGCCGTCACGCTCATGGCGCTGTGGCCGCTGCACAAGGCCTTCGGTCTGAAACGCTATTTCGCCGCGACCTACCAGTCCGTTTCCGGCACCGGCGCGGAAGCCGTGCAGGAACTCGATTCCCAGGTCCACGCCTACGCCAAGGGCGAAGCCATCACGAAGAAGGTCTATCCCTACCAGATCGCCTTCAATGTCATCCCGCAGGTCGATTCCTTCGGCCCGAACGGCTACACCGGCGAAGAGACGAAGATGATGGAAGAGAGCCGGAAGATCATGGGCCTGCCCAATCTCAAGGTCTCGGCCACGACCGTCCGAGTGCCCGTAGTCCGCGCGCACTCTATCGCAATCAACGCCGAGTTCGAAAGGCCCGTCAGCGTCGAAGCCGCCCGCGCGGCCATCGCGGCATTCGCCGGTGCCGAACTCGTCGATGATCCGGCGAACCGCGTCTATCCCACGCCGCTTGATTTCACGCGCAAGGTGAAGTGCGGCGTCGGCCGCATCCGCATCGACACCGCTCTGGACAACGGCCTCGCCCTCTGTGTCAGCGGCGACAACCTGTGGAAAGGCGCCGCGCTAAACGCCGTCCAAGTCGCGGAACAGCTGCTCAAGTAGGCCCGCATCAATTGAAATTCAAAGCAATACGGCCCGGCGGAATCATCCCGCCGGGCCGTATTGTTTGCAGCGGCTTGAACCCTCAGCGGGAAGCCGTCGTCGCAGTCACGTCGAAGCACGCGCCTTCCTTTGTGCTTCGCACGTAGATGCGCCCTTCGGACAGCGCCGGGTGCGACCAGCATTTTCCATCGAGGACATCGGCTCGGGATTTCTCCTTGTAAGCGGATGGGGTCGCTTCGACGAGGACGAGCTCTCCCTTGTCGCTGAGGGCGACGATGTCACTGCCGGCGATGATGACGTTGCCGGGGCCGAATCCAGCCTGCTCCCACTTCACCTTGCCGGTAGCGAGCTCGACGCACTTCAACGGGCCGTTGCCGTATTCCTTGAAGCTGAACATGCCGTAGAGATGCCCGTCCTTGTAGACCGGCGTGCTCCAGTGATTCGCAAGGGGTTTATTGCCGGTGATGCGATACAGCTGCTCGGTGCTCCAAGTGGAGCCTTTCTGATTCACGCGGAAAGCCGCCGCGCCGACGCCGTATCCAGCCGAGCAATATACGATGTCGCCGCCGACCACGGGGGCCGAAGCGGTCGAGACGTTGAAGGGGAAGGACTGCTTCCAAAGGAGCGCTCCATCCTTGGGTGAAACGGAAACCAGCCCGGACTGGGTGAAGAAGATGATCTGGCGAACGCCATGAATAGTGGCGGGGACAGGATTCGCGTGGGTCATCTTTTCATCGTGAAACTGCCACACGGTCTTGCCCGTCATCTTGTCGATGCCGAGAAGCGATTGACCGGCACCGCCACCGGCGACGAACACCAAGTCGCCTTCCACCAAGGGCGAAGCGGCATTCTTCCAGGTGATGTTTCGGCCGGCATGTTCCTTGATGATTTCGCGCTTCCAGAGCTGCTTGCCCGTCTTGGCATCCAAGCAACCAAGCACCAGATCGGCCGTGAGGATGTAAACCTTGTCCCCATCAAGCGTCGGAGTCGACCGGGGCCCATCTCCTCCCTTATTGTCAGAAGTCCCGTCATTGGCCCCGCCGTCATACTTCGCCGGATTGAACGATGTGCTCCAAATCTCTTTCCCGTTGTTCGCATCCAAGGCGACGCACGTTTCGAGCGGAACTCCATCAACGTTCTTGGTCACCAGCGTAAACACCTTCCCGTCTTTTACGGAGAATGAACTAAACCCGGCTGCAGTGGGGACTTTCCACACCTGCTTGGGCCCCTTCGCGCTCCACGGCGCGACGGAAACTCCCGGCACAGTGCCATCCACCATCGAACCACGCACGTTGGGCCAGTCGGCGTGCGAGGACAGCGAGCCGATGAGAAACGAACCAGTCAGGACCAGAGAACCGAAACTAGATTTCATGGAGTGATGCATAGGATAAGTCGCGCATTTTGCAACCTCACGCATGGAGACGACCGCCATCTTGGAATGCCCTGCCGTGCAACCGCTCCCGAAGAACACGAATACGAGACGGCGCCAATCGTCCAACCACGTGAACGGGCTTGTGAAACATTTCACAAAGGACTTGCGACACCTTAGGTGGCCGCTAGCTTAACCCGGCGAAAGTCTAAAAAAGATTCTATGAACAAGTCATCCACCGTCCTGACCTTGGCCCTGATTGCGGCCGTTCCCAGCCTGATCGCCGCCGACCTTACCGGCAAAGTTTCCCTCAAAGGCACTCCTCCAGCTGCGGCCCAGCAGCCGATGAAGGAAAACATGTGCGGCAATCCTGAAGCCTATGTCATCAAGAGCCGCCAGTTCGTGGTCGGCAAGGACAACGGCCTTGCGGGTGCCTTCGTCTATCTCAAGTCCGGAACCGGCGTGGATGGCAAAAAGTTTGCCCCTTCGCCCGAAAAGCCAATCTTGGACCAGATTCACTGCGAGTATCAGCCTTACACCTTCGGCGTTCTCGCCGGCCAAACATTCACCGTGAGGAACAGCGACCCGGTCCTCCACAATGTGAATTCCACCCGGGCGAAGAAAAACACAGGAAAGAACTTCGGCCAGCCCACGAAAGGCCAAGTGAACGATTTGACTTTCCCCAATCCCGAGTTCATCCAGTTCCGCTGTGACGTCCACCCGTGGATGCTCGCGTGGGTCGGCGTATTCGAGAACTCATTTTTCGCCACCACCGATGCCGACGGCAACTTCTCCGTGAAGAACGTCCCGGCCGGCAAATACCAGGTCGTCGTCTATCACCCGAAGACCCACGGCGTGAACGAAGGAATCGTCAAAGAAGTGACCGTCGGTGACGCCGGCGCAAAGGAAAGCTTCGAGATCGAATACAAAGCCCCTTGAGAGGCTCATCCATTTCGTGAGCCGCCGGGACTTGTCCCGGCGGCTTTTTTTCAGTCCTCAACCGTCCGCCAGCCAATGCAAAACCCAATCCCCCGGCACATTCGGATCCTCGCGATGGCGACAGCCGTCTCGACGCTGTTCCTGGTCTGCATTGGCGGCATGGTGACGAGCAAAGGCGTCGGCATGTCGGTGCCCGATTGGCCGAACAGTTACGGCTACAACATGTTTCTCCTGCCTTGGGACCAATGGAGCCAAGGCGGGGTTTTCTGGGAGCATTCCCACCGGCTCAAGGGCGCGTTCGTCGGTCTGTTGACGATGAGTCTCGCCATCTCGCTGTGGTTCTCCCGGGTCCCTGATGTCCTCCGCAAACTGGGGCTCGTGGCGTTTTTTGGAGTGGTGCTGCAAGGCATTCTGGGCGGGTTTCGGGTCGTCTTCGACAAGCATGGCTGGGGCGCCGAGTTCGGCGTTATTCACGCTGCCGTAGCTCAACTTTTCTTTTCTCTCGTCTGCGTCATCGGGTTGATGACGACCCGGCGTTGGCAATCCTGGACCGACGTCGGTGCACGCCAGTCCATGGACTCCAACGTGCGTCGCTGGGCTCCGGTTCTGACCCTCCTCATTTTTGTGCAGTTGCTCATCGGCGCTTCGATGCGGCATCAGCACGCTGGCTTGGCAATTCCCGACTTCCCGCTCGCGTATGGAAATGTCTGGCCGGACACGTCGCCGGCAGCCGTCGCGGGATACAACCAGACACGCGTCTCGATGATCTCCTACAACGACATCACTGCCGGCCAGATCATTCTCCAGATGGTGCACCGGATCATGGCCTACACCATCGCCGGATTGGTTATCGTTTGCTGGTGGCGGACCCGAAAGACCCACCCTGTCGGATCACCGCTTCGGCGCTTCGCGAATACCTGGCTCGCCCTGATTCTACTGCAGGTGACCCTGGGCGCAGTGACCATCTGGACGAAGAAGGCAGCCGACGTCGCCACTGCCCACATGGCGGTCGGAGCGCTGTCGCTGATGACGGGAGCGCTCTTCAGCATGGCAGCGTTTAGATTGCTTCCGTCATCGCAATCCCAAAGGCTCCCGCGTTCGTCGGCCGACGTCGCCGCTCGAACCGCGTGACATGAAGGCCACCGCCGAACCGATCCAATCCACCGCTTCAGCCCAACGGGGCTTCGTAGCGGTCTACTCGGATCTGTTCAAGGCCCGCCTGACGTTCCTCGTCGTCCTCACCACCGTCGTCGGCTTTTTCGTCGGGACCCGAGGTCCCATTCAACCGGTCCTCCTCACGCTGACCCTCGTGGGGACGGCAATGGTCGCGTCGGGTGCCGCCGCGTTGAACCAGTATATAGAGCGCGAACACGACACCCGCATGCGCCGGACCGCGACCCGCCCCCTGCCGGCCAAGGAACTCGCTCCCGGACATGTTCTCCTCCTTGGGGCCATCACGTCGCTGATCGGTCTTGGCATGCTCCAGTTCTGGGTGAACTCCCTCACCGCTCTACTGGGGGCCGCCACTCTCCTCAGCTATCTGTTTGTCTACACTCCGCTCAAGCGGCTCACCACGTTGAACACCATCATCGGCGCGATCCCCGGGGCCCTGCCGCCTTTGATGGGTTGGGCCGCTGCCCGGAACGACATCACGCTCGGAGGATGGTCCTTGTTCGCGATCCTGTTCCTTTGGCAACTCCCGCACTTCCTCGCCATCGCCTGGCTCTACCGCGAGGACTACGCGCAGGCAGGCTACGTGATGCTGCCGGTAGTGGATCCGGACGGCACCCGCACTGGCAGCCAGGCCGTCAGCCATTCGCTCTTGCTCATCCCCGTCAGCCTCGCGCCGTTCATCCTGAAGCTGGTCGGGCCGGCCTACCTTTTTGGAGCGCTCGCAGCGGGGATTGGAATGCTCGTGATGGCCTGGAGATTCTCGAGAAGCCTGTCGGCGACGTCGGCGCGTCGCCTCTTTTTTGCCTCCATCATCTACCTTCCGCTGATTCTCGCGCTGATGGTTTTGGATAAGTCCTGAAGCCTTTCTGATTACGGACTCTCATTTTTTAGCGAACAAGCGACTGAGCACTTGAACTTGTGACCTGAATGGCTGCATTTAACTCGAAACGGCGTTCTACAAATTCCCGAAACTGACCCTATGGCACAGCAGACTACGGCGCACGGAGCGCACACCGAGCACGGTGGACACGATCACCACGAGCTGAGCTTCTGGCGAAAATACGTGTTCTCGACGGACCACAAGGTCATCGGCCTGCAATACGGCCTAACGGCCTTTTGCTTCATGCTTATCGGTCTGTTCCTGATGCTGGCGATGCGCTGGCAGATGGCCTATCCCGGCAAAGCGTTGCCGATCGTAGGCGGGCTGCTCCAAGCAATCTTGGGCGATCTATGGGTCGGCAAGGACGCGGCGGGAGTTCCCGGCGTTATGCTTCCGGATCTCTACAATTCATTCGGTGCGATGCACGGAACGATAATGGTGTTCTTGGCGATTGTTCCAATCGGCGTCGGTGCGTTCGGCAACTACGTCGTTCCATTACAGATCGGCGCGCCGGACATGGCGTTCCCCCGCCTCAACATGGTCAGCTACCAGAGCTACCTGCTCGGCGGCCTCCTGATGCTTGCCAGCTTCGTCATGCCCGCCGGCGCGGCGAAGTCCGGATGGACCTCCTATTCCCCTCTCGCCACCGTCAACGACCTGACGCACGCCATCAATGGCCAGACCATGTGGCTCATCGGCATGGTCTTCAACATCTCCGCCTCGCTGCTGGGATCGATCAACTTCGTCACCACGATCATCCAGCTCCGTGCCAAAGGAATGAACTGGATGCGTCTGCCATTCTTTGTCTGGGCCGAGTTCGTGACCGCTTTCCTGCTGATCCTCGCCTTCCCTCCGCTCGAAGCCGCGGCGGCAATGCAGTTGGTCGACAACCTGACCGGTTCCAGCTTCTTCCTGCCTTCCGGCATGGTAGTCTCGGGTCAGCCATTGAACATCAGCGGCGGCGGCAGTCCTTTGCTTTGGCAGCACCTCTTCTGGTTCCTCGGACATCCTGAAGTCTACATCCTCCTTCTGCCGGCAATCGGCATCGTCGCGGAAGTGATCGCCAACAACACGCGCAAGCCTCTCTGGGGCTACCGTTCGATGGTATATGGCGTTCTCGCGATCGGCTTCCTCTCCTTCATCGTCTGGGCCCACCACATGTATCTCACGGGCATGGGAACGAAGATCAGCACGTTCTTCCAGACGACGACGATGATGATCTCGATTCCGTCGGTCATCCTCCTGACGTGCTTGTTCATATCGCTCTGGGGAGGATCGATCCGGTTCAACGTCCCGATGCTCTTCTCCTTGGCGTTCCTCGTGATGTTCGGCATCGGCGGCATCACCGGCCTGCCGCTCGGATTCAACGCGAGCGACATCCAACTGCATGACACCTACTACGTCATCGCCCACTTCCACTACGTGGTGGCTCCGGGCATCATCTTTGGCTTCTTTGCGGGCGTCTATTATTGGTATCCGAAAATGACCGGCCGCTACCTGAACGAGTTCTGGGGCAAGGTCCACTTCTGGTTGTCCCTCATCTTCATGAACGCAGTGTTCTTCCCGATGTTCATCCAGGGCCTCGCCGGAATGCACCGACGCATGTCCGACGGCGGCGCCACCTACGCGCTCTCCAACCCGCAGAACCAGGGGGTGGCCGACGGTCTCAGTGATTTCGTCATCAATCTGAACAAGCACATCAGCTGGGCGGCCCTGTGCCTCGCGATCGCTCAGATTCCGTTCATCCTGAATCTCTTCATTAGCATCAAGAAGGGCCAGAAGACCAATTCGGACAATCCTTGGAAGTCCACCACCCTCGAATGGCAGACACCGACCCCTCCTGGACACGGGAACTTTGATGTTGTCCCCAACGTCTACCGCGGGCCCTACGAATACAGCGTTCCGGGGGCGAAGGACGACTTCACGACCCAGAACGAGTTGCCCGCCCGCAAGAGCGACACCAAGAACACCTCTGCCAAGTAAGCCATGGAAATCCCCTACACGACAAAGCCAAGACCCGACACGGCGCTCTACAATGCCAAGGTCGGGATCTGGCTGTTCCTCGCTTCCGAAGTCATGCTCTTCGGCGCTCTGTTCTCCTCCTACATCCTGCTCAGGGTCGGAGCGGATCCTAAACTCGTCTGGCCCGCATTGGCAGCATGGCCACACCACTCGGATGGCCTCCTGAACGTTCCCATGGGCGCGATCAACACGTTGGTTTTGATTGTTTCCTCGGTGACGGTTGTCATGGCGTGGGTTTCCCTGAAACTCAAAGACTTCAACAAGTTCTTCATCTTCCAGGGCGTCACGATTGTCTGCGCGATGGGGTTCTGCGCCATCAAGTCCTTCGAATACGCGGCCAAGTTCTCCCACTACCACGTCGTGTTGAACGACGGCACGGCGATGACGGGCCATCTGGAGCCGAAGCAGTATTTCACGACGGACAAAAAACTCCGGGCGGCGAACGTCGCCGAAATCGAATTCGTCAAGGACCCGGCCCCGGGCCACGGCCACGCTGCAGCCGGCAGTGCCGCCGCCGCGCATGACGACCACAAGCCAGTCAAGATCAAGATGGCCGACGTCCAGCGCCTGACATTCTGGGGCCCGCAGCAGAGCACCTATTTCGCCATCTACTTCACGATGACCGGGCTGCATGCCCTCCATGTCATCGGCGGCGCGCTGGTGATCGCCTACCTGTGGATTCCCGGCGCTCGGATGTGGAAGACCGATCCGGAGCGTTTCACCAACCGGGTCAAAGTCTGCGGCCTGTTCTGGCACTTCGTCGACCTCGTCTGGATCTTCCTCTTCCCCGTTTTGTATCTCCTCTAAACGACACGCATCCTATGGCTGAACACGCACACGCCGACCATTCCGTCGGTCACGACCACGAGGCCGAGCACATCAAGGCCCACGTCAAGGTCTACCTGCTGATCTTCGGAATGCTCATTCTCGGCACGATCGTCACCGTCGGCATCTCCTACGTAGATTTCGGGGCCGCATGGATCAACATCACGATCGGCCTCATCATCGCCAGCATCAAGGCCACCCTCGTAGCCGGGTGGTTCATGCACTTGATCTCAGAAAAGAGGATGGTTCACGCAATCCTCATCGTCGCCGGGTTCTTCTTCGCGGTCCTCGTGGCCCTCTGCATCTGGACCATGGCTCCCGAAAGCCTGATCGGCGGCGGCAAGAAACAACACACCACCTCGGTTCCGGTAGTCCACGAACCAGCGGCCGCGCCCGCCCACTGAGGAACGCTCATGTCGCTCAAAGCCCTGCACATCGTCTTCGTCACCGCCGCCACATTGCTGACGACCGGCCTCGCGTTTTGGTTCCTCCAGAACCACTCCGAGACTAAACAGACGGTGGATCTGGTTCTGGGTGTGGGCTCCGCCGTTTCTGCCGTGGTCCTTATGGTCTACGGACGCATCGTTTTCAAAAAGCTGAAGAACATTAGCTACCTATGAAACGCTCGACTCTCATCCTCATGGCGATCTCTGCCTTTCTTGTGTTGGGCACGCTGGATTCGTCCGCTTGTGCGACCTGCTTTGGCAGAACCGACTCCCGTCTGGCCGAAGGCATGAACATGGGTATCCTCGCCCTGCTGGCCGTGATCGGCTCCGTCCTCGCCGGCATCGTGAGCTTTTTCGTCTACGTCGCCAAACGCTCCGCCGCCTGTGCCGCTGAAGACGCCTTCAATGACGAGGGCTCCGTTGATTTCACCGAAGATTCCCCGACCGACAAAGACTAAGCATGGACAAGATCGATTTCCCAGGAACGCCGGCCAACGCCTCCCATCAAGGAGCCGGCATTGACCAACTCCTCATCTACGTGCACGTCCTGATGGCGGCGCTGTTCGTCGGTTGGCTCGTCTACTTCCTCTATTGCATGGTGAAGTTCCGCGCCGGCGCGAACCCCAAGGCGGACTATGTCGGCGTGAAGAGCCACATTTCGACCTACCTCGAAGGCGTGATCGCCCTGATCGAAGCGGTCCTCCTGATCGGGTTCGCCATACCGCTCTGGGCGAAAGCCACGGCGGACTTCCCCAAGGAAAACGAAGCCACCACGCTTCGGATTGTCGGCCAGCAATTCGGATGGAACGCCCGCTATCCCGGACTCGACGGACAATTCGGTCGGAGTGACATCAAGTTTCTCGCCACGGACAAGCTTGGCTTGGACAAGTCGGATCCTTTGGGCAAGGACGACTTCGTCGTCTACAACGACATCGTGATCCCGAACAACAAACCGGTCGTCTTCCACATCAGCTCGATGGACGTGATCCACGGATTCGCCGTCCACTCGATGCGCGCCCAGCAGGACGCTATGCCTGGGCTGAGCATCCCCATGACGTTCACGCCGGCCAAGGAAGGCACCTACCTTGTCACCTGCGCGCAGCTATGCGGCAACGGCCACGGCGGCATGCGTGCCAGCATCACCGTCAAGAGCCAGGTCGAATACGACAAGTGGTTTGCCGAGAAGTCCAAGGCCGGCGCCGGTGCCGGTTCCTTCGACTGAGTCGGTTCGCTTCTTTTGAAACCCTCAAACCCGAGGTTGCACCTCGGGTTTTTTGTTCCACGCTTTGACCGTATTTGATCCCGGATGAACCAGAAATCACATGAGCGTCTGACGTGGGCGATCCTGTTCACCGCGACCTTTGCGATCGCGATCGCCTTCATCCGGGAACGCTCCCGCCACGGAGCGGATCTTCCTGTGCTCGCGACCGTCCCCGCGTTCCAACTGACAAATCAACTCAACCAGCCGATCAGCCTGGAGTCGCTTAAGGGCCGCGTCTGGATTGCCAACACGGTCTTCACCACGTGCCCTTCCCTGTGTCCGAAGTTGACCCGTCACTTCAGCGAACTTCAGCTGGAATTCGCCAGCGAGCCCGACTTCCGGCTGCTTTCATTGACGGCCGATACCGAACGCGACACGCCGGCCGTGCTGAAACGTTACGGCGACAAGTATGGGGCGGATCACCAACGATGGAGCTTCCTCACCGGCAACAAATCGGATGTCCAACAACTCGGGGTCAACGGCCTCAAGTTCATCATGACCGACAATCCGCCGACCAATCGGGTCGATCCCGACGACCTGTTTCTCCACGGTCCCTACTTCGCGCTCGTCGACCGTTCCGGCCACATCCGCGGATGGTATGACGGGTCACTGCCCGAGAAGCGCGAGAACATCCGTCAAGCAATCCGGGCACTGCTCAAAGAACGTTGACCATGGATCCCTCCATCCTTCCCCCGATCAATGCGACCCTCAATGGCGTGGCGACCGTCCTCCTGACGCTCGGGTTCATCTTCATCAAGTCCGGCAACAAGAAGGCGCACAAGAGATGCATGATCTCGGCCTTTGCAACTTCGGTGATCTTCCTCGTCTGCTACGTCGCGCACAAAGTCCTCGTCCGCGGCGTCCACACGCCATTCGGTGGGGAAGGTGCGATCCGGATGATCTATTACGGCATGCTGATCAGCCACATCATCCTCGCGATCGCGATCGTCCCGATGGTGGTGGTGACAATGAGCCGGGCTTTCAAGGAGAACTTCGCCGCGCACAAGGCCATCGCCCGTTGGACATGGCCCGTGTGGATGTATGTCTCCATCACCGGCGTTCTCGTCTACTTCTTCCTCTACGTCTGGTTCCCCAAGAAATGACTCACGAGGGAAGCAACGAGTTCACCAGGGTGCTGATGGCTTTTCCATCCGCGCGGCCGGCGGCCTTGGCCTGAGCCGTCTTCATCACGAGGCCCATCTGCGCTTTGCTGGTCGCGCCCGTCTCCTGAATGGCAGCCCGCACCAGATCCTCAAGCTCCCCGGCCGATAGCGCTTTGGGCAAGAAGGTTTCCAGCACAGCCAGCTCAGCCTTCTCGCTATTGGCCAAATCGGGCCGTCCGCCCTGTTCGTATTGCGAGATCGAATCCTTCCGCTTCTTGGCCTCGCGTTGCACCACGGCGAGAAACTCGGCATCGGAAAGCGTCTCGACCTTTTTCTCGATCAGAAGATAGCCGATGGCGGACTTGAGCAGCCGGAGCGTGCCTAGCCGCACGGTGTCCTTGGCGAACATCGCGGCCTTGATCTCGGCCGACAGTTTTTCGTTGGTGGTCATTGTGAAATCTCCGGTCAGGCTTGGAGGTTCTTGATGGCGTCGCGGACACGCGCCGCCTCCTCATAGTCCTCACGCTGCACCGCGTCTTCGAGGGCGGATTCGAGCTTCTGCCGTTCGGTGAGCGGCTTCTTGCTCCTCAGGAAAACAAGCCGCGCCTCAAGCGACTTCAACTCGGCGCTCTGTTCAGCTAATTCGGTCCGGTTGTTGTCCGCGTAGGTGGTGCGGATGTTCTCCATCTCATCCTCAAGCTCTGTGATGGCTCCAGGCCAGTCGTCGGAAGCAAGCCGGTCGGATTCCAGAGCCCGGCCCCGCATCATGAGGAGCTGGGGCTTGAACTGCTCCAGTGTCCAGATCAGGTCGGCGTTCTCGCAGTGCTGGCGGACGAACTGCATCACGTCCAGGTTCCGCATCGTGTCCCGAAGCACGGCAGGAAAATCTTCGAGGTGAAAAAGGCAGATGTAGCGGTGATGAAACTGGATGAGCTCCTGCTGGAGCTTGGCAAAGTCTTCCGGCTTGAGCTGGAACGGATCATCCGTCACCTGTGCCGCCTTCTGCTGGTAATACTCCAGCCAGGTCGGATGCCCCATGGGAAGTTTCCCGTCGGGCCTCCCCTCGGCGTTCATCTGCAAAATGCCGAGGTCGACCCGGAGCTGGATCTTTTCCATGCCATCCTTGCCCTTGACGCGGCGGACGATCACTTCGCCGGGATGAAAATCCCATGCGCCGAGAAGGGGTCCGATGTCGGAGTTCATGGGCAAATTATCGGAACGGTCGGAAGTGCAGTCAACGAATCGAAATGGCTCATCTTCGTCGGGAGTTCCGTCAAAAGGCGGCCAATGTATCCAGCACCGCCTTGATCCGCGGCACCTCGTGGGTTCGGAACAGGTCCGTCCGACCCAGTGCGGCCAGCACGCAGAATAACGGTTCCGCCGACCGCACTTCATCGCCGAAGAACTCGAACGCATGCGGCAGCGCATGGCACGTCGGAAATCCTAGTGTGCGCAAGCGAAAGGTGTTGAGGAAGACGTTCATCTGGTGCCGCACCCGGACCGAACTGTCCTGGAGATTGCGGTAGTAGAAACCGAGCCCGGGATCGATGAAGATCTTCTGCACGCCGTTCCTGGCCGCCACGTCGATCTGGCGCGCGAAAAACTCCTTCATCATCGCCGTGGAGTCCGCCCCGAAATTGAAGTCCGACACTTCACGGACATTGTCACCTTGGACGTAGCAGATGATCACGCCGCCATCGTGGTCGGCCACCATGCGGAACATTTCGTCGGACCGCGTCGTGCCGGTGAGATTGAGGATCTTCGCGCCCGCTTCGAAACAGGCCCTTGTGACCTGCGGATGATAGGTCTCCACCGAAACCACTGCGCCAAACTGGGACAGTTCCCGCACCACCGGCAATAAACGGCTGCTTTGTCCCGCGTCGTCCACGCGCTCTGCGTGAGCCAGCGTGGATTCTGCACCGATGTCGATTACGCGGGCCCCTTGGGCCA
>JBBRDN010000059.1:0-21349 GCA_038203875.1 Verrucomicrobiota bacterium
GGACTTTCCGCGTGAGCAGCCAACCGCCACCCAGTCCCAGCAACGCTGTCGGAATGCCATACCCAAGGAGGATGTCGGTCAGGTCTTCCGCGTCTTCCTGCGCCTCATCTTTCCTCGGCTCATGCTGCTGGGATGATTTCCGGTCGCGTCGTTTCTCGACGACGAACTCGTGGTAGGCGACCGCGCCCATCAGCAGGATCGAGACGAAGAGAACGCCCGCATACCAGAGCGTGAGGCGCGTGCGGATGGTCATGGCGACTCCTTCAGCACGTAGCCGACGCCGCGTGCGGTGTGCAGCAGCTTCGGCTCGAAGCCTTCGTCGAGCTTTTCGCGCAGGCGCCGGATGTAAACATCCACGATGTTGGTTCCTGGATCGAAGTCGTAGTCCCAAACCTTTTCGAGGATGGCCATGCGACCGCAGATGCGTCCTGCCGAACGAAGGAGAAACTCCAGCAGCCGGTATTCGCGGGCCGTCAGCTCGATGGCCTTGCCGCCGCGCCGGGCTTCGCGGCTGATGGTGTCGAGCGTGAGGTCGGCGACGCGAAGGACGGTGGATTTGCTCTCGTTGCCCCGCCTTCCAAGCGCCCGGATGCGCGCCGCGAGCTCGGCCATGACGAACGGTTTCGGCAGGTAGTCGTCGGCTCCTGCATCAAGCCCCTCTATCCGTTCGTTGACCTCGCCTCGCGCCGAGAGCAACAGCACGGGCGTGGTATTGCTGCGGGCGCGCAACTGGCGCAGGACGCTCAATCCGTCGCGGCCTGGCAGCATGATGTCGAGCACGATGGCGTCGAAGGGCGTTGCAAGAGTGGCAGCGAGCGCGTCCTCGCCGTTGGTGCAGACGTCGACGGCGAAGCTTTCCGCCTGGAGCGCCTTGCGGATGAAGGCGGCGGTGTTCTTGTGGTCCTCGACGACGAGCACACGCATGGGACGTTTCGAATCAGGAATCACTCGGAGTCACTGACGGGCGGCTTCGCTTCGCGTCAATTGCCCGGCACCTTCTCCATGCCGAACACCAGGACTTTGAAGCTGCCGGGCACCATGCTTCCGCGACGTTTTCCGCCCGCAGCCGCCTCGTATTTCGCGGAAGCCAGATAGATCCGGTGCGTCTTCGGGTCGAGGGCCATCGTCCGCGCGCCAGCCTCCGTCTTGAGGGTCTGCACGACGGTGAGTTTGTCAGGTGAATCCTCGCGGGCGATCGTCACGGTGCCGTCGCTACAGGAGGCGAAGGCGAACTGGGTCTGGGGGTCGAAGGCGTTCGCATCCACGCCGTCGCCGATGGGCACGGTGGCGACGATCTTTCCATTGGCGCTGTCCATCATCGCCATGAGCCTGTTGCCGCAGCCTAGGAACAGCCGGTGATGCGCCAGGTCTATGGCCATGCCGGAGGCGCCTTCGCCCGGCGCGATGGGCCAGGTTTCCACGACCTCGTGCTTCTTGGCATCGATGACCACCACGGCGTTCTTGTCCTCGATGTTGTTGTAGACGCGGCCGGCCTTCGGGTCGGTGACGGCGAACTCCGGCTTGCCCGTCAGGGGAATGGTGGCGACCACGCGGTTGTTCTTAAGATCGATCACCGTCGCCGACTGGCCGCGTCCGTTGAAGATGTAGGCCTCTTTCCACGCGGGTTCGTAGACCATGCCGTCGGGGTTCTTGCCCGTGTCGAGTTTGGCGATGGTCTGCAAGGTCAGCAGGTCAACGATGCTGGCCTTGTCCTCGCGCCCGTTGGTGGTGACACCGAGATGCAGCTCCGGGGCGACGGCGATGCCGTGGACGCCGGGCGTGTTGGTGATCTGGCCGACGACACGGTCGTTGGCGATATCGATCACGACGACCTTGGAGACATGCGAGACGTAGAGCCGTTGAGCGGATGAATCCACCGTCAGGTAATCCCACCCGCCTTCGTCGCCGACGGGAATCTCCTTGAGGAGGCGGTAAGGCTCGGCCGCTTGGCAGTGAACGGTGGCAATGACGCCGAGAAGGCCAAGCAGTTGGGGCAGGAGTTTGGTTTTCATGGGAAGTGGCTGTGATGACGGCCTCGAACCGGGGAAGGTGACTGAAATCTGGGAGAAGTTTCGTAGGGCCGTTTCCCTCCGCTTCATGGGGTTTTCTTTTTGCTTCCGGGAGGGTTCTGCGGTGGATTCAGAATTCTGCCCTGCATGTTTTGCAGATCCTTGTAGGCCTCGGCGAACGCCTTGGCGTTGATCGGATCCATCGCGCTTGGAGCGGACTGTTCGATCAGGGCGATGCGGCTTTGGATGAGAGGGAGGTCGTTCGCGGTGAGATTTTTCCTGTCCGCGAAACCGTCCTGGTTCAGGTCTTCGATCAGATTGCGTCGAGCATCCTTGGGCAGCGCGGGATCGTTGATGGCCTGCTGGTAGAACTGGTTCGCCTGCGGATCGGACCCGACGAAGGTAAGCGCGAGACGAACGAGGGGTTCCTTCACCGCGGGATCCACGAGGCGCGGGTCCAGATAGGTCTGGGCCGCAATCTGGACTGCTTGGCTCCCTAGCGACTGCTGCAGATAACGCAGCGAGCTGAGGTCGATCTTTCCATCGTCGCGAACAAGCTGCGATTGGGCGGTGGTGGCGTAGGAAGCGTCGCCGAACAGTGTCAGCACTCCGAAAAGATAGTCGCGGTGGTCGCGGTCCAACGGATTGGCGGACACGAAGCCCGCGGAAGCGGCCAACAGGTCATGTGCTACCAGGAGGACCTTTTCGCGATACTGGTTGGGCGCCATTTCCTGAAGCAGCCGCGTCAGATAGGCCAATTCGACGCCTCGTCCGGTGGAGCTCATTGCGTCGGTCAGGACCACTTCCGCCTCGTGTCCTCCGATCTGCCGGAGGGCATCGAACAGGCCAAATCGCAAAGACGGCGGCACGAGGAAGTCGTTGGGCAGTCGGCCGCGAGCGCCACTTCGCCCCTGGGTGAACCAGGTCGTGTCGAGGTCCATGTCCTCGGAGCGGGAGAGGAACTCGCGGATGGCGGGCACGGCGATAGGTCCGGCCGCGGCCAGTTCCTCCAGCCAATACACGGCCTGACGGGCGGAGCGGGACGTGAGGGGGCCGGGAGCCGCACGGAGCTCGCGCAGCTTGGCGATAATCTGGGCGGGCGTGGGCCGAGCGGCGACCTCGGCAACCAACACCGGCGTTGTTGGCGTGGTGACGACAGGGCGGGATTGTTTCCTGGCGGCCGCCAGAGCGGCTTCCAGTTCGGCTCTTTCGGCCTCCGCCACCGCGCGTTGCCCAGCTAATTCGGTCGCATGCAGGGACGACTGGCGACGGGCCACGGAGATCCCCGCGACGGATGCGCCGAGGAGGGCCGCAATGGCGAGAGCTGCGAGCCGGTTCATTGCTTCTCCTCCTTTGCCTTCTCCTCCGCCTCCTTGGCTTGCTGCGCGGGGGTTTCCTTGGCAACCGAGACGACCACACCACTGACCGCGTCTAGTTGCACCTCGGTGATGTCGGCCGATCCCGGAGTGGCGATGTCGAAGGACCAGATCAATTTACCGCCCTCCTTCTCAAGTTCGGCATCCTTGATCGTGCCACCGGGGACTTTGGCCAGTGCTATCTTTTCCGCATCGGCCCTGGAGATCTTGGCCATGGCTTCAAGCTGCGCCTGGGACGAATGGCAGCCAACGCCAACAAAGGCGGCGGACAGAAGCGAGGCCGTGAGTATGAGAGCCGGAATATGGAAAGGTTTCATGATGGGTGTGGTGGAACTCGCGGATCAGCGAGGTGGTCAAGGTTTCCGACCCGCATGAACACTTGGTGAAGCCAGGATGAATCTTTGTTCATCTCGGACAACGCGGCCGCCTCGAAAAGCCTATCGGTCAGGCGCTCGGGTAGTGGAGCCGGAAGAATCCACCGGTTCGACCGCTTGGCAATCCTTCCCTGTGACCGGTCCGGCCAAGTGAAATGCTTTCGGTGCAAGTATTCCGTTTGGCGCGGCTGCGGTTCGCCGGTATCTCCTCCGCGTGCCAGCGCTCAGCATCCGTCAACTCACGCGTCGTTTCCCTGGTGCGGTTGCGCCTGCGTTGGATGGACTCGACCTTGAGGTCGGAGACGGTGAATTTCTCGTCATCACGGGGCCGAGCGGCAGCGGCAAGACGACATTGCTTCGTCTGTTGGCCGGGCTCGAATCGCCGGACAGCGGCACGATCGGGTTTGGGGCTGATCCGAATTGGCATCGCCGTTCGCCGGCGGACCGCGGCGTCGCGATGGTGGGCCAGCAACCGGCGCTGCTGCCCCAGTTGACCGTCGCGGAAAACCTCGGCCTCGGCCTGAAGCTGCGAGGGATCGGCGCGACGGAAACCGCCGAACGAGTCCACACCATCGCCGTTCGACTGGGACTGGAACCGCTCTTGAACCGGCTGCCGGCCCTGCTTTCCGGCGGGGAACAACAACGGGTCTCGGTAGGCCGGGCATTGGTGCAGAGGCCGTCGCTTTTCCTGCTGGATGAACCGCTGTCGCAATTGGACGCGCCGCTTCGCGCGGATTTGCGCCGCGAGATTTCGAGAATGGCCCGCGAGTTCGGCGTGACGACGGTCCACGTCACCCATGACCAAGCCGAAGCCCTTGAACTCGGCGACCGCATCGTCGTCTTGCGCGCGGGGCAGCTGGAGCAGGCGGGCACTCCGTCGGCGATCTTCCGTCAACCTGCGAATCGCTTCGTGGCGGAGTTCTTCAGCCCGGACGGCTGGAACGAACTCGCCGGCACGCGGCACTTCCGCAACGCGGCAGGGGAGTTTTGCTCGGCTGGCCACACGTTTTCGCTTCCTGTCTCGGGAGACGGCGATGGCGCGGCCACGTGTCTGCTCCGCCCTGATTCATTTTCGATGGCGGCCACTGGTGACATTGAGGGCAGCGTCCAACGGGCATGGCTTTGTCCGGCCGGATGGCGAGCCGAGATCGGAACCCCGTTCGGAACGTGGCGAGTTCAGCTGCCTGTGGGTGAACCGCCGTCGGTCGGCAGCAGCATGAGGCTGGCGATCCACTGGGACCGCGCATTGTGGTTCGATCCGAAGACTTCGCGGCGGCTTGGATAACGTCCAGCGAACACCACGGTGACGCGTCGCCCGTGCACGAAACCCGCCTCGGCGTGGCGATCATTCAAGGCTCTTCCCATAAGCCGGCCGGGGCTGTTACGGTCTTGGGCATGGGTTTCTCCACGTTCGGCCTTGCGCCGCAGATTATGGAAGGCGTCAAGGCCATGGGTTACACGGATCCGACGCCGATCCAGCTCCGGGCCATCCCGACGCTGCTGGAGGGCCGTGACATCATCGGCAGCGCGCAGACCGGCACGGGCAAGACCGCCGCGTTCGCCTTGCCCATCCTTTCCCGCCTCGGCTCGCACAAGCCCGGGCTCGCCCGCGTGCTCATCCTCGAACCGACGCGCGAACTGGCCGCCCAGGTCGAGGTCGCCATCCGCGACTACGCCCGCTACACCGACCTCCGCATCGTCGTGATGTTCGGCGGCGTGGGCTACGGCGCGCAGAAGGAGGCGATGCAGAAGGGCGTCGACATCATCGTCGCCACGCCCGGCCGCCTGCTCGACCACATGGGCCAGGGCATCGTGAAGCTCGAAGGCATCGAGAGCCTCGTCCTCGACGAGGCCGACCGCATGCTCGACATGGGTTTCATGCCCGACGTGAAACGCATCGTGCAGCACTGCCCGCGCAAGCGGCAGACCGCGCTTTTCTCCGCCACCATCCCGCCGGTCATCGAGACGCTCATCAGCTGGTGCATGCATGATCCCGAGACCATCGAGATCGGCGCGCGCCGTTCCCCGGCCGAGACCGTCAAGCACGTCGTCTATCCCGTGGCCGAAGCGCAGAAGAACGAGTTGCTCCTCGAACTGCTGGAACGCGTCCACTACGACTCCGTCATCATCTTCTGCCGCACCAAGCACGGCGCCGACCGGGTGGCGACCCTGCTGAAGAAGAGCAACCACGCCGTGGCCGTGCTGCACTCGAACCGCACCCAGAAGGAACGCGAGCAGGCGCTGAGCGGATTTCGTGAAGGCAAGTTCGAGGTGCTCGTCGCCACCGACATCGCCGCGCGCGGCCTTGACATCGCCAGCGTCAGCCACGTCATCAACTACGACGTGCCGCTGCATGCGGAGGATTACGTCCACCGCATCGGCCGGACCGGCCGCGCCGAGAACACCGGCGACGCCTTCACCATCCTTGTGGCCGAAGAGAACAAGCAGCTCGCCGCCATCGAGCGCTACATCGGCAAGCCCATCCCGCGCGAGAAGCTGGAAGGCTTCAACTACACCTACTCTACCGTCCTCGACGCGCCGAAGCCGGGAGCGACGCCCAACTACGGCAACACCCGGGCCGTGCGCGTGCATGGAGGCTACCACTTCAGCCCGGCCGGCGGCGGCCGGCGGCGGCGCTAGGCCTACGCGGCTCAGCCTTTGACCATCCGACAAAACTCCGCTTCGTCGATGACCTTTACGCCGAGCGCGCGGGCCTTCTCCAGTTTGGAACCGGCTTCTTCGCCGGCGAGGACGTAGTCCGTCTTCTTGCTGACGCTCCCGCTGACCGACCCGCCGGCTTCGCGGATCATGGCCGACGCGTCATCGCGTGAGAGCTTGGGCAGAGCGCCGGTGAGGACGAAGGTCTTTCCAGAAAACGGCTTCGCCGAATCCGCCCTGGCTGCCTGGAGAGACGTGCCCGTCGGGTTTATCCCAAGTTCGGCAAGGCGTTGAAGGACCTTCTTCCCGTTGTCCGTAGAGAAGAAATTGAGCACCGAGGCGCTGGCCACGGGGCCGACTTCGACCAATGCCGCCTTCGCACCGCTGGAGGCGATTCGCTCTTCCAGCACCTTGGCTTCCGCGGTGAGTTCATCGTAGCGCTGCTGGCGCGCGGCACGTTCCTCGTCGGTCTTGGGCGCGCTTTTGCGGGAACGGGGCGAAACCTCGACGCGCTCGCATTCCTTGCCGCCAAGATCGCGGATGTCACGGAGAACGCCGGAGGTGGCCAGCTCGGCGAGTGAGCCATGGACTTGGGCGAGCTGCCACGACGTGGTCTCGCCGACCTCGGGGATGGCCAGAGCGTGGATCCAGCGATGGAGCGGGGCGGCCTTCGCGCGTTCCAACGCCTCGACGACCTTAGCGGCGTTCTTTTCGCCGAAGGTGCGCGGCTCCTCGTCGGTGCCGAGATTCAGTTTGCCGAGCTGCTCGACGGTCAGGTTGAAGAGGTCGAGCGGTTCGTTGACCAACCCGCGTTCCACCAGCTTCTCGGCGACGATTCCGCCGAGCCCCTCGATGTCGAGTGCCTTGCGTTGGGCGAAGTATTCCACACGGCGCGTCTTCTGCGCCGGACAGCTGGCGACGTTCTGGCAACGCCACGCCACTTCCTCAGCGCCTCCGGCAATCTTCTCCCGCGCCACCGGCCCGCCGCACGCCGGGCATTTGCCGCCGATGTGGGCGAGGAAATCGAACGCCTTCGAGTCGGGCAGGCGCTTGCCTTTCACGACTTCGAGCACCTCGGGGATGACCATGCCGGCTTTGCGGATGACCACGGTGTCGCCGATGCGGATGTCCTTCCGGCGGATCTCGTCTTCGTTGTGCAGGGTCGCGCGGGAAACGGTGGAGCCCTGGATGAAGACGGGCTCCAGCTCGGCCACGGGCGTGAGCACTCCGGTGCGGCCGACCTGCACGGTGATGGCCTTCAGCAACGTCTCGGCCGGCGTGATCCAGGGGATGGGTTTGTGGACGATGGCGTGGCCGGGCGCGCGGGTCTTGGACGGGATGCGCTGCGCGTCGGCCAGGCGGTTCACCTTGATGACGATGCCGTCGATCTCGTAGGGCAGTTGGCGTCGCAGATCGCGGGCCTCGTCGTAGCCGCAGACGATCTCGCGCCGATAGACGTCGAGCACAGCCTCGATGCCGTCACAGATCCAATGCCGCTGCGTGGGCAGACCGAAACGCCGAAGGGCCATCAGGAGTTCGTCGTGCGTCTCGAACTCGATGCCCTCGCACGCTCCGACCGCGTAGAAGACCGCGCTGATGGGCCGATGTGACACCAGCTCCGGATCAAGCTGTTTGAGCGCGCCGGCGGTGGCGTTGCGCGCGTTGGGGAACGTCTTCTCGCCGGCGGTGACCAGCTTGGCGTTTACGGCGTCGAAATCCTTCGTCGAGATGTAGGCTTCGCCGCGGACTTCGAGCAGTGCGGGTGGGTTGGCGAGACCCAGCTCCAGTGGAATGGCGCGGACGGTGCGGAGATTGGCCGTTATGTCGTCGCCCATCTGGCCGTCGCCGCGCGTGACGGCGAGGGCGAGCTTGCCGTGGCGGTAGTGGACGCTCAGGGACACGCCGTCGACCTTCGGTTCCAACACATATTCCACCCGGTCGTGGCCGAGCTGCTTGCGGATGCCGGCGTCCCACGCGACGAGCTGGGCCAACGTATTCTCGTCCTGCTGGCGGTTACGGATCTGGCGGTCGGGTTCCTCGTCCGTGGTGGGATGTTCCGCGGCTTCGATCTTCTCGAGCGAGAGCATGGGCTGGAGATGCGTCACGCGCGCGAAGCCGTCCGTGGTCGCGCCCCCGACACGCTGGGTCGGGGAACTGGGCGTGACGAGATCGGGGAACTGCTTCTCCAGATCGAGCAGCTCCTGGTAGAGCCGGTCGTAGTCGAAGTCGCTCAACGTCGGGCGCGCCTCGACGTAGTAGGCTTGGTCGTGGCGGCGGATCTCGGCGGCGAGGGTGGCGTGTCGAGCGCGGGCTTCGGCAGGCGTCATGATGGGGCGAGGGTTAAACGCCCGATGGATCGACTGCCAGCTAGAACGTTCAACTCAGCCGCACCTGGCAAATCCCTAGGAGCGTAGCCTTGAAGACCGCAGGGGCGACCAAGGCTGCATCACGCGAGGACCTGTTTCACCACGTGGCCGTGGATGTCGGTCAGGCGGAAGTCGCGGCCCTGGAAGCGGTAGGTGAGCTTCTCGTGGTCGATGCCGAGGCAGTGGAGGATCGTGGCGTTGGAGTCGTGGATGTGCACGGGATCCTTCGCCACGTTGTAGCCGTAGTCGTCAGTTTCGCCGTGGGTCGTCCCGCCCTTCACCCCGCCGCCGGCCATCCAGATGCTGAAGCACCGGCCGTGGTGGTCGCGGCCGTAGTTCTCCTTCTCGATCTTTCCCTGGCAATAGACCGTCCGGCCGAATTCCCCGCCCCAGACGACGAGGGTGTCGTCCAGCAGGCCGCGCTGTTTGAGATCCTTCACGAGCGCGGCGCTGGCGCGGTCGGTGTCGGCGCATTGTTCGCGGATGCGGTTCGGGAGATTGCCGTGCTGGTCCCAGCCCCGGTGATAGAGCTGGATGAAGCGCACGTCCTTCTCGGCCATGCGGCGGGCGAGGAGGCAGTTGTAGGCGAAGGAACCGGGCTTCTTCACTTCGGGCCCATACATCTCGAGGGTCGCGGCGGATTCCTTGGAGAGATCGACGAGTTCGGGCACCGACGTCTGCATGCGGTAGGCCATCTCGTATTGGGCGATGCGCGTCTGGGTCTCGGGATCGGCGAATTCGTCGAACTGCTTCGCGTTGAGCTTTGCCAAGCCGTCGAGCATCCGGCGACGCACGGTGCTGCTGAGGCCGTCGGGATTGGAGAGATAGAGGACGGGATCGCCCTTGCCGCGGAACTGCACGCCTTGGTGTTCGGACGGCAGGAAGCCGGAGCCCCAGAGACGGGCGAAGAGCGGCTGGTCGGCGTCTTTGCCGCTGGAGATCATGACGACGAAGCCGGGGAGGTTTTCGTTCTCGCTGCCGAGACCGTAGTTCATCCACGCGCCCATGCTGGGACGGCCGGCCTGTTGGAATCCTGTCTGGATGTAGGTGATGGCCGGGTCGTGGTTGATGGCCTCGGTGTTGACGGTTTTGATGACGGCGATGTCGTCGGCGAGGGATGCAATGTTGGGGATGAGGTCGCTGAACCACATGCCGCTCTTCCCGTGCTGGGCGAACTTGAAGAGAGACTTCACCACGGGCAGCGAACTCTGTCCGGAGGTCATGCCGGTGATGCGCTGGCCCATGCGGATGGTCGCCGGAAGCTCCTTCTCATGGAACTTCTCGAGCATCGGCTTGTAGTCGTAGAGGTCGAGTTGCGACGGGCCGCCGGCCATGAAGAGGTAGATGATCCGCTTGGCCTTGGCGGCGAAGTGGGGCTTGCCAAGGACGCCCCGGCCCTTGGTGACCTGCTCGGCCGCGGCGGCGGCGAAGAGAGAGGGGTTCAACAACGAGGCGAGCGCGGCGGTGCCGATGCCGACGGCGGCCTTGCCAAAGAACTGGCGCCGGGTCTGGAGGAGCTGTTGTTCGCGGAAGGGGTTCATGGAAGAAAATGGTTCGAGGAGCGTCAGGGCGAGTCGGCCGTCATCCCTTCGTCACCGTCTCGTCGAGGTTCAGGAGCATGCTGGCGATGGTCGTCCAGGCGGCGAGATCGGCCTTGTTGAGCGAGGAATCTTCGACGAACTCGCCGATGCTGAGGAGCTTGCTCGCGGCATCGCCGGACTTGCGGAAGTCGGCGGTCTGCTTGGCCAGCGTGTCGGTAAGAACCTTGGCCTCGTCGCTCGTCGGGCGACGAGACGTGACAAGCATGAAGGCGAAGTCCAGCCGGCTGCGCGTGGTCTTGCCGCCCTCATGGAGAATGCGCTGGGCGAAGGCCCGTGCCGGCTCGACGAACTGCGGATCGTTCAACAGCGCGAGCGCCTGGAGCGGCGTGTTGGTGCGGGGGCGCTTCACCACGCAGCTCTCGCGGGTGGGCGCGTCGAGGATGAGCATGTTCGGCGGCGGGCTCTGGCGCTTCCAGTAGGTGTAGAGGCTGCGGCGATATTGGCCTTCGCCACGGTCTGCGACGAACGACTGCGAGTTGCGATACGACACGGCTTCCCAGAGCCCGGCCGGTTCCCACGCCTTCACGCTGCGGCCGCCGCGGCGGTCGATCATGAGTCTGCTGACGGAAAGGGCGGTGTCGCGGAGGGTCTCCGCGTCGAACCGGAAACGCGGACCGCGCGCGAGCAGGCGATTTTCGGGATCCTTGGAGGCCAGCAGCGGCGTGTGCCTGGAGGATTGGCGGTAGGTCGCCGAAGTGACGATCAACCGCTGGATGTGGCGGATGTCCCAGCCGCTGCGGACGAACTCGGTGGAAAGCCAATCGAAGAGCTCCGGGTGCGACGGCGGTTCGCCCTGGGCTCCGAAGTCCTCGGAGGTTTTCACGAAGCCGTTACCGAAATACTGCTGCCAATAGCGGTTCACCGTGACGCGCGCCGTCAGCGGGTTCGACGGATCGACAAGCCACTTGGCCAGGCCAAGGCGGTTGGTGGGCGCGCCACGGGGCATGGGCGGAAGAATGGCCGGCAGGCCGGGCTGGATGACTTCGCCCTTTTGGTCGTATTCGCCGCGCACCAGCAGGTGGGTCTCGCGAACCTTGTCGCGTTCCTTGGCGATCATGGTCATGGGAACAGCCGCATCGACGGCCGATTGCTCTTCGCGGAGGTGTGTGAGCTCACGGGCGAGTTTGCGGTGGTCCAGCGACTGGGATTGATACCAGAAAGCCTTCAGGCGGTTCTTCGCATCGGTGGCGAGTGCCGGAAGGATCGCGAGCTGGCGTGCGAGGTCGGCGGGCAAAAGGCCCGGAGCCGCATCAAATTCGCCGTCGAAGAACAGGCGGCAATCGCCCTGGAGGTTGGCGACCTTGAGCAGGAGCTGGTTCTCACCGGCCCGCAGGCGGACGGTCACGGGCCGCGAAGTGAACTGGCGGATGTCGTCCTGACCCCATGTCGCGGCGAGCACGCCGTTGACCCAGAGCTTGTAGGTATCATCGGCAAGGATGCGGATGTGGTAATCGCCGTCGACGGGCACGACGACCTTCCGCGAGAAGTAGAAGAGGCCGTGGTTGTCGTTGATGGCATTGACGAGGCGGAAGTTTTTCCCGTCCTCGATCGCGGGCTTGCCGTCGAAGGAAAAGTCCTTCTCGCCGAACTTGAACTTGTTCGTGGTGTTGAAGCTGGTCTCGACGGCATAGGACTTGGCGTAGGCCTCGGCGACGTTGTCGATCTTGATGACGCCCATCTTCTGCCAACCGCTCTCCCGGACGGAATGGAGCGCATCGACGAGTGCGCGGTCCTGGGCGAACGAAAGGCGGAAGTGCCCGAGGCTTTGCGCGTTGGTGTTCGCCTCATACTTGAGCCGGACGACGAGCTCTCCAGCCGATGCGACCTTGACCGGGAGCTTGGGCACAAGCAGCACGCTGGCGGGCTTCGCGACGTCTTCCGGTTTCCAACCGGAGTCCGCTTTGCCGTCGATCAATTTGGCGGCGTCGTTTTCAGAAAGGGCCTCGGCGAAGGCCACCTTTTGCGGTGCGCCGCGTTTTCCGTTTTTGTCGACGGTGACGATCTCGGCCTCGATTTCCGAGACGCGGAAAACTCCGTTGGTGCCACGGCCGGCGCCGCCCTTTTCAAACACGGCGTCGGGCAAGGTCTCAAGCCGCAACGCGCCGATCTCGCCGACGGCCAACGGCAGCGTGACGGTGTGGGTGTCCTTCTCGGGGTTGAACCCCGTGACACGCACCGACTGGTCGGCGAGCGTCTCGAAGGTTACGCCGTTGGTGCTGGCCGATTTGACGGAAACCGGCTTGGGCACGGTCCAGCCCGAAGTGGCCTTGGCTTTCCAAGAGGCCTCGAAAGCGGCGAGGCCCTTGTCGAAGTCGGCCACCGGCCTGTCGAAGCGCTCCTGCGTTTCGGTGATCTGTTTCTTAAGCTCGTCGATGCGTGACGACTGTTCGCGGGACGGAACGCGGATGGATGGATGCGGGTTCGGGATGTTCCCGTCCATGACGGCCTCGTCCAGGTTGTTGAAGAAGGCGAAGAGGCCGTAATACTCCTTGTGGGTGATCGGGTCGTATTTGTGCGTGTGGCAACGCGCGCAGGTCAGGGTCAGGCCGAGCCACGTCGTGCTCATGGCCTCGGCGCGGTCGAAGGTGTATTTCGCCTGATACTCCTCGGTGATCGCCCCGCCCTCGCCGGTGGTCATGTTGGCGCGGATGTAACCGGATGCGGTTTTCTGCTCGGGAGTGGCGTCGGGCAGGAGATCGCCAGCGAGTTGCTCGATGGTGAACTGGTCGAAAGGCTTGTTGGCGTTGAAGGCGTCGACCACCCAGTCGCGGTATTTCCACATGCTGCGCTCGGTGTCGATGTGCAGCCCGTGAGTGTCGGCATAACGCGCGGCATCAAGCCAGTAACGCGCCATGTGTTCGCCGTAGCGGGGCGACGACAGAAGCCGGTCGACTACCTTCTCGTAGGCGTCGGCACCGCGGTCGGAGGTGAAGGCCTCGACCTCCTCGGCCTTGGGCGGGAGCCCGGTCAGATCATAGGTGACCCGACGAATGAGCCGGGCTTTGTCAGCCTCTTCGCCCGGCTGGAGGCCTTCCTTTTCGAGGCGCGCCAAGATGAACCGGTCGATCTCGTTCCGAGTCCAATTCGCGCCTTTCGGCGCAGGAACTTCCGGCCGCTTCGGGGCTTCGAAGGCCCAATGCGATTGCCACGCGGCGCCTTCCTCGATCCACCGCTTCAGCAGGGCGACCTGGTCGGCGGTCAGTTTCTTGCCGGACTTGGGCGGCGGCATGACGGCTTCCTCGTCCTTGCTGATGATGCGCGCGACGATCTCGCTCTTGGACGAGTGGCCGGGAACGATCGCGAGCTCGCCGCTCTTGCCCGCCGCGAAGGCGCCTTCCTTTGTGTCGAGACGCAGCTTGGATTTGCGCGCCTGCTCGTCCGGGCCGTGGCAGGAGAAGCAATTGTCGGAAAGGATCGGCCTGATCTGCCGGGCGAAATCGATGGCTGCCGCTTTGGCGGAATCAGCCGCGCCAAGGCGCGGCCCTGAGGCGAGGCTGCACGCGACCGTGATCAAAACGGCGGAACGAAGGAGAGTTTTCCAGACGGCATTCATGGCTGAGCGCACAGACTTTATCCCAGCCTTTGGCAAGGTTCAAAGAATTTGCCCCGGTCAGACGGCATCGCGGCAAGCCGACTTCAACCGAACCAAGCGTTGAGCCTGAAGTTTCGGATTGCGCCCGCGCCGCATCAGGTCACAAGTGCATCCCTTCCATGAACACACGATTCCTTGCCCTAGGCCTGCTCGCGGCCGGCCTTGCGGCTTCGGTCCAGGCCCAGAACACCACCCCCGCCACGGCGGCCGCACCGCGCCGGGCTCCGCAGGCCCCCATCCGCTCGGCCGAAATCGCCGACGATCGCCGTGTGACCTTCCGAATCCGAGCGCCCAAGGCGACCGATGTCACGGTCAACGGCCAGTGGGCCAACGGCCGTGCCGCCATGGCCAGGGGCTCCAACGATGTCTGGAGCGTGACCGTCGGCCCCGTCGAACCCGGAGTCTGGGAATACAGCTTCAACGTCGACGGCGTCGGCATGATCGACCCCGCAAATTCCGCGACGAAGCCAATGCGCGAGCCGCGCACGAGCATCCTCCACGTCACAGGCGCGACGCCGATGATCTGGGACTTCCAGGACGTGGCCCACGGCACCGTCCGCCAGCATACCTACCGTTCGAAGGCCCTGGGCAAGTTGCGTGAACTCGCCGTCTACACGCCGCCCGGCTACGACCAAAACTCGAAGAAGTTCCCCACGCTCTATCTCCAGCACGGTTCCGGCGACAACCAGGCCACTTGGATCGCCCACGGCAAAGCCCATTGGATCTTCGACAACCTGATCGCCCAGAAAAAGATGACGCCGATGGTCGTCGTCATGATGGACGGCCATGCATCCACCGGTTTCCAGAACAACACCGAAGTCTTCGAGAAGGACCTCATGCAGGACGTGATGCCCTTTGTGGAATCGTCCTACCGGGTGAAGAAGGACGCGGCCAACCGGGCCATCGTCGGCTTGAGCATGGGAGGCGGCCAGTCGCTCACCATAGGCTTGAACCACACGGACACGTTCGCCTGGGTCGGCGGATTCAGCTCGGCCGTTCCCGGCAAGGATGCAGTGGCCTCCGCGCTTGGCAGCCCCGACAAGACCAACGCCAAACTCAAGCTGCTGTGGATCGCGTGTGGCAAGGATGACTTCCTCCTCCAGCGCAACGAGGAGTTCATCGCAACGCTGAAGGACAAGGGCGTCCGCCACGAATGGCTCAAGACCGAAGGCGCGCACTCCTGGCCCGTATGGCGCAACTACCTCGCCGACTTCGCGCCCCGGCTCTTCAAATAACCCGGGCCGCCGTCACTTGGTGCGGGGATTCTTCATGAAATAGAACCGTCCGTCCTCGGCTCCGCCGAGAAAGTCGGGCACGCCGTCGCCATCGAAATCGGCTGTTCCGGGACTGACGTCGTGGCCCTCGATGTTGCGACGATTGATCGGGCCTTCGTCCTTGAAGAACCATTTCCCGTCCCGGTTCGCGACCTGCCGGAGCAGGTTGGCGTTCGACGAGTTCAACAGCAGATCGAATCGCCCGTCGCCATCCCAGTCGGCCACGGCGAGCTTGCGGCGGCCGCTGCCGCCGGCGCGTTTCTCGCTCAGGCGAAGCGGTTCGCCCTTCTCGTTCAGGAAGACGCGCTGCGGATGTTTCAGCACAAGCCTGCCGTCTTTGCGGGCCCGTTCGAAAAATACGAGGTAGCCTTCATGGTCGAGCATCGCGAGATCGACGAGGCCGTCCTGGTTGAAGTCATACGCGAGCGGCGTCGTTCGCCACTGGGTTAGCAGGGCGCCGCCATTCGGCTTCCACCAACCCCACTCGAGCTTCGCCTGGGGAGTGGTCCATTCGACATCCACCGGTTCGGCAGCGGCGAGTCTCGGGGATTGCCGTGAGCCGATGTTCTTCAGCCAAACCACTTCGCCCAGGATGGAATTGAGGACGATGTCGGGCAGGCCGTCGCCATCCCAGTCGCCGATGGTGAACGTGGTGTAACCCCACTTGGCTTCGGCAGGACCCTGGATGGAACGGTTCGGACCGGCCATGATGCGGAAGGTTTTCCCGCCCGCTTCGAGGCGCTTCGGAGCAGCCCATTTCGGAGAAGCACCCTTTGGCGCGCCGAGGTTCTCGAAGAACTCGATGTAGCCGGCGGTGTTGCCGCTGAGGATGTCGAAATCGCCGTCGCCGTCCCAATCGAAGGCCACGGGCGTGGCGAGCGCGCCGCTCTTCAACTGATCGGCCTCCTGCTGGAAGTAGACGGGAGCTTTGAAAATCGGCGTGTGCGCGGCGTCGAGTTTGCCGGTGTTCTCGATCAAGGCCACGCGGCCATCCTCGTCGCCGACGATGAGGTCGAAGTCGCCGTCCTTGTCCCAGTCGAAAGCGACGGGAACGATCATGCAGAGATCCATCGCCACGGGATTTCCGTCCGGCATTTTCACGCGGCGCCCCGGAGCGAATCGTGGCTGCGTGCGCGAACCGACATTTTCGAAATAGGTGAAACCGTCGAGGAACTCGCCGCAAAGCAGGTCGAGGTCACCGTCCCCATCGAAGTCCGCGAAGTTCGGAGAAACCATGCCATAGACGTCGATTGGAGGGCCGTTGGTCGTGCCGAGAAGGACGGCCTGGGCGTAGGCGGGTGCGGCCGAGGTGTTCGTATTGCGCAGCCAATAGACGAAGCCGTGGAGGGGGCCGTTGGTCCACTGGCCGGAGGCGGCGTAGGCATTGTCCCAGCCGTATTCCGACCAATCGCCGACGCCGTTGACGAGGTCGAGCCGGCCATCGCCGTCGAGATCGACATAGCGCCACTGGGAGCCGCGCAGCTTGAAGGGCCGCTTCGTGGTGTTATCCGCTGCGTTGCGGGCGCTCCATGCCGTGGGCAGTTTCCCACCGGAATCGAGTCCGATCTTGAGGAAGTCCGGATGCTCAAATCCCGGCGTCAGCACGCGGAGTTTGCCGTCGATGTAGGACGGCATGGCGTTCTCCACGCCTTTGCCCAAACGACGGGCGGCCTTGAAGACGGGGAATTTGTTCGTCGCGGTATCGCCGGAAATGTTCTCGAAGAGGTAGGTGCCTTGGTAGGGTTTGTCGTGGCAGACGACGACAAGGTCGAAGTCGCCATCGCCGTCGGCGTCGCAAGGGATTGGAGCCGACCAAAGGCCGACACCAAGGTCCACGATCAATCCGGGGTTGTTGTAGGCCAACGGTGTCAACTCCGCAGCGGGTGCCGCTCCAACAGCCGCCAATGCGGCCACCATCATGGTGATGAGGATCTTCACGACGATGGCCGAAGCGACCGCCACGGCTCCTCTTGCCAGACATCCACAACGGACGGGTCCGCCGCATTCGCGGGGGAAAGGATGGCCAGAAAGACGACGGGTTCGCGGAAGGGATTGTAGGTTCCGTGGACTTCGCCCTTGGGGATTAGGACCATCTCCCCGGGCTTCAGCACACGCTTGTCGCGACCGCACCACTGCTCCGCCTGACCGCTGACGACATAGATGATTTCCTCGCGCGTCGGGTGGTGATGAAACGGATGACTGACGCCCGGAGCCATCGTTGCCCGGACCATGAGAAGTTCGCCGCAGGGCACTATGTCGGGACGGCTGAGCCACGCATTAAGAGTGAATGCGGTTTGCTCGGTGATGGATTCGGCAGCGGTGACAAAACGGCGGGATTGGATCGGATCGACGAACATGGCGCGCGGGTGATTAGCGGCAATAGAAGCAAGGCGCGTCGCCTGCGAGGAGGGAAATCTTTGGGAGAACGATCCGCTTTCTCAAGTCGGCGGCTCCAAAGCAAAAGGGACGCCGTGAAGCGTCCCTTTCATGAATTGGTTTGAGGCGTAAACCGATCAGCTGCGGCGACGGCGTTTCACATTGAGCTGCGTGAGCGAGTTGAGCAGCGCGGCCTGAACGGTGGCGGTCTCCTCCTCGGACAGTTTCTCGGACAGGCGGGCTTCGGCGCGTTTACGCGCTTCTTCGGCCTTCTGTTCGTCGATGTCGTCGGCCTTGATCGCCATGTCGGTCAGCACGGCGACGCGGTCGCCCGTGATTTCGACGAAGCCTTCGCCGACAGCGAGGAAGTAGTCTTGGCCACCCTTGCGGGCGACGATTTCGCCGGACGTGACCTGGGTCATGAGCGCGATGTGCATCGGGTAGATGCCCATTTCGCCTTCGACTCCCGGGAGCGTGACCATGTCGACATCCTCGGAGTAGATCTTTGCTTCCGGCGTGACGATTTCGAGTTTCAGCGTGGCCATGTTGTCAGGTTCCTGATCCTGCGCTCCTTCTTACTCTTTCCCTAAATCCGAGGATCAAGAAGAGGAGTAGGATGAAGATTAGGACAAGGCGGAGAAATTATTCCCTAATCTCGTCGATTCCGCCCTTCATGTAGAAGTTGGCTTCGGCCACGTCGTCGAACTTGCCTTCGAGGATTTCCTTGAAGCTGCGGACGGTCTCGGCGACGGGCACCTGCTTGCCGGGACGGCCGGTGAACTGTTCTGCAACCGTGAACGGCTGGCTGAGGAACTTCTGGATCTTGCGGGCGCGGAAGACGGCGGTCTTGTCCTCGGGCGAAAGCTCGTCCATGCCCAGGATCGCGATGATGTCCTGAAGATCCTTGTAGCGTTGGAGCACCTTCTGGACGCCACGGGCGACCTGGTAGTGCTCTTCACCGACGAACTCGGGCGCCAAGGCGCGAGAGTTGGAAGCAAGGGGATCGACAGCCGGGAAGATGCCCAACTCGGCGATAGAACGCTCAAGGACGATGGTCGCATCCAAGTGCGCGAACGTCGTGGCCGGCGCGGGGTCGGTCAAGTCGTCGGCGGGCACGTATACGGCCTGGAAGGAGGTGATCGAACCCTTCTTGGTCGAGGTGATTCGTTCCTGGAGGTTACCCATTTCGGCGGCCAGCGTGGGCTGGTAGCCGACGGCGGACGGCGTGCGGCCGAGGAGCGCGGATACCTCGGAGCCGGCCTGCGAGAAGCGGAAGATGTTGTCGACGAACAGGAGCACGTCCTGGTTCTTCTCGTCGCGGAAATACTCGGTCACGGCGAGCGCGGAAAGCGCGACGCGGAGACGGGCGCCAGGGGGCTCGTTCATCTGGCCGTAGACGAGGCCGATGCGGGAGCCGGGCTCAAGGATGGGCATGCCGTTCTCGCCGATCTCGGGATGGCCCTTCGCGTCCTTCTTGGTCTTGATGACGTTGGCTTCGATCATCTCGTTGTAGAGATCGTTGCCTTCGCGGGTGCGCTCACCGACGCCCGCGAACATCGAGATGCCGCCGTGCAGCTTCGCGATGGTGTTGATCAGCTCCATGATCACGACCGTCTTGCCGACGCCGGCGCCGCCGAATGCGCCGACCTTGCCGCCCTTGAAGAAGGGACAGATCAGGTCGATGACTTTGATGCCGGTCGTGAGGATCTGGGGGTTCGTGGACTGGTCCACGAGCGGCGGGGCGTTGCGATGGATGGGGTAATACTTGTCCGCCAGGACGGGTCCCTGCTCGTCCACGGCGTCGCCGGTTACGTTGAACACGCGGCCCATGACGGCTTCGCCGACGGGCATGGAGATGGGCGCGCCGGCATCGACGACCTCCTGGCCGCGCTTAAGGCCTTCGGTCGTGCTCATCGCGACCGCGCGGATCCAGTTGTCGCCGAGGTGCTGCTGCACTTCGAGGGTCAGCTTCGTGGGGCTGCCGCCGGGCGGGGTGAAGTTGATCGTCAGGGCGTTGTAGATCGCGGGCACGGAGCCCGGGAATTCCACGTCCACGACGGGACCGATGATCTGGACGATTTTGCCGATGTTCATGGGCGGTTAATGAAAGTTGCTTCGGAAAGGGGTTGTCAGCTTCAGCCCATCGCCATCGCGGCGCTGGTGATTTCGAGGAGCTCCTTGGTGATGTTGGCTTGGCGGAGCTTGTTGTATTCGAGCGTGAGATCCTTGATGAGCTGCTTGGCGTTATCGGTCGCGTTCTTCATCGCAACCATGCGTGCCGACTGCTCGGAGGCCTTCGATTCCTGGAGGAACTGGAAGACCTGGTAGTTCACGTAGTGCGGCAGCAGGTTGCCTAGCACGACGGGTGCGCCGGGCTCGAACAGGTATTCGGCTCCACCCTTGACGGAGAGTTCCTCGGACACACCGCCGCCGCTCAAATCGGCGTCGAGCTTCTGGATCTTTCCGATCGGCAGGAGCTGACGGGTCTCGGGCTTCTGGACGAGTGTCGAGACGAAATTGGTGAACATCACGTCCACGGCGTCGACCTTGCCGCTGGTGAAAAGTTCCTGCGCAAACTTGGAGATGGCCCGCGCCTCGCTGAACGCCGGGATGTCTTTGTAGGTGAACTCGGCCGCCAGATCGCGCTTCAGGCGGGAAGCCCACTGGGAACCTTTGCGGCCGGCGCAGACGAACACGGTCGTGTCCTTGTCGTAGCGCAGGGCTTCGCGGAGCAGGTTGGTGTTCAGCGCGCCGCAGAGACCCTTGTCCGTGCTGATGAGGATGACCGCGCGCTTCTTGCCCTCGCGCTTCTCCATGAGCGGATGGGAGAACTCGCCGGCCCCGGCCGTGGCGGCCGCGAGGACGTCGTTCATCAACGAGGCATAGGGACGTCCGGCCAGCGCGGCCTGCTGCGCCTTGCGCATCTTGGCCGACGCCACCATCTGCATCGCCTTGGTGATCTGGGCGGTGTTCTTGACCGACTTGATCCGGCGTCTTATGTCGCGCGTGCTGGGCATGGGCGGTTACAGGTTCGTTTCGCGGAAACCGAACGGATCAGCGGTAGCTCTGCTTGAACTCGACGACGGCGGCCTTCAGTTCGGCGGCGAGCGCGTCGGAGAACGCCTTCTCGTTGCGGATCTTCTCGAGCACGGGGGCCTTACGATCCTGGAGAAACTGGCCGAGCTTGGCCTGGAAATCCTTCACCTTCTCCACGGGCACGTCGTCGAGGAGACCGTTCTGCATGGTCCACAGAATGGAGCACTGGATCTCGACCGGCATCGGGTTGTATTGGCTCTGCTTGAAGAGTTCGACGATGCGTTTGCCGCGTTCGAGCGTGGCCTGGGTCTTGGCATCAAGGTCGGAGCCGAACTGCGCGAAGGCCGCGAGTTCGCGATACTGCGCGAGGTCCAGCTTGATCTTGCCGGCGACCTGCTTCATGGCCTTGATCTGCGCGGCGGAACCGACGCGGGAGACTGACAGGCCGACGGAAATCGCGGGACGCACGCCCTGGTAGAACAGGTCGGTCTCGAGGTAGATCTGGCCGTCCGTGATGGAGATGACGTTCGTCGGGATGTAGGCCGAAACGTCGCCCGCCTGCGTCTCGATGATCGGGAGCGCGGTGAGGGAGCCGTTGCCATACTTCTCGCTGACACGCGCGCTGCGCTCGAGCAGACGGCTGTGCAGGTAGAATACGTCGCCGGGATACGCTTCACGGCCGGAGGG
>JBBRDN010000060.1:0-21095 GCA_038203875.1 Verrucomicrobiota bacterium
GCCTTGATCGTGCCAAGGGGGACGCGGAGCTTCTCGGCGATTTCGAAATGGCTGAGGCCCCGGAAGAACGCGAGCTCGATGGCCTGGCGCTGTTCGCCGGGCAGGTCTACGAGCGCGGCCCGGACGAGGCCGGCGGATTCCTGGCTCATGGCGTTTTCGGCCGCGGAAGCGGCCGGGTCCATGAGGACGGATTCGAGTTCATCAAGTGGTTGAGCGGCGCCGTGCTGTCTGCGCTTGAGTGCGCGCAGGCGGTCGATCGCGCGGTTGCGGGTAAGGGTGATGGCCCAGCTGACAGGTTTTCCGAGCATCCGGTCGTAGCTGGAGGCGCGTTCCCAGAGCGCGACCATCGCCTCCTGCAGGACGTCTTCGGCCTCGCGGTCGTCGCGGAGGACATGGGTGGCGATTGAGAAGAGCAGGGATGAGTGCCGGTCGTAGAACGCGGCGAAGGCGGCTGCATCCCCTTCTGAGATCCGGCTCAGGAGCGCTTCGTCTGTCAGTTCGGTGCAAGTAGTGTCCATCGTCTGCCACATCACCTCTCCGGCAAGCCGAGCACCCTTGGGGACGGAATGGCGGATCGGCACCGGAAACGCGTCGGTGTCTATCTGCTGCACCCGGACTGGGCAAGAAGCATCCATTCATAGGTGTTAACGCCCGCTGGAGCCGAACGGATGCAGTGAATCTTCCCTTTCCCCGGGGCCAGCCATTCCTTTCCAGAGTGCCAAGACCCTCTGGTCGGCCTTCAGTCCCGACAGAACTCATCTGTTGCCCTGGCCCGCCCCGAGGGGAAAGGTTGGAGGAATCCCGTGAACGCTCTCCGCCTTCCTCTACTCGCCCTCTTCCTCACGGTCGGATCGCTTCCGGCCGTGTCCGCCGAAACCGCTTCCACGCCGCCGAGCATTCTCTTCATCGGCAACAGCTTCACCTACGGGGCTGGTTCGCCCGTGCGGTTCTTCCGGCCGCAGAGCGTCACCGACCTCAACGGCGAAGGCATCGGCGGCATGCCCGCCTTGTTCAAGATCTTCACCGAACAGGCCGGGCGGAAGTTTTCCGTCAGCCTGGAGACATCGCCCGGCAAGAACTTCGACTACCACCTGGAAAACAAGGCCGGCGTCATCGGGCGTCCCTGGGACTTCGTCGTCATGCACGGGTTCAGCGCGCTCGATTCCAAGCGCCCCGGCGATCCCGCCCAGTTGATCCGCTCCGGCAAGGCCTTGGCCGAACTGCTGGCCGGCCACAACCCGCGCGTCGACATCCGCCTGCTCGCCACGTGGTCCCGCGCCGACCTGACCTATCCGACCAACGGCCACTGGCACGGCAAACCCATCGAACAAATGGCCCTCGATGTCCGCGCGGGCTACGACCTGACAGCCGCCGCCGCTGCGCCGACGGTGCGTGGCGTGATCCCCGTGGGCGAAGCCTGGAACCGCGCCTTCAAGACCGGCGTGGCCGATCCGAATCCCTACGACGGCATTGCCCCGGGGCAGATCGACCTGTGGACCTACGACCATTACCACGGCAGCTCCTACGGCTACTACCTGGAGGCGTTGATGGTCTTCGGCGATCTGACGGGCCTGGACCCGCGTTCCTTGGGCAAGTCGGAACGAGCGGCCCTCGAACTGGGCTTCTCTCCTGAGCAGGCGTTGGCCTTGCAGAAAGTCGCCTTCGACGAGTTGGGCGCCACGCCGGGCCGGAAGCCGTTGGCCGCCTTCACGCCGGTGAAAGCGCCCGCCGCAAACTGAAGTTCCGCCGCGCCGTCCCCATGTCGATCGAACACGCCTACACCGAGTGGTCGGCCACCTATGATTCCGACGTCAACCGCACCCGCGACCTCGACGCGGAGGTTGTCAGGAAAAAACTCGGCGCCACCCATGGCCGTTCGATCCTCGAATTCGGCTGCGGCACCGGGAAGAACACAACCTTCCTCGCCGGCCTCTGCGACACGCTGATCGCATTGGATTTCTCCGAGGGCATGCTCGCCCAAGCCCGCTTCAAGGTTTCGGCGACCCACGTTGAATTCCGCCGGGCCGACCTGACCAAACCATGGCCCGCCGACACCGCCAGCGCGGACCTCGTCGTCGGCAACCTCGTTCTCGAACACATTGAGCACCTGGAGCATATTTTCGCCGAGGCCGCGCGCTGCCTTGAGCCCGGAGGCGGGCTCTTCCTCTCCGAGCTCCATCCCTTTCGCCAATACCAAGGCACCCAGGCCAACTTTCAACGCGGCCAGCAGACCACCCGTATCCCGGCATTCACCCACAACGTCTCCGACTACCTCGCCGCCGCCGAAGCGGCGGGTCTGCAGCTTGCCGCGTTGGATGAATGGTGGCACACGGACGATGCCGGCAAGCCGCCGCGTCTGATCACGTTTCTTTTTCGCAAAGCCGCCGCATGAGCCAACAACGCGAGATCATCGACAACGACATGGCCGAGTGGATCGGCCGGCAGAAGATCTTCTTCGTCGCCACCGCTCCGCTCGCTGTCGACGGACACGTGAATACGTCTCCCAAAGGCCGCGCGGCAGCAGCCCCATGCCAGCGAGTTACTGGATCATCCCCCGCTGTCGCAGCATGGCTTCCATGGCTTTGTCCATGGCGTGGTCAGCGAGGGGCTTGGTCACCTCGTCGAGCTGCTGGTTGGCTTCCTTGAGCTTCTTTGGATCGCCGGACTTGGTCTTGGAATCCTCAGTGGAAAGGACGGCTTCGACGGCTTCCAACGCGGCTTCGAGGTGGCCCTTGTATTCCGCTTCGAGGTCGGCGGCGAATTCGGCCATGGCCTTGCGGGTGGCCATGATGTTTTCGCCGGCCTTGATCTTGGCCTCGGTCCATTGGCGGTAGCGCAGGTCGTCGAAGGCGTGCTCCAGACTTTCCTCGACCATCTTCTGCACGTCGGCGTCGTCGACATCCACGGCGCTCTTCATCTGCACGATCTTCTGGTGGCCGGTCTTCACGTCGCGCGCGAGGACGTGGAGGATGCCGTTGGCGTCGATCTCGAACTGCACGCCGACGCGCGGGACGCCCTTGGGCGCGGGTTCGAACTCGATCTCGAAACGTCCGAGGGACCAGTTGTGCTGGGCGCGTTCGCGTTCGCCCTGGAGGACGTGGATGAGCATGGAGCGTTGGTTGTCCACGGCGGTGGTGAACATCTCGCCGGCCTTCACGGGAATGGTGGAGTTGCGGTGGATGATGACGTTCATCAAGCCGCCGAAGGTCTCGATACCGAGCGAGAGCGGGGTGACGTCGAGGAGGAGGACGTTCTTGAAACCGCCGCTGAGGATCTCGGCCTGGATGGCCGCGCCGAGCGCGACGGCTTCGTCGGGATTCTGCGAGGTGTTGAGCTGCGGGCCGGAGGACTTGTGGTATTCGGTCCCGAGCCGGAGATCGCCGCGGCTCTCCTCGAACTCGGCGCAATGGAACCATTCCGCAACGAGCTTCCGCACGAGCGGCATGCGCGTCTGACCGCCGACGAGGATGATCTGGTCGAGGTCCTTGGCTTCGAGCTTTGCGTCGGACAAGGAACGCAGGCAATGGGCCCGGGAACGTTCGATGATCGGACGGGCTAGGCGCTCGAGTTCCTCGCGGGTGAGCCTGTGGCTGAAGCTGAAATTGGGAGTGAGGAAGGGCAGCGAGATTTCAGTCTCGGTCTCAGAGCTGAGTCGGATCTTGGCGTGCTCGGCGGCCTCGCGGAGGCGGGAGAGGAGAGCGGGTGAGCTAGCGAGCGGATGTGCGGCTGAGCCGGAGGCTTCCTGGATTTTGGACAGCAGGAATGCGACAAGGGCGGCATCGATGTCGTCGCCGCCGAGGCGGGTGTTGCCGTTGGTGGAGAGGACCTGGAAGACGCCGGTGTTCAGTTCGAGGATCGAGAGGTCGAAGGTGCCGCCGCCGAGGTCGTAGACCGCGATCTTCGACTTCTCCTTCAGCTTGTCCAAGCCGTAGGCCAGCGCGGCGGCGGTGGGTTCGTTGATGATGCGTTCGACGGCGAGGCCGGCGAGTTCACCGGCTTTCTTGGTGGCGTTGCGCTGGGCGTCGTTGAAGTAGGCGGGGACGGTGATGACGGCGCGGGTGACGGGTTCGCCGTCGAAGTAGGCTTCGGCGTCGGCCTTCAGCTTCTTCAGCACTTCGGCGGAAACCTCCTCGGGCGTCCACAGCCGGCCGTGCATCTCGATCTGGACGGGGCCGCCGCCTTCGCCGCGCACGGGATAGGTGACGACCATCTCCTCACGGGCGACTTCGGCGCCGCGCCGGCCCATGAAGCGTTTCACGGAGTAGACCGTTTCGGCGGGCTTGATCACGCGGACGCGGTTGGCCTTGTGGCCGACGACGGGGGCGGCGTTTGCGCCGGGCACATGGACGACGCTGGGCGTGAGGCGTTGGCCTTCGGCGTCCGCGATGACGAGCGGGATGCCCGCGTCCACGGTGGCGACGAGCGAGTTGGTGGTGCCGAGGTCGATGCCGACGATTCTGCTCATGAGCGGCAGAGTGTGGCGGACGTCGGGACAGGTCGCAAGGGATCGGCGACTGGGCGATGGCCCGCAGGTCAGAAGAGGCTGGAAAGGGGAGAGATCTTGAGCTCGCCCCCGGCGGCGGCGCGGAAGGTCGTGAGGACTGTGTTCAGGGCATTGTGCGCTTCGACGATGCTTCCGGGAGGCGTGGCGGCGGTGAACTCGAGGACGCCGATCGCCGTCGGAACGAGGGCCATTCGCCCCCGCATGGGAAAGTTTTCCGGGCCGAGCCACTTGAGCTCGATGGCCGGACCGGCGCAGTCGGCGGCATGGAGCCTGAACTCCTCCACGATCTCCGGCTGGCCGAACTGGAACCGGGCCTTCTCCCTCATGGCATCCGGCGGAATGGTTTTTCGGACCACGGCGTCGACGATGCGGATGGCGATGTATCCGACCTGGTCCGGCGAGATCAGGAGGACCCGGTCCTGCCTGACGACCTCCAAGCGGTATCCTGCTGGCAGGAGAAAGGCGAAGCGGTTGGTGCCGGAGGTGCCGTAGACGCGGAATGCGTTGGGGATGCCGGGTTGGGATTCATCGACCCGTTTCACTTCGAGTGGCGCGGCCGGCCTGGGTTCGACGACGACATTGGTCGAGGGCGCGGCCTGGTCGCCTCGGACATCGACCTGGCACGCCAGGAACAGGAGCAGTGTGAGGAATGCGCTCCTAGAGGCCCGCATAGTTCGTCACACCCACCGGGGGATTATACCAACGCCCGCGGATGAGGGTGTTGAGCTGGGGCGAACCGGGAGGGAGTTTGGTCGGGTCGAGGAAGTTGTTGTCGAACGTGAAGGCCCGGGACGGGGCGTAGTAATAGGTGCCCGGGGTCTTCCATTGGGCCGTGGCCCGCGCGCTGTTGAAGAGGCAGACGATCGACGTGTTCAAGGTCAGGACGCGGGAACCGTTGCCCCAGTCCTCGAGCATGCGCGGGAGATTCATGACGCCGCCGCTGAACGACGAACCGTTCACTCCGGTTGAATAGACGACGCCGGTGACGACGGCCGCGTTGAGCGTCGTGTCGGCGGCACCCCGCGAACCGAGGGAGGCGGAGCTGTTTGTATCGTTCCAGTTCGACGAAAGGATCGTGAGGGCGTCCGAGGCGAGCGATGCGGGGGCGCTGGAGGTGGTGTTCGTCGTGCCGAGGTGGGCGCTGTTCGTCACGTTGTAGTGGCCCTTCACATAAAGCGGATTCGGCGTGGCGAAGGTCATGCCGTTGGTGGGAAGGACCTGTCCGTTCACCAGCCGGACGGCCGTCAATTCGGAGCCGGACACGGTCCTGTTGTCGGCCACGTAGACCGAAAGCTTGCTGAGGGCGAGCGGCTGGATGGTGGCGTTGATGTTCGTCTCCATCCATGCCTTGAACTTGCCGACGTCGAACTCCGTGGCCTTGATCGTCTTCCCCTCCCGCTGGTCGAAGTAGGAGACGTTCGTGTTGAGGAACGCGGAGAGGTTCCCAAGGGTCCAGCCGAGGCTGATCGGGATCGAATTGCTGCGGATGACCGCCGTCACCGTGTCGTTGCTGACCAGGATCTGTATCCCCGACTTGTTGAAGTAGCGCTGCCTGCCCATGGCGGAGTTCGGGTCCTCGCCGGCGGGCGGCATGTTGATGATCTCGCGGACGGCATCGGCCGTGTTGTTGGTCCCGATCGGCAGGGTCAGGGTGGGGACGTTGGTGCTGTTGCCGGCCGAATATCCGATCGAGCCGGTCATGTTCGCCAAGGTGTATCCCGCCCAGTCGCGTTTCTGGATCGTGCTGGTGGCCGTGACGACGGAATCGAAGGACAGCGATTTGCTTGAACCGGTGTAGATCGAGCCGTTGGCGTGGGTGCGTCCCTTGACCGTGAACGGCGCCGCCCAGGTGAACTCCATGAGGCCGTTGTAGAAGATGGCGAACTGGAACACGGGGATCGTGGCCAGTTGCAGGTCCTGCATGACGGCGTTGCCCGCGGAGGCGTCTTCCGCCTTGCGGGCATTGGCGACCAGCCGGTAGCTGGTCGAGTAGGCCTTGAGTCCGGAATACTGCGAGTCAAGGGTGGTGAACGTGGAGTTGGAAAGGACCTGGATGTAGGTCCGGCCCGAGTTCCCGATGGCGTCGCTGAAGATGAAGTTCGTCCAATAGGTGCTGTCTGACGCCGACGGGATATTCGTCCGGTAGCTGGCGAGGTTGGCGGCGACCTGCGAGTCACCGCCGGCGCGGTAGTCCGCGATCATCCGGGCGAGCACCTTCTCGGTGGCTGCCTCGGCGGCGGACAGGCTGCCGTGATAGCGTTCGCTGCGGTCGTTCAACCGGGAGGTGGTGGCGGTTCGGCTCAAGGTCGATGAAAGGATGAGCAGGGTCAGGGCCGTCATGATCATGACGACGACGAGCACGTAGCCGGACGATCGGCTGGGCCTGCGGGCGACGGGGGTCGAGAACGTGGGAATTTTCATTTCAGTCCGTGGCTCTCCGGGTCGCTTTGAACTCGAGCTTGTAGAAGTCGTAGAGGTATCCCGGGCCGACGCGCGTCAGGGGATACTGGAACTGGTAGAACTGCATCATGGTCCGGATCGTGTAGCTGGAGGTTCCGTCGATGAGCGTGTTCCCGAGATGGTCCTCGGCGCGGAAGAACATGCTGTTGGTGAGGAACTGGGCGATGCGGGTGTAACCGGTGGTGCCGGACTGGAAACGCCGGAGCTCGCTGGCATTCGTCTCGAAGTAATAGCGGACGTAGCTGTTGGTATCCGTGGTGAAGCTGATCTGGAGCGCGGACCCCTGCTGGTTCGTGCCGAACGGGATCGGGGTGAAGGCGCTGTCCGAACCGTCCCCGACGCGGAGGATCTTCGCCGATCTGATCTCGCTCGTCAGTTTGCCGAACGCGCCCCGCGACTGGTCGCTCGCGCCGAGCTTGCTCTGGACGAGTTGGTCCTGCCTGAGCCCGAAGAGGTGGAACTGGAGAAGCCCGACCGTCACGAAGCCGAAGATCATCATCGTGATCATCATCTCCACGAGCGTCATGGCCTGCCGATCTGGTCGGACCGGGGGCTTCGAAGGTTTCATCGGTCTGGGGCGCGGAAAGTCGCGATCGAGTTGGTAAAATACTGGTCGAACCACGGCCACACCGTGTCGACGCGGACCATCTTCATCGTCACGGGAGGGGTTACCGAGACGACGATGGTCGTCACCGAGACGTAGTTGGTTGCGGCGATCGTGTTGGTCCCGATGATCGGGATGTCCATAGTGGCGACGCTCGTCAGGGGGACGTTGGTGGTGTTGTCGATGACCGGTGTCTCCTGCGTGTCCCAGCGTGCGGAGCGGATCTGCTCTATCTGCTGGATCGCCAGGGCCTGCGCCGCGAGGGAATAGCCGGACCATTCGGCCCGCTTCGCGGCCATCGAATACCCGTTGATGATGCCGACCACCGCGACGCCGATGATCATCAATGACATGGCCACCTCGATGAGCGAGAAGGCCGCCAGGAGTCGTCGTCTAGATGGAGGATGGGTGAGTTTCACAGCCGGTCGCACCAATGCATCGAAAATTGCATCGGCCGTCCCAGAGAACGACTTGAGCCCGCCCTCAGAGGGGGGGGGTGACCTGCGTTACGGGTGAAACAAACTCTTGGCTCCGCCGGGCCGCTCGCATTCTCTCATAGGATCCCCTTGGGATCGGGTTGGAAGGTGTTCACGACTCGATTTCGCGTGCTTCGCGGCGTATTGGGCACTTGAGGAGGAGCGGGACTCGGGCACATTGGGCGCGAGATGAGCCAGCAACCTCCCAGCCTTCCGCCTTCGGTCGCCGCGGCCGTGCGGCCGGAGCGCATCCCCGGGACGGCGGGTCCGGTCGGCGGGGAACCGCGGAAGCCCCTGTTCCATCCCGCGTCGGCCATGGTCCTTGTTGGGGTGGATGCGCTCTGGACGCTGGTGGACTGGGCCGCCCTTTTCTGGCTGATCTCCATTCCACTCAGCTTTGTCGCGTGTTTCGTCCCGGTCTTCTTCATCCAGAAGTTCATCCACCGCGACCCGTTCCTGCGTGCGTTCGGCGTGGCCGTGCTGTGCGGGGTGTTGGCCGCCGTGCCGTTTCCCGTGACGGGAACGATCGTCGGGCTGGCGATCCTGGCATGGGGGCGCGGCGGGAGACGTTGACCCCGCCGGACCGGTCAGCCGCGCTTCGCCTTCGCGATGGCCGCGCCGGCGAGCACGTCGCAGCGTTCGTTCAAGGCATGGCCCGCATGGCCCTTGAGCCAGCGCCAGTTGATCTTGTGTTTGGCGGACGCGACGTCGAGGCGCTTCCAGAGATCCTCGTTCTTCACCGGCTCCTTCTCGGCCGTGCGCCAGCCGTTCTTCTTCCAGCCATGGATCCACTTGGTTATGCCGTTGCGGACGTAGGTGGAGTCCGTGAACAGCTCGATGGCGCAGCGTTCCTTGAGCAGTTCGAGCGCGCCGATGGTGGCGAGGAGTTCCATCCGGTTGTTGGTCGTTTCGGGTTCGAAGCCGGAGAGTTCCTTGGTGTGGGCGCCGTATTGGAGCACGGCGGCCCAGCCACCGGGTCCCGGGTTGGGCTGGCAGCCGCCGTCTGTGTGGATGGTGACGTTTTTCAAAGCGGGACAAATTTTGGAGATCTAAGGCTGTGAACCACGAATCAACACGAATGGACACGAATTAGCCGAGACCTGAGGACCAAGGAGCCGCTTGTTCTCATTCGTGTGGATTCGTGTCCATTCGTGGTTGGACTGCGGCTCTATCGGGTGGAACTCACTTCAATTCGATGCCGACGGGGCAGTGGTCGCTGCCCATGACCTCGGGTCGGATGAAGGCGTTCTTCAGCTTCGGGCGGAGCGACGCGCTGATGAGGAAGTAGTCGATGCGCCAGCCGACGTTGCGTTTGCGTGCGCCCATCATCGGGCTCCACCACGTGTAGTGCCCGCCGCCCTTCTCGAACTCGCGGAACGTGTCGATGAAGCCGGCCTGGACCAGCGTGGTGAACCCGGCGCGTTCCTCCGGGGTGAACCCGTGGTTCTTCATGTTCGATTTCGGATTCGCCAGGTCGATCTCGGTGTGGGCCACGTTGAGGTCGCCGCAGACGATCACCGGCTTGGTCTTCTCCAGTTTCTTGAGATAGGCGAGGAAGTCCCGATCCCACTGCAGCCGATACGGCAGGCGTGCCAGTTCACGCTGGGAGTTCGGGACGTAGACGTTGACGAGATGGAACGTGGCGAACTCCGCCGTCAACACCCGGCCCTCGTTGTCGTGGTCGGCATGGCCGATGCCCCGGGTGACCCTGAGCGGTGCGACCCTCGAAAGGATGGCGGTGCCGGAATAGCCCTTCTTCTCCGCCCAGTTCCAGTGCGTCGCCAACTCCGCCGGCCAGGTGGGCTCGACGTCGTCCGGGTGGCACTTGGTTTCCTGGAGGCAGAGGACGTCGGGCGCTTCGGCGGCGAGGAACTCGAGGAAGTTCTTCTTCAGCACCGCGCGCAGCCCGTTGACGTTCCACGAAATCAGCTTCATCGCGGCGGACGATGGCGAAGAGCGGCGCGGAGTGGAGAAAAAAGAAGCGGGAACCGGTTTCCGTTCAACGCCGGCGAACCTCGTAGGTCTCGCCCTGGAACTCGCGGCGACCGAAGTCGGTGTCGGGCAGCTTCAGCGCGGCGATGAAGGCGGCCAGGGCCGCGTCCCGTTCCTCGGCCGGCCAGTAGAGCTCCATCTTCGGCAGTCCGGCCCAACTCGCCATGCCCGTTCCCACGAAATCGCAGTAGCGGAGAGGCTGGGCGTCGCTCGGGTCGGCGAGTTTCTCCTCGTCCTGGCGGCGGAAGTTGGCGATGCGGCCGGAGTTGTCGCGGACTTCGTAGCGGCCGTTGCCGAGGATGCGCACCGACCCGATGACGGTCTGGTCCTCGAGCGCCTTGACGAGCAGCGCGCGGAACGCGTGCAAACGGGCCAGAGCCGTGCCGGATTCGAGGACGGCCAGGCTGTTGACGCCGGCGGAGAACTGGAGCGGGGAACGGAGTCCGCTCCGTTCGGGATCGAAGAGGAACGATGCGATTTCGGCCATGGCCGGATGCGTCGGAAACTGCCAGAGCGGTTCGAGCGGGTGTTGCCGGGTGAGCCGGTTGTCCTGCCATTGCCGGTAGTCCTCGTCCGTGACGCGGCGCAGCCAGGCCGCGTAGTCGGGCAGGGCGTTCGTGTCGCCGAGGGCGGCGCGGTCCAGGCTGATCCTGGCGATGTTGCGGCCCAGCATCGCGCCGATGCCGGCTTTGCGCTGTGGAAGGCCGAGATCGGTGTTCCACGCCTCGACCACGGCGGTGGCGGTTGCGGCGAGCAGCGGCACCTCGGCCCCCGGTTGCCACAAACCGACGCGGCGGATGAGCTCCAGATGGCGGGTCAGTCCGAGCTGCTCCTGTTCCGTCTGCAGGCGCCAATTGCCGATACGTTTCTGCATCAGTTCCGTCACGGTCGGCGCCGCCTTTTCGCGGAGGGATTCGCCCTGGAGCCGCTCCGCGGAACGCCCAAGCGAAGCGCCACCGCCCTTGGCCGGCGTGGTGATTCCCTTGATCGCCTGTTCCCAGACATCACGGCCCGCCGTGTCGTTGGTCAGCACCTGATACCACCCTTCCTCCAGGGTGACGATGCCGTAGCGCTGGATGTGGGCGCGGAGTTTTCCGGCGAGGAGCAAATTGGCTTTTTCGCCGGCTGCGGTCAGTTCCCTGGGAGGAACGACTGCATCCAGGGGCTTGATCCGGAGCATCGTCTTCAACGTCTCGTTCACCGCCGAACTGACTGGGTAAAGCACCCGGCCCGGGGCGAAGTCCCGGTTGAAGCCCACGGCGCGGGTGTATCCGGCCGCCGCGTCGCTTTCGAGGAAGGCGAGCATCGGTTCCACCGCCGCCTGTCCCTCTTCCATCAGCCCGGTGACCGCCGCGTCGTCGGTCCACGGGCTGAGGCCGCTGGATTGGCTGCGCTGCTTCGGCGCGAGTTCTGGGAAGCGTGCGAGGAATCCCGCGATCCGCTCGGCGCGGTTGGTCCTGGCCAGGACGCTTTCCACCGAAGGCGCGGGCCTCGTCGTCGGCGCCGTGCGCCGGGTGAGCTCGACGAAGAGCTGCGGCGCGATGTCGAGGAAGTCGAAGTAGCGGACCGCGTTGGCCGGCTTCGGCACGCCCCGCGCCGAAGCCGACTTTGCCAGGGCGGTGCCGGCGTCCATCAAGGGACGCACGCCCTGCAGGGCCAACCGGTCGTCGCCCCTCATGAATGCGCACATCGCCCGGTCGAGGGCGCTGCTGGCCCAGAGCGTGGCCCAGTCCAGAAAGGGATCCGCCGCCGCCTGCGGGAGAGTCGGCTTAGACGGCGCCGCGGGCTTGGCGGGTTCGGGTTCCGGAAGCTTCACGGACTCCGTGCCCGGCAGGTAACGCCTGACCGGAGCCGGCTTTGCGATTCGGGCGCCCGGACGCGAGGCCTTGTCGCGTTCGATGAGCGAGGCCCAGTAGTCGTAGGCCAGCTGCTCCTCGCCGAGGCGGAGCAGCATCAGGCCTTTCAACACGTGGGTGCTGCGGTGCGAAACGGCGTCCTCCTCGCGCAGGACCCAGCCGTTCTCGCGGTAGTTGTCCTCGAGTGTGGCGGCGATGTCCGCGCGGACGTCGGCTGGTTTGCCCGACGTCTTCACCACCGGATAGACCAGGCCATTCCAGCAGACGGCGAAGCGCGGAGAATTGGTCCCCGAAATCAGCCAGCCATGGGTGTCGATCACACCGCCGTCGCCCGACCAGAGGCTGCCCACCGCCACCGAGATCTCGGCATACTCGCAGCCTATGGGATTGGCGAAACCCGCGGTGAAGATGGCTTCGGCCGCCGACAGGTAGTTGGACGGGAAGGCCAGCGTCGTGGCCTTCAGGGCGGAGGCCTGGGCCGGTGGGGTTGGGAACGGTCCGCCGACGTAGGGCGGCGGCGGATCTACGCGGAACTGTGCCCATGCCACGCCTTTCAATCCGCCGCAGAACAAAGCTGCGGCGAGCGCGCCCCGGATGAAGTGCCCGATTCTCACCAGCGATCCAGTAACAGGTTTCCCGGCGCCGGGGCAACGCACTTCATCCGCGGGGGCGCCCCGGGCGGGACGGTTATTTCAACAAGGCGAGCGAGACCGCGCCGGCCACGGCGACCGCGCCGCCGATGAGCGACCGCACGGAAGGACGCTCCCCCTCGATCCACCACGCCAGCGGAACGACGGCGAGCGGCGTTGTCGCCACGATCGAGAAGACGATGCCGGCCGGCTGCGTCGCGAGGGCCCATTGCACGCACGCCACGCCGAGAGTCGCACCAACTGTTGCGTTCAAAAACAGCCACGGCAGCGCCTTCCCGTATTCCGCGCGCGGCGCGGTCGGTTCCGCCGTCGGGTCGTCGATCCAGCCGAGGCGATTGGCCACGGAACGCCGCCGCGCCCAAAGCAGGAACAGGCCGGCGAATATCACCCCGGGCACGATCCGCTGGAACGCCGCCGTCAGCCCGTCCATCGGTGCGCCCGAGGACTTGATCAGGTCGAAAGCCTTCCGATTGAGCACGCCGCCGAAGGCGTTGGCCACCGCGGCCACGAGCCCCAGTGTGATGCCGGAACGGAATTCGGCCGTCGGGGCCGGGCTACGTCTGTCGGGCGCCAAGGCCGTGGCGACGCCGATGAGGATCGTCGCCGAGCTGGCCATTTGCGGGACCGTCAGCGTGTTCCCAAGCCAGAGCCATTCGATCACGCCGGCGACCGGTGCGGCCACGCAGTTCACGAGCAATGAACACAGCCGCGAACCAATTCGCGGCAGCGCCTGGTAAAGAGCCACGTCGCAGATGCCGAAACCGATGAGCCCGCTCAGGATGAACCACGGCAAAGCGGGCCCGTGGAAACCATGGCCGAAGCCGAAGCTCCAGACGCCGAGCATCGTCGTGGCGATGAGGAGCCGCCAGAAGTTGGCCTTGAGCCCGCCCAGCATGCGCGCCGCGCGTGCGCCCGAGACGGACGACACGGCGTAGAGCAACGTGGCTAGGATCGCTGGCAACACAGGGCGGCGACGTTGCCGCAACAACACGGCTTGTCCATGGGAGAGTTGGTCCCAGGAAGGTTACGCCAGCCGCCGGATCTTCTCCAGTTCCTCGTCCAAGCGTTTCGGTGAAACGGGGAACGCCGTGCCGACTTCCTGGGCGAAGACGGACACGCGTAGCTCCTCCACCATCCAGCGGAAATCATCGACCGCCTTCCGGCCTTCCGCCGTCTTGGGCGGCTTGCCGGTGAACGCGGCGAGCGCGGCGGCGTAGGGCGCGACGATGCGGACCCGCTCCTGTTCCTTCAGCGGATTCTGCGCGGCCCGAGCGCATCGGATCTGGAGCGCCTTCAGGTAACGCTGGAGATGCGGCAGGCGCTCTACGGTCAATTGCTCGGGGAAACGCGGCGGCAACAGCGCCGCCAGCTCGGCGGCGAATACCGAGGTCGGTTTCGCTCCGGGCTTGGCGACCGGCCTGGGCGTTTGGCCGAGCTGGCTGAGATCGTTCAACGTGCGCTGCTTCTGCGCCGGCACCGGCGCGGTGGCTTCCCAGCCTTTCTCGATCTTTTGCCTGAGCAGGAGAATGGCTCCGAGCTGTTCCACCAGTTTGGGTGTCAGTAAACGCAGCTGCTCACGCGTGCGTTGCACGGCCGAGTCGAACGCGGCCTGGGTCATGGTTTGAAGATTTTCTTTCGGAAACGCCGTCGTCTTCAGCAGTTCCAGCGCGCTGTCCTGAAGCTCCTCGCCGCCGCCCCAGCCGGTCTTTTCCAGGGCCTTCAAATCCTTCCGCAGCCAGGCGAACTCCTTCTGCAAAGCGCGTTCGATCAGGGCGCGCCCGCCGTCGACACTGGCGTCACGGGCTTCTTCGGCGGAGCGGAAGAGGCGAACGCTGACGGCGTTGCCGTCTTCCAACTTCAAGCCGGGCCACGCGTGGATCGTCTGGCCGCGATGGTCGCCGACGAGCACACGTTCCGGCAGATCGCCGAATGTCCAGCCGGTCACGGCCGGCTTCTCCCATTGCTGCCGGGCTTTTCTCCAGATGGGCGGCTCGGCGGCGGGGATGTCCTTCACTTCCTCCAACTGGCCGCGCAAGGCATCCAGATCGCGGCCTGAAGCGAGCTTGCGGCCGTCGCGCGCCACTACTTCAACGCGTGGTCGCAGGTGCGCGGGGATCGCGGCTTCGCTCCAGGCCGTCGCCGGCACGGCCACGCCGTAACGCTGGTGGATGAACCGTCCGAGGTCGTTGCGCAGCGACTCGCCGGTGGGCCGGAAGTCGCGGATGATTTCGGCGACCTTCTCCTGGAGCGGCATCAGTTCCCGGCGCAGCGTCTTGGGCAAGGAACGCAGCAGCTCTTCCACCTGTTCGGCGCGCAGTCCGGGAACGGCCCATTCGATGTCGGCCGAAGTGAGCGACTTCGCAAGATCGGCCGGAAGCCGGAGCGTGACACCGTCCCATTCCTCGCCGGGCGCGTAGGCGTAGCTCAGGGAGACGGAACGGTCGTCGAACTGGACGGCGTCGGGGAACGCGTCGGAGTCGAAGTTGATCTGGCGGTCGCCGATCAGGTCCGCCTGCGCGGCCTTGAGGGAGTCGCCGTGCGACGGTTCACGGAGCCAGCGGTTCAGCTCGTCGCGCGAGGAGATGTTCTCAAGCCGTTTGCCGTAGAACCCGCAGAGAAGCTCGTCGAGATCGCCGATGTCGTAGCGGCGCACGCGCGTCTGCCAGCTCTCGATCTTCTGCCGGATGGAGCGGTTGTGGGCGAGAAACGGGTATTGGTTCGTAGCCGACGAGGTGAGGAGGCGGGCGACTTCATCGGGAGAATCTTCGTCTTCCGCCTCATCACCTCGGCGGCTACGCGAGGGAAGCAGGTCGCCTTCGACGAGCGCGGAGCGGATGAAGATCTTCGTCGCGTCCTTCGCGTCGACGTTGCCGTAGGAAACCTTGCGCCGGGTGATCTCCATGCCGTGCAGCGTGAAGACCTCGTCGCAGAGCACGCGTCCGGCGGCGGCGCTCCAGTGCGGGTTCACGTGCGTGCGTTTGCAAAGGTGCGGCGCGAGTTCGGCGATCCATTGCGGATCGATCCCCGCCAACGTCCGGGCGAAGAGCTGCGAAGTCTCCACGATTTCGCCGGCGACGATCCACAAGGGCTGCTTGGACTTTTCTGAAGGCTTGGCTTCGGAAGAACGTTCGCGGCGGTCGGGGGAAAACTTCCGCTGCGGTTCGCCGCGTTCGAAAAGCGCGGAACCCGGGAACATAGTCAGCAGACGATTGCCGGAACCTTTGTAGCTGTTGCGTTCCTCGCGTCGAGAAACGTGGCCGAGCAGGCCGGAAAGGATGGAGCGGTGGATGGGAGCGTAGAGCGGGTGGGTCGAATCGCGCTGCGATTCGACGCCGGGTCGCAGCGCGACCCGGCCCACCTTGTCCGTTGGGGGAACCGGTTGTCCCGTAGGCCGGGCGTCCCCGCCCGGCAAGTGGGTGGTTGGCGGCTTGCGGTTGGCCAGGGTTTCAGCGCGGTGCAACAACACCTTCTGGCCGGGCGAGGACGCCCGGCCTACCACGTCTTCTAACGCATCTTCGAGCTGGCCGTGGAGATCCTGCCATTCGCGCATGCGGAGGTAGGAGAGGAAGTGCTGTTTGCAGAACTTGCGGCGTGCGCCCTGGGTGCGGAGCGATTCCCACTGGTCGTGCACGGCGTTCCAGACGTTGAGCAGCGTGAGGAAGTCCGACTGCGGATCGGTGAACTTGCGGTGCGCCGCCGCCGCCGCGTCGCGCTGGTCGAGCGGGCGTTCGCGCGGGTCCTGGATGCTGAGTCCCGACGCGATGATGAGCAGTTCCCGCGAGACGCCTTCGCGGCCGGATTCGACCAGCATCCGGCCGAGCGTCGGATCGATGGGCAGGCGGGCGAGATCCCAGCCAAGCGGCGTGACGGCGCGTTCGGCGTCGAGCGCGCCGAGTTCCTGGAGCAGCCCGTAGCCGTTGGTGATGGCGTTGGGCGCGGGTGGCTGGACGAAGGGGAAGGTCTCGATGTCGCCGAGCTGGAAGGCCTTCATGCGAAGGATCACTTCCGCGAGGTTCGCACGCTGGATCTCCGGCTGGGTGAAGGGCGGGCGGTCTTTGAAATCTTCTTCGGAATACAGGCGGATGCAGACACCGTCCTGGACGCGGCCGGCACGGCCCTTGCGCTGGTTGGCGCTACTCTGCGAGACCGGTTCGACGGGCAAACGCTTCGTGCGCGTGCGCGGATTGTAGCGGCTAATGCGCGCGAGCCCGGCATCGATGACGTAGCGGATGCCGGGGATGGTGAGCGACGTTTCGGCGATGTTCGTCGCGATGACGACCTTGCGACTCGTGGTCGGCGAGAAGACGCGTTGCTGGTCGCCGGAACTCAGCCGGCCAAAGAGCGGGACGATCTCGGCCGCGCCGCCGAAACGGCCTTCCAGCTGGTCGGCGATTTCGCGGATGTCCCGTTCGCCCGGCATGAAGATGAGGAGATCGCCGGCGTCCGTGTCGTAGAGGATCGTGTCGGCCGCGCGCACGGCGGCGTCGGCATAGGTCAGCGTATCGCCATCGGATGAACCGGCGCGGAGCGAGGCGCGGATGCTGGCGGCGAGACGGGGCGTCTCGGGAGATGCGGCAAGGTAGGGCGGGCTTCCAGCCTGCCCCTGCATCCCCTGTTTGGAACGCTCTTCGGAAAGGGCAGGCAAGATGCCTGCCTTACCTTCCGCTTCTTCCTCCGAATCCGGCTCGTGCTCGAACGGTGCGTAGACCAGATCCACCGGGAACATCCGGCCGGAGACCTCGATGATCGGCGCATTGCCGAAGTGTTTCGAGAAGGCCTGCGTGTCGATCGTGGCCGAGGTGACGACGAGCTTCAGGTCCTTGCGCCGGGCCAGCAGGTTCTTCAGGTAGCCGAGGAGGAAATCGATGTTCAACGAACGCTCATGGGCCTCGTCGATGATGATGGCGTTGTATTCGGAGAGATCGGGATCGCCCTGCGTTTCGGCCAGCAGGATGCCGTCGGTCATCAGCTTGATGTAGGTCTCGGAACTCGACCGGTCGTCGAAGCGGATCTTGCAGCCGACCTCGCGTCCCCAACCGACGTTCAGCTCCTCGGCGATGCGTTTCGAGATGGAGAGCGCGGCCACGCGGCGGGGCTGGGTGCAGCCGATCTTCGCCTCGATGCCGAGCCCGGCTTCCAGACACATCTTGGGGATCTGCGTCGTCTTGCCGGAACCGGTCTCGCCCGCGAGCACGACGACCTGGTTGGCGCGGATGGCGGCGACGATGTCGTCCTTGCGCGCGGTGATCGGGAGGTCGGCGGGATAGGTCACGCGCGGGACCGAGATGCGGCGGCGTTCGCGCAGGGCGACGGAGGCGCGGGCCTGTTCCAGCAGGCGGTTGAGGATGGGATCGTGTTTGTCCGGGTGCAGGCGGTCCTTGAAGAGCCGGACCGCGCGCGCGCCGAGCCGCACCCAGTCGGGCACCATGGCCTGCTGGAGCAGCGAACGGAGTTCTGTGACGCGCGGATCGTTCATGACCGGGGCGGAGGTTGTAGCGGAAACACCAGCCGGGGAAGAAGCGCGGAATGGCCGCAAGAAGGCGCAGGGGGCGCAAAAAGTGGAGTAACCACGACACTCAATCCATCCCAAGGTCCTGGACAAACCGGGCTTCCTCCCAGACTTCCTTAACGCCGATCTGTTCCTTGATCACTGCAAACAGCCTCTCCTTGATCAGATCTCGGGGCACCGGCTTTGGGACTCCATTCCACCATTCCTTAACTTCATATTTTGTAGCCATGTGCCCGACCTTAGCCCACCAACCGGCAGGAGGTGATTGCGGCAAAAGTTTCAGGAAAAGTCGTCCATCGCTGTCCGCCTCAACCAACCAATCGATGACGTTGCGGACTGTCTGCATCTTTCCCGCATCGGCGTCGGATATTGAACACCCGAACTCCTCTTCGATGGCCAAGACCAGTTCTATGCTGTCCAATCCCATGAGCGGGATCGTCAGGCTGATTTCTTTCCAGTCAACCGGCCCTTCGTCCCGCGTTCTAATCCTACTTGTTCTCTTGATCTGATTAAGGTGAAGAGTAAGAAGCTAGATTGGGAATCGGCCGATCCTTCGCCCCGCCAAGTAAAGTTATCCACGACGGGTGCGAAGAACACCAAGTCGGGTAGGGCGCGTCACTCCGTGCGCGCCGTCGTGCGGCCGAGTGTTTTCCCCGTTCATCGGACTGGCCCTTGCGATCCGGGGCGGAACCACCAGTTTCAGTCCGGCGACATCCGCCTTGATGCAACACCGCGTCGTCCAACCTGAATTTCTCGATTCTCTTCCGCCGGAAGCGCCGGAGGCTGTGGCCTCGCGGCGGGATCTGCGGCGGATCAACTGGTTCATGGGCAACGGCCGGTTGATCGGGCGGGAACTGTTGCGGCGACGTCACACGCTCGGCAGCGCGGCGTCACGTGGTCAATTGACCCTTGCGGAGGTTGGCGCCGGCGACGGGATGATGCTCCTGAAGATCCTGCATTCGCAGAGGCGGGACTGGGCCGGCGGACGAATCTTCCTCGTGGATCGGCAGCCGGTGGTGACGGCGGAGACGTTGGATGGCTTTCGGCGGCTCGGGTGGCAGGTGGACATCGTGGCGGACGACGTCTTTACCTGGCTCCGGAACGCGCCGACTACTGACATGATGGTGACGAACCTTTTCCTGCATCACTTCGAGACCTCGGCGCTCGCAGAACTTCTCCGGCTGGTCGGAGATCGGACCGGCATGTTCGTCGCTTGTGAACCGCGGCGTTCCCCGTTCGCCCTGTTGGGATGCCGGATGCTCCGGTTGATCGGCTGCAACCATGTCACCCGCCACGACGCGGTGGTCAGTGTTCGTGCTGGCTTCAGCGGAACCGAGTTGGGCGATATTTTTGGTGGGCAAAACGGCCAGACTTGGAAGACCCGGGAAACGTCCGCGGGATCGTTCAGCCACCTTTTTGTGGCCACGCGATGAGCACGTATAAACGCATCACCATCGTCGGCGGCGGACTGGCCGGGCTCACGCTCGGGATCGGTCTCCGCCAGCGCGACGTGCCGGTGACGGTGCTCGAGGCCGGTTCGTATCCGCGCCACAAGGTCTGCGGCGAGTTTGTCTCCGGCCGCGGCCGCGACGTGCTGCGCCGTCTGGAGCTTGAACCGAAGCTGGTCGCGGCCGGAGCCAGAACGGGCGCTTCGGTCGAGTTCTTCGCCGACACGCTGCGGGCCGGCCCGCGCCAGCTTCCCGACGAGGCGCTTTGCCTTTCCCGCCACGCCATGGACTCCGTTCTCGCCGATGACCTGAAACGACTCGGCGGTAAGCTGGTGACAGGCAAACGGTCCACCGGCGAACTGGGCGAAGGATTCATACGTGCGACTGGCCGGCGACCGCAGGCGCAGGACGAAGGCTGGCGATACTTTGGACTGAAAGCCCACGTCCGCGGTGTGGCTCTCGAATCGGATCTCGAGATGCACCTAACGACGGCAGGCTACGTCGGCTTGTGCCGCATCGAGGGCGGCGAGGTCAACGTCTGCGGCCTCTTCCGCTCACGCGAACCGGTGCAAAGCCTGGCCCGTGATTGGATGGACTGGCTGCAGGGCGCGCCGGGATCGCATCTCTCCCGTCGGCTGGCCGGGGCGGCCTGGGACGAAGCCTCCGCCTGCACGGTGGCCGGACTTTCACTGGCGCCGAAGACCGCTGCGAAGCTGAAGGAATGTGCGGTGGGCGATTCGTTGACGATGATTCCGCCCGTGACCGGCAACGGCATGTCGATGGCCTTCGAGTCCGCCGAGAACGCGGTGGCGCCCCTCACGGAATACAGCCGGGGCGAACGGACCTGGGAAGAAACCATGCAGGCCGTCGCCGCGGCGAACGACGGCGCGTTTTCCGGAAGGCTGCGTTGGGCGTCCCGATTGCAGCGGGGATTGATGTCGCCGCGGTGGTCGATGGTCCTCTTCGATACGGTTCGCAAGTGCCCCAAGGCGCTCGATATCTTTTTCCGTCTGACCCGCTGAAGGCTTGCCAGCCGCGAGTGGCAAGCCTACTTCGTGCGGCGTGCCGTTTGATCGCAGCCCAACGCGGAACTGTTTCCTCCGATGCCGTGTGCTCGGAATCTTCGCGATGTTGCTGGCCGCTTTTGGCTGCAACGGCCGCGACCTCTTCCGATTGGATAGCACTTATCTGGGGGACGGCCTCTTCGAGTATCGCCTACGTGTGCTCGACGATCCGTTCATCGCCTCGCTCAGGGTGGAGGCGCTTTCATTCCGGGGAGTCTGGAGCGGCCCGCACGAGCTGCCGGTGGATTGGACGACCAACGTCCAGACCGGGACCCTGATCGATCTCCGGCCCATCACGCTGACCAATCTGGGGCTGCCCTACGATCGGGTGTTCCGGCTGCGAAGCGCGCAGACGACTTTCAAGCAACGGGTCTCGAGCGTCGTCGTGCCGCTCGCGGGGCAGTTTGCGACGAATGCCCCGGTCTTCGGGAGCTCCGGATCGCTTGTCGGGCAGGGTGCCATGACCGCGCTGGCGCCTTGCCCACCAGAGCAGGCCGACGGGTCGGAGACGAACCTCACCAGCCGCTTCGAG
>JBBRDN010000061.1:0-20776 GCA_038203875.1 Verrucomicrobiota bacterium
GAAGGCGTCCGCGCGGGACTCCGTGAACTGGGACCCCATCTCATCGGCGAAGACCCGCGGGAATTGTCCAAGCTCAACCACCGCATGGACGCCGCCCTCAAGGGCCATCCGTATGTGAAGTCGGGAATCGACATCGCCTGCTGGGACATCCTCGGGCAGGCAACAAAGCTTCCGGTGTGCGTCCTAATGGGCGGACGCTTCGGCGAGAGCATCTGTCTCTACCGCGCCATCTCGCAGGAGTCGCCCGAGGAGATGGCCTCCAAGGTCGCCGGCTACCGCGCCGAGGGTTACACCCGGTTCCAGCTCAAGGTCGGCGGGGATCCGGACGTCGACATCGCCCGCATCCACGCCGTCGCCGCCAAGCTCCAGCCCGGTGACCGCCTGGTGGCCGATGCGAACACCGGCTGGGTCCAGCACGAAGCCGTGCGCGTGGCCAAGGCGGTCCGCGACGTCGACGTCTACATCGAGCAACCCTGCCTCACCTACGAAGAGTGCCTCGCCGTTCGTCGGCAATGCCCGCATCCCTTCGTCCTCGATGAAAACGTCGACGGACTCGACATGCTGCTGCGTGCGAAGGCCGACCTCGCGATGGACGTGGTCAACCTCAAGATCAGCAAACTCGGCGGCCTGACCAGGACCAAGCAGGCCCGCGACCTCTGCGTCAGCATGGGAATCGCCATGACGCTGGAAGACAGCTGGGGCGGCGACATCACCACCGCCGCCATCGCGCACCTCGCGCACAGCACGCCCGAGCAGTTCCGTTTCACCAGCACCGATTTCAACAGCTATGTCACCGTCAGCACCGCCGACGGAGCGCCTCAGCGGGTCAACGGCTACATGACAGCCGGGACCGCTCCCGGACTCGGCATTACGCCGAAAATGCCGGTGCTCGGCAAACCCGTCGTCGAGGTCTCGTAGGCTCGAACTTCGCCAATACCCCATGACCACTCCAGTCGTTCAAAGGCTGCTCCGCTCCCAAGCCTCCTGGCTTCTAGGAGCGGCGGCATTGTTCGTGGCGGCTTTCCACGCGGGTGCGGCGGAGGAAACCAACTCCGCCCGGCTCACCCTCAAACGCATCTTTGCCTCGGGTGAGTTCGGCGGCGAAGGGTTCTCGGCGCGTTGGCTGGACGACAGCTCCGGATACACGACTTTCGAGAGCTCCAAGGCACCTGGCGGCGGCCGCGATCTGGTCCGGCACAATCCCAAGACCGGCGCCAAGGACGTCCTCGTGTCCGCCGCGGAATTCGTTCCGCCCGGTGAATCGTCGCCCCTCGGCATCGACGGCCACACCTGGTCGAAGGACCGGTCGAAGCTGCTCGTCTTCACCAATACGAAGAAGGTCTGGCGCACGAACAGCCGGGGCGACTACTGGGTGCTCGATCGGACCAGCCACGAACTGATCAAGCTTGGAGGCGATGTCGAAGCGTCGACGCTGATGTTTGCGAAGTTCTCCCCGGATGGCCGACGCGTGGCCTACGTGCGCGAACGGAACATCTACGTCGAGGATCTCCAGAGCCGACGCATCACCGCGCTGAGCACCAACACGTCTCCGGAGATCATCAACGGCACGTTCGACTGGGTGTATGAAGAGGAGTTCGCGCTGCGGGACGGCTTCCGCTGGAGCCCGGACGGACAGTCCATCGCCTATTGGCAACTCGACACTGAAGGCGTGCGCGAAGTGGCGCTAGTCAACAACACCGACGGCCTCTACCCGAAGACGCAGCTCATCAAGTATCCCAAGACCGGCGAAATGAACTCCGCCTGCCGCGTCGGGGTGGTCGACGCCACCGGCGGCCCGACCCGATGGCTGGACGTGCCGGGCGACCCGCGCAACCACTACATTTTCGACCTCGCATGGCCCGAAGGCTCGAAGGAGATTTTTCTCCAGCAGTTGAACCGGTTGCAGAACACGAACCGCGTCATGCTCGCCGATCCGGCCACCGGCAAGGTGAGAACCCTCATGGCCGACAGCGACGCCGCGTGGGTCGAAGCCAACCAGAACCTGAAGTGGATCGACGGCGGCCGCCGGTTTGTCTTCCCCAGCGAACGCGACGGCTGGGACCACCTCTACATCGCCAACCGCGACAGCGGCAAAGTGAAGCTGGCCACGCCGGGTAAGCACGACGTCGCCGGACTCGTCCACGTCGATGAGAAGTCCGAGCGCATCTACTACATGGCTTCGCCGGACAACCCGACCCAGCGTTACCTCTACCGGTCGCGCTTCAATGGACGCCGCACTGAACGCGTCACACCGGCCTCCCAGAAGGGCAGCCATTCCTACCAGGTCTCGCCCGACGGCCGATGGGCCTTCCACACGTGGTCGTCGCACGACGAGCCGCCGATGACCGAGCTCATTTCGTTGCCCGACCACAAGCTGGTGCGTGTCCTGGCGGACAACAAAAAGCTCAAGGAGCGCATCGCGCAGTTGAAGCTTCCACCCACCGAGTTCTTCAAGGTGCCCGTCGCCAAAGGCGTCGAGCTGGACGCCTGGTGCATCCGGCCGCCCGACTTCGATGCCTCCAAGAAGTATCCTCTCCTCATCTATGTCTACGGCGAACCGGCCGGATCGACCGTGAAGGATTCATGGGGAGGGGGCTCGCAGCTGTGGCACCACATGCTGGCGCAGCAGGGTTATCTGGTGATGAGCTTCGACAACCGCGGCACCGCCACGCCACGCGGGCGGGACTGGCGCAAGTCCATCTACCGCCAGATCGGCGTCCTCGCCTCGCAGGACCAGGCCGCCGCCCTGAAGCATGTTCTCATCAGCCGCTCCTATGTGGACCCCGCCCGCGTCGGCATCTGGGGCTGGAGCGGCGGCGGCTCGATGACCCTGAACGCGCTCCTCCGCTATCCCGATCTCTACAGCACCGGCATCTCCATCGCGTCCGTTCCCAACATGCGCTTCTACGACACGATCTATCAGGAGCGCTACATGGGCCTGCCGGACGACAACGCCGAGGGGTATCGCAACGGTTCCCCGCTGACTTTTGCCAGCCGGCTCAAGGGCAATCTCCTTCTGGTCCACGGCACGGGCGACGACAACTGCCACTACCAGGGCGTGGAAGCGCTGGTGAACGAATTCATCCGCCACGGCCGGCAGTTCCAGATGATGTCGTATCCCAACCGTTCGCACAGCATCAGCGAAGGATCGGGCACCACCTTTCACCTCCGCGAATTGATGACCTCCTACCTGAACGAAAAACTCCCGGCGGGTCCGCGATGAATCGTTTGGCCACGCTCATAGAACCTTTCGCATGAACACCAAGCTTCTCGGCGTTCCCGGTAAATCGTTGCTGATCGCGACGCTGGGTCTTATTGCCGGACTGATACGAAACTCGACGGCCGCGGAGCCCGATGGCCGCGTGTTGCTGGGAGAGTTGAACTGCGTCGCCTGCCACCGGGCCACGGATGCGCAGGCGGCTTGGCTTTCACCAAAGGTGTCGCCGCGCTTGTCCGGTGTCGGCGGTCGGATGAGCCCTGAATGGTTGATGGGCCATCTAGCGGCGCCGCACACGACGATGCCCGGCACCACCATGCCGGATGTCCTCCACGGCTTGCCGCCAGCGGAACGGACTGCGGCGGCGGAAGCGTTGACCCACCACCTTGTTTCGCTCGATCAGGCCGGCTTCAGGAAAGTGATGCCCGATCGCGCCGCCGTGTCCCGGGGTGAAAAGCTGTTCCACAGCGTCGGCTGCGTGGCCTGCCATGCGCCGCAGAACACCACGACCAACTTTTCCGCATCGGCTCCGCTTCCGACGATGGCGGACAAATGGACCGTCGATGGGCTGCGCCGTTTCCTCAAGGACCCGCTCGTTTCGCGCCCATCCGGCCGGATGCCGGCGATGAACCTGACCGACGGCGAAGCTTCCGAGCTCGCGCACTATCTTCTGCGGGACACCAAAATTCCGGCCACGGTGGAAGTGGCGCAGTATCGCGGGCGGATCCGGTCTTTTGAGGACTTCGAAACCGTCGAGCAATCCCGGACGGGACCGGCCGCGAACTTCAATCTCGAAGCCATGGGCCGCGACCGCGGCTATGCCCTGCGTTTCACCAGTTGGCTGCGGGTCGATCAGGCCGGCGAATACACCTTCCACCTCACCGCCACTGGTGCGAGCAGGCTTTCGGTGCGCGGCCAATGGATCGTCGGCGAGGACAGTTGGCAACGGGAACGGGTCGACGGCAAACGCGCGATGCGACTCAACGCCGGCCTGCATCCCGTCATCGTGGACTACGTGCAGCGCGGTTCGAAGGAACCGGCGCTTCAGTTGGAATGGGAAGGCCCGGGCATTGGGCGCGAAGTCATTCCTGCTTCCCGCCTGCAAAGCCTTCGCGAGACCGTTCCGGTGCCGGTGCCGTTCGTGGTCGATTCCTCCAAGGCGGCCCAAGGCCGGACGCTGTATGCTCAGATGAATTGCGCCGTCTGCCATGAGTCCAAGCCGCCGCAGAATCCGCCTCCGGCGCTGTCTTCGCTGCAAACCACCCGCGGCTGTCTGGCGGAAACCCCGGGCGCCAACGCTCCGGACTACCACCTCACCGCAACCCACCGGACCGCGCTCCGTGACGCGATCGCCTCGCTCAATAGGCCCGATCTCGGCGCGCCTTCGCGGCAGCAGCGCTTGGCCCACACGATGACGTCGCTCAACTGCGGCGCATGCCATTCACGGGACGGCGTCGGCGGTGTCACGTCGGAGCGCGACGCGTATTTCACCTCCAACGGCGAGGACCTCGGCGAAGAGGGCCGCGTGCCGCCGAGGCTCGACGGTGTCGGCGACAGGCTCCGTCCCGCCTGGCTGAGCAACGTGCTGGCCACGGGCGCGAGCGTGCGGCCCTACGTCAATACGCGCATGCCCCAGTTTGGCGCCGCCAACGTGGGACACCTCACCGACCTGTTCGTCGCGCTCGACCGTCGCGCCCAACCTGTCAAGCCATCGCCCGACGCCGTGGACATCCAGAAGGAGGCCGGCCGCAGGCTCGTCGGCACCGATGGGCTGTCGTGCATCGCATGCCATCGCTTCAACCGCCAACCCGCCCATGGGCTCCAGGTCATCGACCTGACGACCACAACCGAGCGGCTGAACGAGGATTGGTTCCGGCAATTCCTGCTCGATCCGAATCGTTTCCATCCGGGCACGCGCATGCCGGCCCTGTGGCCGGACGGAGTCAGCCCGTTGACCTCGGTGCTCGGCGGAAACACCGAACGCCAGCACGCGGCTCTGTGGACCTATCTCGCCGACGGGCCGCGCACCAGGTTTCCCGAAGGCCTGAGCCGGCAGAACGTGGAACTCATCGTGGGCGGCGAACCGGTCGTCTATCGCGGCAAGCTCTGGGAAGCCGGCTTCCGCGGGATCGCCACCGGTTATCCCGGCCAGCTGAACATGGCCTTCGACTCGGAGGAGATGCGGCTCGCGCTTCTGTGGCGCGGACGTTTCCTCAATGCCGGCGCCCATTGGGGAGTCCAGGGCATGGGCAACATCCGGCCGCTTGGCAGCGACGTGGTGGTCTTTCCCCATGGTCCACCGCTCGCCCTTCTGGCCGACGCTGCGACCCCATGGCCAAGCGGTTCCAGCAAGGAAGCGGGCATGAAATTCGGCGGTCTCCAGCTCGACACGCTCAAACGCCCGACGCTGCTCTATTCCTTCCGCTCGGTGGCCATGGAGGATTTCGTCAGCCCGATCGATGTCGGCGGAAAGTCGGGACTGCACCGCACGGTGAAGTTCACGGGTCCGCCGCTGGCTGGGCTCCACTTCCGCCTCGCAGCCGGAAAGCTCAGGGTCACCGGCGAGAATGCATGGCGTCTCGACGAGACCCTTATGATTCGCATCGGTGCCGGTGCACAGGCGTTCGTGCGCGGCGACGGTGACAAACAGGAACTGCTCGTGCCCATTGGCGCGCGCGCCGGGAACAATCAACTGGAGGTCGACTATGTTTGGTAACTCAGCTTCGGCGTTTCGGGCATTGGTCGCGCTGGCCCTCGTGGCGTTGTTTGTTCCCACTTCATCCGCGGCCGAAGACCAGTGGCTGACCTACAAAGGCGGCTCAGGACCCGGCAAGGGCAAGCGCATCGTCTTCATCACCGGCGACGAGGAATACCGTTCCGAGGAGTCGATGCCCGCGATGGCCAAGATCCTCGCCCAGCGCCACGGCTTCCACTGCACGGTCCTCTTCTCCATCAACCGCGAGACCGGCGAGATCGATCCCGCCGTGCCCGACAACATTCCCGGCCTCGACGCGTTGAAGGATGCCGACCTGATGGTGGTCTTCACTCGGTTCCGTCACCTGCCCGAGGACCAGATGGCGAAGTTCGTGGCCTACGTGGATTCGGGCCGGCCGGTGATCGGCATCCGCACCGCGACCCACGCCTTCGACTACGACAAGTTCCAGAAGGAGAAGTATTCCAAGTGGGCGTGGCGTGGGCCGCATCCGGACTTCAAGGGCGGCTTCGGCCGGCAGGTCCTCGGCGAGACTTGGGTCGACCACTACGGCGGCTACCGCAGCCAAAGCACGCTCGGCATCATGGTTCCCGAAATGAAGGACCATCCGATCCTGCGCGGCATCGAACGCCTCTGGGGCCTCTCCCACGCCTACAAGATTACCACGCTCGAAGGCGACAGCCGTCCGCTTGTGATGGGCCAACCACTGCGGGGATTGAAGCCCGACGACCAGCTCGATGAACGGAAGGCACCCGTGCCGGTCGCGTGGATCAAGACCTTCACCGGCGGCGAAGGCAGAGCCGCCCGCGTCTTCACGACCACCATGGGCTACGGCGATGACTTCAAGGAGGAAGGTGTGCGCCGGATGATCGTCAACGCCTGCTACTGGTGCGTCGGATTGGAGGATAAGATCATCGCGAAGGCGGACGTGTCGCATGTCGGGACCTATGCGCCCAGGAAGAGCGACTTCGCCGGTTACCGCCGCGGGGTCAGGCCGTCGGACCTCACGCAGAACCTCAGCACCGACGACCTCGCCGACGTGCCGGTCAATGACCGCGAAGGCGAATTTTACCGCATAACCAACGTGCCCATGCCTCCCGATGCGATCATGGAAGCGGGCAGCATTCTCTGGCTGACGGACGGGCGTCTCGTGGTCGGGACAAGGCGCGGGGAAATCTATTTCGCGACCGGTGCCGATGCCACACCGCCCGCTCCGGTGTGGAAGCTCTTCGCGACCGGGCTCACGGAAGTCCTCGGCCTCGCGTGGCGCGACGGCGTGCTCTACGCCACGCAGCAGAGCGAGTTGACCCGCGTGCTCGACACCGACGGTGACGGACGCGCCGACCGCTTCGAGACGGTGAGCGACGCGTGGGCCTGGGGCGGCGAACACGAGTTCAACTTCGGCTCGGGCTTCGACAAGGACGGCGCCATCTGGACGGTGCACGGCCTTACCGGCAGCTACACGTCGGACCGGCTCTTCCGTGGCTGGGCGCTGAGGCATTTTCCGGACGGCCGTTGGGAAGCGATGTGCAGCGGCCTCAGGAGCCCCGGCGGCATCGGGTTCAACGCCGCCGGCGATGTCTTCTACGCCGAGAGCCAGGGGCCATGGGCCAGCGCCAATACCCTGAAGCACCTGCGGCCCGGCGGCTTCATGGGCCATCCCATCGGCAACAAGTGGTATGACCACGCGCCCAACATGGGACCGCGTCCGGCTGAACCCACCGGTGGCGACAAGGGTCGTCGGCACATCGACGCCCAGCGCATCCCGCAACTCGTCCTTCCGGCGGTGACGTTCCCTTACAAGAAGATGGGGCAAAGCGTTTCCGCCGTGATGCCGGATGTGTCGGATGGGAAGTTCGGCCCCTTCGCCGGCCAGTTCTTTGTCGGAGATTACACGCTGAGCCTCGTCATGCGCGCCGAAATGGAAGTGGTGAACGGGCAATACCAGGGCGCCTGCTATCCCTTCCGGCAGGGCTTCGCCACGGGCCTGATCGGCGGGCGGCTCACGGAACGCGGCCAGATCTTCGTCGGCGGCAGCAAACGCGGCTGGCCCGTGCGCGGCCTCTCGGAGAAGGCGCTGCAACGCCTCGACTGGACCGGCAAGGTGCCGTTCGAAGTCCACTCGATGCGCGTCAAGCCCGACGGCTTCGAGCTTCGTTTCACCTCGCCTGTCGATCCGGCCGCCGCACGCGATCCGGAGAGCTACACGCTGGAGACCTTCACCCACCATTACTTCGGCGCCTACGGCGGTCCCGAGATCGAACAGGCCGATCAGCGCATCGTATCCGCCACACCCGCCGCCGACGGCCTCAGCGTCCGGTTGGTCGTGGACAAACTCGTGCTCGGCCACATCCACGAACTGCATCTGCCCGGTCTGCGCGATCGCGGCGGTGAGCGGCTGTTGCACGACGTCGCCTACTACACGTTGAACCAGATCCCCAAACCCTGACCGCCACGCGACTCCCGGCTGCCGCCCTGATTCTCATGGGTTGATTGATACCCTCGGCAGTTACGGTCGCCGGGGACGCTGCGGCAGCCGGGCTCAACATCGTCCTCTTCATGACGGACGAACAAGGCAGAGGCGATGCGGGCTGCAATGGGCTGAAGAGGAAAGGGCCAAGACCCAAGGCGGCCATGGCAGTGAAAGCCTGACCGGCGAGATCATGAAAGGCATCATCCCCTTCGGCACTGCCGCGTGCGACGACGCAACCTGAACTGCAAAGCGTTCCCGCCGCGCCAAAGCGGGACGCGTTGAAGTAGCATCGCCCGGTCGGTGACAGGACCGGTCCGCCCTTATCGCGGGGGTGCCGTCGCCGGGTCAGACGAGTAGCCATTGGTCTGCAGGCGACTTCGGATCAAGGCGTGCGCCGCGAGACCGGCATGGACGAGGTGTTGTCCCGTCGGGACGGCCACATCCGCCGGCAATGGTTCGCAGCGGATGACAATGCGGGCTTCCTTGGGTTGTCCCCCGCTCGCGGTTGCTGTGCCAAACGTGCGGAAGAGCGTCACTGTCTGCCGTGTGCCGGGCGTCATTTCCACTCGCGGCGGCACGGCGAGTTGCCACCAGTCGAGGGTTTCTCGGTGCGGCACGTGGTGAGTGAAGTTGGTGCCATGGTCGGCGAGTTGCGGCATGGGCCGGCCGCCGCTCTCGTTGGCGCCAACGGTCCAGAACCAGAGCTGGTTCGTGGCGTTGGCGTCGTTGCCCCGGCGCACGCTCCACCAGAGGAAATCCCAATAGCGGCCGCCCTCGCCGGTGGCGACGAGCGCGGTGAGCGAAGGCACCGGCTGCCAGGTATCGTCGGCCTGCCGGATGGAGAACTCGAAGGTGGCGAGTCGCGATGCGGGCAAGGCCAGGCGGAAACCGTTCTGCGTCTGCTGCACCTCGCCGGGTGGATGTTGCCGGGGTGGGACGGGCGAATTCGATTCTAAAACCATCTGCTCGGATTTCGCCGATGCAGTGTGAGCATCGCCTTGCAGGGAGTCTTTCGCCGGACCTGCCTGGCGGTAGCCGAACCACGCGAAGCAAGCGACAGCCGTCAACAGGACGATCGCGATAGCGATCAACGCCACGATCTTTCCCGCAGTCCCGCCTTTGCGGATCAGGAAGACCAGCAACGCGACTCCCGCGATCGCAAGGAACAGGAACGCGATCGATCCGAACCCGAAGGGAATGCCCGGCGTGGCGTTCCGTCGATCGGCCTGATCGTTCGGCGCCTCCGAGGTCATCACCTGGACGTTGAACGATGTTCCGCGAAACTGGCAGAGCTCGATGGTCGTGTTGACCACGGATTTCGCGCTGAAGCTCGCGGTTCGCAGCAGTTCGGCGGAGAGCTCCCGGAAGTTGCCGTCGAACTCCTCGCGCGTCTTCGTGCCGCGAACCTCTGTGACCAGCAGGACGCGGTTGGCAGCAAGTTTGGTGAGCTCCAGCCGGGCCGAGACGCCATAGAGCTGCGCTTGTTTGTCGTGCTGGGACTGCAGGACCGCAATCGGCGTGCCGGCACGCGAGAACTGGGCGAGGCCCGGTCTGGACGCGAGGACCTCCCACTTCAAGTCCACGAAGGTTTCATTGTGGGAAGAATAACCCGAGGCGGTCACCCAACGCGGGTCCCCCGACGAAACGACCGGAGAAATTGCCAGCGACGCCTCATACAGCTCGCCGTTCTCAAGCCGCACGTCGAACAGCGTGCCGGCGAAGGTGCGGCGCGGCTTGACAGGAAGCGGCCCGATGGGACGGAGATTGTCGAAGGCCCGTCGGGCGATCACCTCGTCGGGCAGCACAAATCCCATCCTCCACGTCTGCCGACCTACCGGAAGGATTCGCCAAGCCTGATTGCCCGCGTGTGGCACCGGCTTGATGAAGGTCCCGTTGAACGGCCGGAAGAAAGCGTCGTTCAACGACTCCTCGACGTCACCGCGCAACCGGGCACCGGCGAAGCCCACCCGCAGCTCGGCCGAAGTCCGCTGAACGTCCGTGCTCACATCGACGATCACGACGTTGTTGCTCACACCGACGGGCACGCACTCGAATTTCACCAACGGCGTGGGCACGGCGAAGAACTGCTCGACCGCGCCCGGTGAGCGCGCTTCCTGCATCGTCAGAAACCGCGCCACGGCGAATGCGACGATGACGGCTCCCAAGCCGGGGATGGTTTCGCGGAAGCCCTGACGAAGAGCGGATCCGCGTCCTGGGTCCGCAGGCCGGTCAGAACTTCTCAGGGCGAACCCGGCCACCGTGCAAACCAGAACCAGCGCCCATGATCCAATCGTCACGACCCCTTCGCCAGGACCGGGGTTCCAGCTCGGGTCGTTCGCGACCTGGGCCAGCGCCCACAAGCCGAAGCCGGCAACGCCCGCGCCGAAGGCGAGCAGGGCCAGTCCCGTCCAGCTCTTCCAAGTTCGAGGAATTGCCACAGAGGACTCGGCCCGGGGCGCACCCCGTCGGAAGAGCAGAAACAGGCCGACGGCCACGAGCGGCGCGGCCGGAAACAGCGCGCGCATGACGTTGGCCTCGGTCGGGAAATGCAGGCTGTTGAACGAGGTGGAGGCCTCCTCGGATCGAGCCAGGGCCGTCGCGGCTGAGGTGCCCAGTGCAGCCGCTTCAACGGACTTCTGGGCCGCTTCCTTTTCCAACCGGATGCGATCAACCGAGGTCGCGGTGTTCGCCGCCTCGCCTTGGAGGCGATTCGCTGTGCTGCGGGCCAGGCCTTCCTCCGCCTTGGCCTTCGTCCACATCGTCCGCTGTGTCCGGTTCTCTTCGGTAAACACGGTGAAGTGGGCCAGGTAGGCCTGCTTTTCCTCTAGCAATCGCGCACTTCCCAAAGCCGTCGCCAGAGCCAGCAGGCCGACCCCGATGGCCCGGCTGGTCCGGCTGACAAATGGAGCCGGCCGGCTACGACGAATCCACAGCCAGCGCAGCAGCAGGAACAAACAGAAGAACACGGAGAAAACGGATACTCCGGTCAACCCGATCCCTGGCGGAGACGAGTCTCCGCCATTGCGACTCCACGCCACGAACATCACCGCCAGGACAATGCCGATGGTCAGCGGAAAGGCCGCGAGCGCCAGCAGGAGAAGCAGCCAGCCGCGACGCGACGGCGGCGGGTTTGGCGGTTGCGCTCCGGACGCGGCACCTCCCGAAGCGAAAGGTCCCCGCCACTCGGTGGTGTGCATTCCCATGCGATGGCAATGCGGGCACCAGAGCAGTTTTACCGGTTTTCCGGCGGCTCCGAAGCGGATACCTCCCCGCGCCCAGACGGATTCGGCATGCCCGCATTTGCAGACCAGATGCCAGCCCATCGACTCTCGCTTCGCCGCCTCGGCCCAACGCGCTGGCAGCACCGCCTGGAAAAACCGCTGCACGCCGCTGACAGCACCATCCGCAGCCGCCGGAACGGTTCCCGCCTTGTCGGTGGCTGCATCCACCTGGGTGCGGAACTCCGCGGCGGTCTGGAAACGCATCTCGGGCTTCGTCTCTAACGCGCGGAGCACGATCTCGTCGAGGCGGACGTCGATCTGCACCTTGCGCGAGGGCGGTTGGAGTTTTGCGGCGGGGAGTTCGCCGGTGAGCAGTTCGTAGAGGACCACGCCGAGCGAGTAGATGTCCGCGCGATGGTCGGTGCGGCCGTGGTCCTTCTGCTCCGGCGCCATGTATTGCGCGGTGCCGGGCGGCTGGCTTTCCGCCAGCCCCACGTCGGAGCCGTCGGCATGGAGCATCTTCGCGATCCCGAAGTCGGCGATCTTCACCCGGCCGTCTTTGTCGAGGAGCAGGTTCTCCGGCTTGATGTCGCGATGCACGATGCCGTGCTCGTGAGCGAACTGCAGCGCCTCGCAGACGGGCGGCACGACGGCGAGCGCCTGCTCGGGGGTAAACCGGCCGGCCTTCATGGCCTGGCGCAGGTTCACGCCGTCCACGAACTCCATGAGCAGGTAGTAGAATCCGCCCGCCTGGCCGAAGTCGTGGATGGTGACGATGCCCGGATGGTTGAGCGCCGCCAAGGCGCGGGCCTCGTTGGCGAAACGCTCCGCGAACTTCGCGTCCGCCACCCGCTCCGGCGCGAGCAACTTGAGCGCGACGAGACGGTTGAGGGACTTCTGGCGGGCCTTGTAGACCACGCCCATGCCGCCACGCCCGAGGCATTCAAGGATCTCCAGCTGCGGAAAGTGCGGCGCCAGTTCTTCTGGCGGGACTGTATTGCCCTGTGCCGTCGGCTCGGCTTCGGGCTGCGTCCCGGCCATCGCCTCGGCCATGAGGCACCGCGGACAAAGCCCGGCCGTGGCGGCGGATGGCAGGACCGTGCCGCACTTCGGGCAGGAACCGGGCGTCGGCAGGGATTCGTTCATGCCGGTGTCCTGACGCGATGGAGGCGTTTGGTTACCACGTTTCGTTCCTCAACTGGCCAGAGCGGCGAACAGGGCCTGCATCTCCGTTTCGATCGCGCCGGCATCGTCCAACGTTCCGGCAACCTCCTCCCGCAGGACCTCGCGGAACCGCCGCTTGAGCCGGTGGATCGCGACTTTGAGCGCGTTTGCATTCATGCCGCATTTCCCGGCCAAGACGGACTGGTCTCCATGGGCGGCATCGCCGGTGAGCCAGGGTTTGACGAGCGAGAAGAACTCGGCGCGTCCCTCCGTCCCGCATTCCTCGCGCAGTGCTTCCAGTGCGCGCGCAAGGACGGTCAGCGCCCATTGGCGATCAAACGCCGCATCCGGCGACAAGGCGCTTCCGTCGGCGATGGGCCGGGTCTCGCCGGTGTCCGTGTCGTAGAGCGAGACGTTCTCCACGCCGCCGCCGCGTTTGAGTCGACTTGCGGCCACCCGTCGATGCGAAACGAAATGTTTCACCGCCCCGAGCAGGTAGGACCGAAAGCGGCCGCGCAACGGCTCGGCCCGGTCGATCGCTCCCCCCGCCAACACGCCTGCGAAGAAGTCATGCGCCATCTCGCGCGCGGCGTCCGCGTCGCGGAGTTCGCTCCGGAGAAACGCGGCCACCGGTTCGTAATAGGCGTCGCACAGTTCCGCCAGTGCGTGCCGGCCGTCGTCCGACTCGGCCTTGGCGCGGCCGACCCGTGTCCAGCGGGTGGTGCGAAACGACCCTTCGGACGCGTTCGCCGATGGCGCAGGCGGCTTGGACTGGGTCGGTTCAGTGGTCATCGGGCGGCTGCGAAACCATGTCACGGAGACCTGACGTATTGGAGGAGAAAGGTTACCGGGCAGTTTCTACCGCGCGGTTGCCCGGGCGCTTTGTAAATCGCTTGGACAATCCGAATCAGGAACGGGACGATCCCTTCAGGCGCCCGACCGCAAAGTGTGGGCCCTGCATTGAACCGGCCGGCCGTCGGGACCGCCGAAGCAGCTACGGCATGATTTACCTTCGCATTAAACAACTCCTCGTCTTTGTCGCTGCTCTCCTGCTGGCGTCGGCCGCAACGCTGCCCGCGGCCGAACCGAAGCCGCCGTCAAGGCCCAACGTCGTCTTCATCCTCGCCGATGATCTCGGTATCGGGAATCTGGGCTGCTACGGCTCGGACAACTACAGGTCGCCCAACATCGACAAGCTCGCCGGCGGCTGCACGCGCTTCACGCAGGCTTTCACAGGCGCGCTTTGCGGGCCCTCGCGCGCCCTCATCATGACGGGACGCTACGCGTTCCGGAATGGTTCCTCGAATCAGGACGCATGCATGCGCATGCCGAAGACGGAGCTCCAGCTGGGCCGGGTCTTCAAATCTGCCGGCTACACGACCGCCGCCATCGGCAAATGGGGCCAGCTTCCCGGCGATCCCGACGAAGCCGGGTTCGACGACTATCTGCGCTTCAACGGCAGCGGCCTCTACTGGAACCAGAAGACGAAGAAGTCCGAGGGCTACCGCATGAACGGCAATGAGCTGAAGCTCGCCGAACTGGAATACATGCCCGACCTCATGAACGACCGGGTGATGGCGTTCCTCCGTGCGAACCAGACCAAGCCCTTCTTCCTCTACTACTCGATGGTCCACGTGCACGGCGAAATCGTGCGCACGCCCGAGAGCGCACCCGACAGCAAGGATCTGTTCGGCGACAACATCCGCTACATGGACAAGCTCGTCGGCAAACTGGTCGCCGAACTCGAAGCTCTGAAGCTTCGCGAGAACACGCTCATCATCTTCATGGGCGACAACGGCACTGGCAAAGCGCAGGACAAGCTGTCGACCATTGGCGGCCGCAACCTCTCCGGCAGCAAGGGCTCCATGCTCGAATGCGGCGGGCTTGTTCCGATGATCGCCAACTGGCCGGGCAAAGTTCCCTCGGGAAAAATCTCCGCGGACCTGATCGATTCCTCGGATTGGCTCCCCACTTTCGCCGAGATTGCCGGCGGCAAGGTGCCCGGGAAGACAATCTTCGACGGCCATAGCATCGCCCCACAACTGCGCGGCGAGGCGGGCACGAAGCGCGCGTGGATCTACAATCAACTCGCCGCCATGTGGTATGTGCGCGAAGCCGGTTGGAAGCTGAACGAGAAGGGCGAACTCTTCGACATGAGCGGCGCCCCGTTCACCGAGACGCTCGTCGCCGCCTCCGCCGACACCGAGAACAGCAAAGCAGCGCGCGTCCGCCTCGCCGCCGTCCTTGCCCAGCTGGATCCCGCCGGCGGCATCCCCGACACCGGCGATGGCACCGGCCGCCACGCGAACCGGGATCGCAAGAAGAAGTCCGCGAAGGAATGAACCCAGTCCCATGAAACGAATCCTCCAACTGATCGCCTGCCTGCTGTCCGCCGGGCTGGTGGACGCCGCCAACAAGCCGAACATCCTCTTCATCGCGGTGGACGACCTCCGTCCAGAGTTCGGGGCCTACGGCTTCGACTACATCAAGAGCCCGAACCTGGAACGGCTAGCGAAGTCCGGCATCACCTTCAAACGCGCCTACTGCCAGCAGGCGGTCTGCTCGCCATCGCGTTCGAGCTTGATGACCGGCACGCGGCCCGACACGACCAGGGTCTGGGATCTGGAAACCCATTTCCGGACCGCATTGCCGAACGTCGTGACGGTCGGCCAGCACTTCAAACAGAACGGCTACTTCGTCCAGGGCATGGGCAAGATCTTCCACGGCGGCTTCGACGATTCGCCCACCTGGTCCGTGCCCTGGCAGACGCCCAAAGCGCAGCCCTACGCCCTTGCGGTGAACATGGCGCTCCACCAACGCGAACCGGAGGCGGCCGATCCCGACGCGGAACCGAAACCTAAGGGAAAGAAGGCCAAGAAGCAGGCCGCGGGAAAGAACTCGCGCGGCCCTGCCTTTGAAGGTGCGGACGTTGCGGACAACACCTTCCAGGACGGCAAGGTTGCCGATCTCGCCGTGGCCACTTTGCGCGGCCTAGGAACGAAGCCCGAGCCGTTCTTCCTCGCGGTCGGGTTCATCAAACCGCACCTGCCGTTCGTCTCGCCGAAGAAATACTGGGATCTCTACGACCCTGCTAAGATCCAGCTCGCCCCGAACAAATATCGGCCCAAGGACGCGCCTGAGTATTCGATCCTTCCCGGCGGCGAGCTGCGCAACTACCACGCCATCCCGGCCGGCTCCATTCCCGACGACCTCGCCCGGCAACTCAAGCACGGCTACTACGCCTCGATCAGCTACATGGATGCGCAGGTCGGCAAGCTGCTTGACGAGCTCGACCGGCTCGACCTCCGCAAAAACACCATCGTGGTCTTATGGGGCGACCACGGCTGGAAACTCGGCGAGCACGACGCGTGGTGCAAACACTCGAACACGGAAAACGATACGAAGGCGCCCTTACTCCTCTCGGTGCCCGGCATGAAACACGCGGGTGCCCGCACCGATGCCATCGTGGAGTTCGTGGACATCTATCCGACCCTCACGGAGCTCGCCGGCCTGCCGCTGCCCGCGCATCTCGAAGGCACGAGCTTCAAACCGCTGCTCGACAATCCGCATCGCCCGTGGAAATCCGCCGCGTTCAGCCAATACCCGCGGGCCACCGGCAAGTCGGGCATCGGTGCGCTGATGGGCTACTCGATGCGGACCGACCGTTACCGCTTCACCGCCTGGGTCGGCCGCAACGACCATTCCAAAGTCGATGCCATCGAACTCTACGACCATCAGACCGACCCGCAGGAAAACACCAACATCGCCGACCTTCTTGCCAACGCCGCGCTGGTCGAGCAGTTGACCGCGCAATGGCGCAAGGGCTGGCAGGGCGCGAAACCCGTGCTCGCCAAGGAACCGGGCGGCCGTTGAACGAACCTGGGATCAACATGAACACCATCGAGCTCGCGCTCCTGACCCTGTTGCTGTTGCCTGCGGGAATCCTCCACGCCGCCGAAGCGACCAGACCCGTCAAGGTCTTCATCCTCGCGGGGCAGTCGAACATGGAAGGGCAGGCCGTGGTGGATCTTGAGGGCAAGGATTACAATGAGGGCAAAGGCACGCTGGCGATGCTGCTGCGGGATCCGGCGAAGGCGCCGATGCTCAAACATCTCCGCGCCGCCGACGGCAAATGGACCGTGCGCGACGATGTCTGGGTGCGTTATCAGCGGGAAGGCCAGAAGGGTCTTTCAGGTCCGTTGGGAGTTGGGTTTTCCGTTTATGGAGATGCCCATCACTTCGGTCCCGAGCTCCAGTTCGGCCATGTCGTGGGCGACCGGCTGGAGAACCAGGTGCTGCTCATCAAGACGGCCTGGGGTGGCAAGAGTTTGTTCAAGGACTTCCGTCCACCGTCGTCCGGCGGCGAGGTGGGGAAGTATTACAGGCTGATGATTGAGCAGGTGAAGGAAGCGCTCGCGTTCATGGAGACGGAGTTCCCGGCAACCAAAGGCCGCGGATACGAGCTCGGGGGCTTTGTCTGGTATCATGGCTGGAACGACGGCGTGAATCCGAAGACAGCCATGCCCGAGTATGAACAGAACCTCGTCAACCTGATCAACGATGTGCGGCGGGAGTTCAAGGCTCCGAAGCTGCCGGTGGTCATTGGCGAACTCACGGGGCCGTGGGTGGACGCGCCGCCGGAATGGGCAAAACTCCGCCAAGCCCAGGCTGACGCGGCAGGTAGGCCGGAGTTTGCGGGCACTGTGCTCTTCGTCCCTACGCGGGACTTCGTCCGCAAACCTGAAAACTCGCCGAACCCAAGCCACGGCCACCACGAGTTTGGCAACGCCGAGACCTGCTTTCTGGTCGGCGATGCGCTGGGCCAGGGCATGATGAATCTGTTGGGTGGCAAGACCGCATCGGTCATCAAGGACTACGGACTGAAGGAGTATGTGCGTTTGTCGAAGGATCTCCCGCATTTGGAGAACCAGCCGTGGAAGCTGGTCTGCACGATGCCCTACAACTGCCATTTCCAGCCGTCGATCGAACTGGAGGCGGAGGCCGGCCAGCTCATCCACTTCAACTCCAGCAACCCGTTGGTCCTCTACCTCACGAAGACCGAGACCTACACGACGCGGAATGGTTCCCAGATGGTGGAAGCGAAGAACTGGGTCAGTGGCGAAGGCGCCGTCTACACCATTCCCGCCGGCGTTACCGTGAAGTCGGTGAAGTATCGCGAGACGGGATACGATACGACTTTTGCCGGTTCGTTCGAGTGCAACGACAGCGACTACAATGTGCTTTGGACCAAGGCGGCCCGGACGGCCTACATCTGCATGCGGGATCATTTCTACGACTGCCCGGACCGTGAGCGAGTTGGATTCTGGGGCGATGGCACGCCTGAGTTGAACCAGTGCTTCTACGTCTTCGACAGGAACGCCCACCGGCTCGCCAAGGAACTGGTGCTGCGGAAACTCGAACCCAAGTTCTATCCCGGGCAGCACCTCGAGTTCCTCGGCGACTACGGGCTGTGGTTCTACTACCTTCAGACCGGCGACCTCGACTCGATGCGCAAGATCTACGAGCCGACGAAGACCTTTCTTTTCGAGACATACAAGTTCGGCAACAAGCGCACGTGGTTCGACTGGGGCAAGGAGAACAAGGACACGGCCGTCACCGAGACGTGCTTCTTCTACAACTGCCTCGGCACCCTGAAGAAGATGGCGTTGGCCACCGGGCACGAGGCCGATGTCCCGGCCATCGACCTGAAGCTTGAGGAGATCCGCAGCGCCTTCGACAGCCAATACTGGAAGGGTGGCTACTACATGTCGTCGCAGGTCACCGAGCCGGACGACCGGGCCAATGCTATGGCCGTGAACGCGGGACTCGCCGACCGCTCCAAGTGGCCGGCGATCTACGACAACGTCCTCACCAAGAAGACCTACTCCAGCTGCTTCTTCGACCGCTGGGTTTTCGAGGCGCTCTGCACGATGGGCAAACAGGAGCAAGCCCTGATGCGGATGCAGGAACGCTATCGAACCATGATCCCGGCGAGCTTCACCACACTATGGGAACATTACGACCGCTGGTGGGCCTCGCGTGTTGACGACTTTGATGCTGCCTCCTCGCTGAACCACGGATGGAATCCACCCGCCATCATCCTGTCGCAGACCATCGCCGGAGTCTCACCGGAGACGCCCGGATGGGGCACTTATCACGTCCTGCCCAAGGAAGCGTTTCTCAAGGCGATCAAAGTGGTGGTGCCGTCGATCAAAGGCGACATCACGGTCGACCTGAAGAAAACCGCCTCCGACTATTCGCTGGCCCTGATCTCGCCCGCCAACACCACCGCGATCGTCGGAATTCCCAGAGCGTCCTTCACACGCTTGAACTCAATCAAACTCGGCGAGACCACGATTTGGGACGGCGAGTATCGCGGCGGAGTCGCGGGAGTGAGTTGGATCGGACAGGACGCGGACCATGTGAAATTCAGCGTCGGGCCCGGCTCGTGGAACTTCGTGGGCCTTGGAACACTGCCGACCGATTCACCCAAGCCGGTGCCGGCTCCTCCGTCGAAGGACCGACCGCTCGACAAGAAGACGTGGACGGCCACGGCGTGCGTGCCCGACAGCACGTTTCCGTTCAGCGGCGCGAAGATCCCCATCGACATCGCCGCCGCGAACGCGCTCGACGGCGACCATTGGACAGGGTGGCGCGACATGACCCGGACCCAGCAGCCCGGGCAATGGTTCCAGGTGGACATGAAACGCGACGAGACGTTCTCGAAGGTGGTCATGGACAACACGTGGGCGCTCTGGGACTCGCCCGCCGAGTATGCCGTCTCCGTCTCGAAGGATGGCACCACGTGGGGTGAACCGGTTGCCAAAGGCCGGGGCCGGCTCGGCATCACCACGGTCGCCTTTCCCCCGCAGACGGCGCGCTACCTGCGGATCAGCCAGACGGGCACGAACGCCAGATACAACTGGTCCATCTACGAGCTCGACGTCTTCACCCGATGACGAGCGCGCCTGAAGTTCCATCGCGTGACGACGGAAGCCTGCGGTCCGTCTCTCCGGGTTTGTCGGCGCGCGCCCACCTCATCATCTGGAGCGCAACCAGTGTTTTGGTGCTGGTCCTTCTCGGCATTGCTTGGGCGGGCAAGGATCGGAATGTCTGGGCTGGCTGGCAGGAGAGCCGCGAGCTGCGATCGCCGGCCTATGCCGAGGGCGTGTTCACCCGCGAGGTCTTCCGCACGCGGCTGAACACATGGTCCAATCTCGCCTACGTCGTCGTCGGCTTCTACGCGCTCGGCTTCGGCGACCGTGATCTTCGCCGGACCGGGAAACCCCGGCCGCTCGCCACCAAGCAGCGCGCCGCTCTGACCTTCGCGTTCGGCGTCTCGGCTTGCGTCCTGGGGTTCGGCAGCGGGTTCTTCCACGCGTCTCTCACCCGGCTCGGCCAATGGGTCGACGTCGCGTCGATGTATCCGCCCATGCTCTGCCTCGTCGGCCTGAGCCTGGCGCGTCGCCTCCCGGCGCTCCGATTTGGTGATCGCGTCATGCCGACGTGGCCGTTTCTCGTCGGGCTCATCTCCCTCACGAGCGCTTCGCTGTTCTACTTCAAGTGGTCCATGTCCTCGTCGACCGTGCTGATTACGCTTATCTCCGCGGTTTCGATCGTGACGGTGGCGGACCGTTTTTCCTCCCGCGGCAGGCTCAACGGCTGGTGGCTCGTCGCGAGCTCTTTCGCGCTGATGGGCGGGGCCGCCTGCCGGCAGATTGACATTGCGCAGCGGCTTTCCGGTCTGAGCCCATGGACCTACGGTCACGCGTTCTGGCACGTGCTGACGGGCCTGAGCCTTGCCTGCGTCTTTCTCTTCTACCAATCCGAGGCGCCGGGTGTGGACTAATCGCCGAAGGGGTGCTCGATCGGCCGTCCACAGCGTGCGAGTTGATTGCAGCCGCAGCCTGCAAGGTATAGGTCGTCGCGATCGCCAATGGGTCCAGACACCACCGGCCAGGTAGTTCGTTGCGTGCTGCCTGATGCCT
>JBBRDN010000062.1:0-20259 GCA_038203875.1 Verrucomicrobiota bacterium
CAGAACCAGTCCTATGACCGACTGGATCGGAATATTCTGCCACCAACTGCCAGGTCGTTCGCCGCACCAGGACGGGATCGTCTTCCCTCTGTGCTACCGGTGCGCGGGAATCTATGTCGGACTTTTCGCAGCCTACGTTTGGATCGGTTTCGATGGAGGCGGCTGGCGGCGCAAGCTCCCGGGTATCCGCGCGACTCTCCTCCTCTCCGGCGGAATGTTGCCTCTCTTGGTGGACGGTTGGGCCAACGCGCTGAACCTGTGGGAGACTCCGGGCTGGGTGCGGGCCATCACGGGAATCGGCGTCGGCGCGGCGCTCCCAAGATTCCTGCTTCCGTTGCTGCAATCCGTCGACCACGCCATCGCCCCGGAACTGCCCTCGGCCGCGGCCGGCCGATGGTCGTTGCTCGGTCCCCTGACGATCTCCGCATGCCTGATAACTCTGCTGGTTTGGAGTCGGAATCCCGCGATTTTCCAGAGCATCACAGCGGTCACCGGCGTCGGAATGGTCATGCTATGCCTCAATCTCCTCGGCATCGTCGCACGGACCGTCCTCGAGTGGATCGATCATCGGCGCGCACGCAGCTCTCCGGCAGGGCGACCGGCATGAAGACCACCGTCAATGTATCAGGCAGCGACGCCCACGCGATCGTGGTGGGCATCGGCAACTACCAGCACCCGGGAGTTTCCGCGCTCAATTTTACCCGCGCCGACGCGCAGGCCATCAACGATTTTCTGGCGGACCCGAAACATCTCGGGTTGCCCCGGGAAAACATCCAGCTGCTGCTCGATGACAGGGCAACGCTCGTCAACCTGAAGCGCGCCATCAGCGGTTGGCTGGCCAAACGCACGACACCCGAGTCCACCGTCCTCGTATTCTTCGCCGGGCACGGTGGCCAGGAGGCGGACCGGACCGGCCACGATCCCGACAGCAAGGTCAGCTATCTCCTCCCGTGGGACGCCGATCCCGACGACCTCTTTTCCACCGCGCTGGCAAACGACGATTTCAACAAACTGCTGCGCCTCATCAAGGCGCGCCGCACGGTCGTCTTCCTCGATGCCTGCCATTCCGGCGGCGTGGCGCGCCAGGGCGCACGCGATCTCGGCGTCGCCAGCCTCCCCACCTTCGAGCGGCTGGCCGAAGGCGAAGGGCGCGTCGTCATATCCGCTGCGAAGCCGAACCAACGTTCGTGGGAGGACGCGAGTCTCGGGCACGGCATCTTCACCCACCACCTGCTGGAGGCGTTCCGCGGCAAGGCCGACCACGACGACGACGGCTACGTGTCGATCCAGGACGCGGTTCAATACCTTCAACGGCAGGTTCCCCAGACCGTCCGTCGTCTCGGCAAGGAGCCGCAGGATCCGTATCTCGTTTCGGAGGGCAGCGGCGAAATCCTCATCGCGGTGGACCCGGAGAAAATCGCCCAGCGGGTCCGGGAACTCGACGTCAACGAACGCCTTCGACAGGAGCAACTGAAGCAGCGCTGCGCCCAGGTGGAGAAGCTTTGGTCCGACGGCAGGCTCAAGGACACCGAGTTCGTGGAGGCCATGAACCTCCTGAAGAAGCCGACCGAGGCCTTCGACCGGTCCGAAAAACTTCTCGCCGACAACCTCGACGCGCTCCTCCGCGGCGGGATCAGCGTGGACATCTACATCGCCAATCGACGGTTTATCCGTGGCGAAACCGGCCATGTGGTGAAACCCGAGCCGCAAACAAAATTCTGCACCCGCTGTGGCAAGCCGGGATCGCCGGGCAACCGGTTCTGCGTCCACTGCGGCGCCTCGCTGGGCTGAAGTCCGCTCCCCGTAAAGGTCGGTTACTGGTCCGCCCAACGTCCCTCATTCCTTCTTGGCGTCACCGGCTGCAGCGCGCAGATTCTTCCCTGACATGTCGACCGCGACGCCCATCGAATTGAAGCCCCGTCCGCGCCTGCCGGAGTGGCTCCGCATCAAGCTGCCCACCTCCGACACCTTCGCCCACACCCGCTCGCTGCTCGATGAACTCAAGCTGCACACCGTCTGCGAGAGCGCCAAATGCCCGAATCATTGGGAGTGCTGGAGCAAGGGCACCGCGACCTTCATGATCGCCGGCGACCGTTGCACGCGCGCCTGCGGCTTCTGCGCCGTCGCCACCTTGAAGCCTCTCGCGCTCGATGCCGACGAACCCGCCCGCGTGGCCGAAGCCACCCGCCGGATGAAGCTCAAACACGTCGTCATCACGGCCGTGGCGCGCGATGACCTCAAGGACGGCGGAGCTGAGCACTTCCGCCTGACCATCGAGAAGGTGCGCGAGCTGAATCCCGGCATCGTCATCGAGGTGCTCGTGCCCGACTTCCTCGACCGCGATTTCGCCCAGGACATCGTCCTCAACGCCAAGCCGCAGATCTACAACCACAACCTCGAAACCTGCCGGCGCCTCACGCCCACGGTCCGCCATCGTGCGACCTACGACCGGTCGTTGGCTGTCCTCGCCAAGGCCAAGGCACGCGGCGGTTCCACCATGCATACCAAGTCGGGAATGATGCTCGGCCTCGGTGAGACCCATGATGAAGTCGTGGAGTCGATGCATGACCTGCGCGCGGCCAATGTCGACATCCTGACGCTCGGCCAATACCTCCAACCGACGCTCCAGCATCTGCCGGTCGTCGAGTTCGTCACGCCCGCCAAGTTCGCCGAGTTCAAGTGGATCGCCGAAGGACTCGGGTTTGTCCACGTCGCCAGCGGCCCGATGGTCCGCAGCTCGTATCACGCGGACGAGTTCAAGGGAGCGGCGGAGCACTGATCGAAAGAGATGACTGGCCGGGAGGAATCGACCATAGCGTCTGAGAACACAGCTTCTCCCGTCTGCGTAGTGTTCCTCGACATCGACGGTGTGCTGAACTCCGAGCGGAGCCGGGACGAATTGGGATCGCTCGTCGAATTCTCCAAGAAGGCCGTCGCCAACCTGAACGAGATCCTCAGCTCCACCGACTCGGTCGTCGTCATCTCCTCCAGTTGGCGGATTGACTGGACGCTGGAGGACATCGCCCGCCATTTGGCAGATCAGGGTGTGCTCCCAGCCCGGGTCGTCGGCAAGACGCCCGACCTGCCGGGCGAACCACGCGGCCAGGAGATCCAAGCGTGGCTCGACAAGGCCCCCTTCCCAATCGCGGCGTTCGTCATCCTCGACGACCGGGATGATCTGCATCCGAACCGCCATCGCCACATCCAGACCGATCCGGCCGAAGGCCTGACCGCGCACGACGCCTACCTCGCGACATCGCTCCTGCTGCGCCGGGGCTGATTGCTCCGCTCCCGCCGTTGTTCCAAGGCCGGCAATCGGGCACTCTCCCTATATGAAACGCCTCTTCCTCACGTTCCTCTTTGCCTGCGGGACCGTTGCTGTCCTCTTCGCCGCAGAATCGGCTTCGGATTCGAAGGTGGAGATCACCGGTCTCCTCACCGACCAGTCCGCCGCCTGGAACCGGGGCGACATCCCGGGATTCATGAAGGGCTATTGGAACAGTCCCGACCTGCGCTTTGCCTCCGGCGGCAACGTCACGCGCGGGTGGCAGCCGACCTTGGAGCGGTATCAGAAGAGCTACCCGGACAAGGCCGCGATGGGCCGGCTCGACTTCACCGAACTGGAAATCACGCCGCTCGGAGCAGATGCCGCCAACGCCTTCGGCAAATGGCGCCTGACGCGGGAGAAGGATTCGCCGAACGGACTCTTCACGCTGACGCTGCGCCGGTTTCCCGAAGGCTGGAGGATCATCCAGGACCACACGTCGTCCGCGACTCCGTGATGAAGGTTGTCCGCTGGTCGCATTGGCAAACGCGCCTGGCTTCATCCACTATCCGACCGTGCCGGCCGTGAAATCCCATCTGAAGGACCTCGACTACTCCGTCGTGCAGCAGTGCATGCATTGCGGCATGTGCCTGCCCACCTGCCCGACCTACGACGACACCAAGCTCGAACGCAACAGCCCGCGCGGCCGCATCGCGCTGATGCGCGCGGTCGCCGACGACCGCCTGACGATCACCGAGGCCTTCGGCGAGGAGATGTATTTCTGCCTCGGCTGCCTCGCTTGCCAAACTGCCTGCCCGGCCGGAGTGAACTACGCCGAGCTGTTCGAGAAAGCCCGTGCCGACGTGGAGGAAGCGGGTGTGCTCCAGTCGCCCAAGCGCGACCTGATCCGCGGCGTCACGGTGGGTTGGCTCTTCATGGACCTCGGCCGACTGCAGCTGCTCGGTCGTCTCATCCGCTTCTGGCAGGAACTCGGTTTCCAGTCTCTCATCCGCACGCTGGGCCTGACGCGTCTTCTGCCGAAACGCCTGCGCGAACTGGAGGCCATGACGCCAACGATGCGCGACCATTTCTCGGCCGACCTCATCGCTCCGGTCACGCCCGCGCTCGGCGCAAAACGTCATCGCGTGGCCATGCTCACCGGTTGCGCGCAGGACTTGATGTTCAGCGACGTGAACCTCGACACCGTGGAGGTGCTCGCGCGGCAAGGCTGCGAAGTCGTGACACCGCCCCAGCAGAACTGCTGCGGCTCGCTCCACGCCCACAACGGTGAATGGGATCTCGCCCGCATCCTTGCGCGGCGGAACATCGACCAATTTCCGCCCGACCAGTTCGACGCGATCATCACCAACGCCGGCGGCTGCGGTTCGCACCTGAAACACTACGCGACCTTGCTGGAGGACGATCCGGTCTATCTCGCCCGCGCGCACGCCTGGGACCGCAAGGTGAAGGACATCCACGAATGGCTGGTCGAGATCGGCTTCACGCCACCCAAGTCGGGACCGGTCGCACCCGGCGAAGAAGTAACCGTGACCTACCACGACAGCTGCCATCTCTGCCACGGCCAGAAGATCACCAACCAGCCACGGCAACTCCTCAAGTCCCTTCCGGGCGTCAAAGTGACGGAACTCGCCGAGGCCAACTGGTGCTGCGGTAGCGCGGGCATCTATAATCTCACCCAACCGGAAATGGCCGGAAAACTTCTCGACCGAAAGCTCGGTCACGTGACCGCCACCAAGGCGTCCGTGCTGCTTTCAGCCAACCCCGGCTGCATCGCCCAGCTACGCGTCGGCCTCGCTGCCTCCAAGGACCAAACCAAACCCGATTGCCAACACAGCATCTCGATCATCGCGGAAGCGTTCCGGCGGGAAACGAAGTCGTAGGCTAGTAAGGACGTGTTTATCAAGATCGACTGCCCCGGCCATCTTCTCCGCGTTTGGCTGTTGGTTGTTCGATGTTCTCCTGCGACCAGCAAAAAGCCCCGGACCGTTTTGCGATCCGGGGCTTTGCTTTGGGGGAAGATCGATTACTTCGTCGGCGAGTAGTCGGTCGGGACGAGGAACTCTGATTTCACGCCGCCAGGGACGGTCAACGATCCGCCGGCATTCTTCTCGCTGGCTTCACGGGCTTCCTTCCATGCCGGGTCCTTACCGAAGGCACCGAAGGATTCCTTGGCCGCAGCCTGCGATTTGTGGGAGAGGAAATACAGGAGCGTGGAGTCCGCGCCCTTGCCGCCGGGGGCCACGTGGAAGTAGCCGTAGTTCATCATCCCATGCTTCTCGAACAGCTTGACGGTGTGATCGCGGAAGCGGGCGTCGAGGTTCGGCAACTTGCCTTCAGTGGTCGTATAGGTGCGCATCTCGAAGACGCCGCCCTTGGAGAGATCACCGGTCTTGAGAGTGGCGGAGTAGTCGGTCGGCACAAGGTTGATGGACTCGACCTTGGCGACGATCTTGCCGTTGGCCTCGGTCTTCTTGGCCACTTCCTTCCACTCGGGATCGGCGAAAAATTCCTTCCACGACTTTTCCTTCGCTTCCTTGCTCGGGTAGGCGAGCAGATAGACGAGCTTGTTCTCCTTGTTATCGACCGGCACCCAGTAGGCGATGCTCTCGATGCCGTGCTTCTTGAAGATGCCGAGGGTGTGGTCGCGGAAGCGGGCCTGGAGATCGGGCAGTTTGCCCTCGGGCGACCAGTAGGTGCGAAGTTCGAAGAAGCGCGGATCGGCCGGCTTGGCGGATTCGGCGGCGGAAGCGGAAGCGGCCAACAGGCAGGCACCGGCCATAAGTGTGGCGAACAGTTTTAGTTTCATAAGTGTGGACGTGATTCGGCTTGGTGCCGGGACAACGGTCAAATGAAAACGAGTCGGGCTCACTTCAAGGAACCGAGGAACTCGATCACGTCCCGCAGCTCGCGCCGGGTCATCAGGTCGCCAAGCCCTTCGGCCATGGACGATGGACCACGTTCACGGCTCTTGATGTCGGCGGACTTCAGCTTCACGGGGCCGTCTTCGGCGGAAAGCAGTTCAAGGACATCGGCCTTGTCCGACTTGATGATACCGGCGTAGGTCTGGCCGTTCTTCATCTCGACAAGCACCTGCTCGAACCCGGCCGCCACCTTGGCGTTCGGGTAGACGATCGATTCCAGCAGATACTCCCGCGTCTGGCGTGTGCCGACACCACTGAGCAGCGGCCCGACTTCGCCGCCGTCCCCCTTCTGGATGCTGTGGCAACGCTGGCAACCCAACTCCTGCTTCTCGTTGAAGAGCCGGCGTCCGTTCAACGCATCACCCGGCGCGAGAGCAGAACGAAACGCGGCGAGCTTGTCGGAGGAATCCAGTTTGCCAGTGAAGGCTTCGAGCTGCGCCTTGAGCGCGGCGGAACTTCCTGTCGCAGCCGCATCCCAGACATCGGCGGCGAGTTCCGGCGCGAGCTGGCCGGCGGCCAGTTTCTCCACGAGCGGCTTCAGCGCCGCTTCGGCATCGGGGCGCTTGGCCAGCAGTCCAATCGCGGTGCGCTGGTCGGGGAGCTTGCCGGAATCCAGCCACGCCTTGAGCCCGGCCAGGGTTGTCGGCGCAGCGGTTGTCTGGACGAGCCCGAGGCTGCGTTCGGCTTTGGCGAGAAGCTCGGCCAGATCCTTCGGCAACGGAGCCGCCTTCAACGCGGGAAGGATTGCTTTCAACGCTTCGGCTGCGAGAGCGGCATCTCGCGCCGGTGTCGGATCGAAGAGGCCGGTGAGACGGTCTCGCTTCGGCGGATTGGGCCAGTTGCCCAGCAGAGTCACCGCTTCTCCTCGGATGGCGGCGGATGCGGAAGACTTCGCCATGTCGGCCAGCGCGGAAACATCGGAAGCGGTGCCCCGACGGAAGAGCGCGTTGGCCACGCGGAGTTCAATGGCGTCGCGCAGAACGGATTCCTCACGATCAAACGAGCGCTTCAGGAAAACGCCGTCGCGGGCCGAGACCTTGGTGAGCGCCGGATAAAGATCCTTCAACCCCTGGTCATAGATGGCGCGGGCGACTTCGGCCCGGACGCGGAGCGACGTGTCTGTCAGGAAGAGCGCGAGCGAGGGATGCTGCCAGCGACGAAGAGCAAGGACGGCGGCGATGCGGACCGCTTCGGATTCATCCTGCGCCAGCGCGGTGATCTGTTCAGGCGTGGCCACACCGACGAGTCCCATGACGAGGGCGTGCCGCAGCCAACCGTCTTGGTCATTGTTCTCACGAACAGCCGCGACGAGCGCCGCAGTAGCTTCGGAGGAACCAAGCTGTCCGACGGCAATAGCCGCCAGAGAGCGGACGCGCGGACTGGCATCAGCCAGCAGGCCAATGATTTTTGGAAGGGCGCTTCCTTCGCCCAGTTCGCCCAGGACCTTTGCGGCCTGGCCGCGGACTGCGGGATCGGCGGCGCCCAGCAACGGTCCGAGCAGACGCCGGGAGGAGTTCCCGGCCATGCTTTGGTTCCGCGCGATCTGGCCCAGGCCCCAGACACCATGGAGACGCGCGAGCTGGTTCGAGTTCCTGGCCACGGCTTCGTTGAAGACGGACCAGCCGGCTGAACCGTTGGCGGCCAATGCCCATTGAGCCTCCAACCTGACGCGTTGGTCGCGGTGACCGAGGAGTTGGGCGAGTTCCCTGACGGGCTTCTTCGAGAAATTGCCCGCCAGCAGCAGCCGGGTTTCGCGGACGATCGGCTGGTTCAAGGTTGCTTCATCGGCCACGCGGTAGATGCGGCCCTTGCCCGTCTTCTCCCAGCCTTCCACCCAGTCGGAGACGAACGCGCCTCCACCGGGTCCGAAGTCGACATCGGTGGCGAAGATGCCCCAGAGGAACTGCTGATCGTCGGTCACGCTGAAGCCCGCGCCGCGCGGCTTCACGGCGAAGCTGCGCACACCGTCCGGGAAATCGCACATGAGGAAGTGCCCGTCATACTTGGCCGGCATGCCGGTGCCGGGATACCACGCGACACCCGAAGGTCCGCGTCCCACGTGGCCGACGGGCGGCAGGATGTAGGCGGCGGTGTTCGTCTCCGCGTTCCACCACAGGCCCTCGGCGTTCCATGCGCCGAGCTTCGGCGAGTTCTGCCACTGCCAACCGATGCGCCAACCGCTGTCGCTGCCGGGCAGGACGTAGACCCAGCGGGCCTTGTCGCCGCCATCGGCGTTGTTGTCGCCCGTCCAGAGGTTTCCCTGGTCGTCGAAGGCGAGCTCCTGCGGATTGCGGAGCCCCACGGCCACGACCTCGATGTTCGAGCCGTCGGGTTCGCTCCGGAAGACCGCGCCGGTGTCGGGGATAAGGTTCTTCAAGGTCTCTCCGGGAAAGAACCGCGAGGTGAAGTTCGACCGCCACGTCGTGCCGCGATCGGCGATCGACCAATAGACGCGGCCATCCGGTCCGAGCTTGAGCCCGTGCATGTCATGTCCGCCGAACGCGATGTGGACGCCGAATCCCGAAGCGATCTTCTCGCTGGTGATGGGAGACTTCGTGTCGATTGCCGCCACGTTGATGGGCTCGGTCGGCGTGAACGCCGCCGTCGGCAAACCAAAGCGCCAGACGTCCGGGATGCAGGTGAACCAGACGTTGGTCCCATGCGCGAGCACACCGGCCGCGACGCCGGAGACGGAGGAGTTGAACCCGTCGGCGAACGTGACCGCCTCGTCATAATGGCCGTCCCCATCCTTGTCGGTCAGCAGGCGGATGCGCTCGGACTCCACTTCGAGATCGGCCGAGGTGACCTTGCCGTCCTTGTTGAAGTCGCCGAAACCGCCGCGCTTGGACTTGCCGACGACAGCCATGAACGACGGGTTCTGGTCGGACACTTCCTGCCGGTAGAACTCGGCGCGATCCGCGACCGAACGCAGGCCGTAGTCGGCATCGAGCCAGTCGGGGAAGTTGCGGATGTCGAAGACCGACGTGCGCCGGCGATGCGTCTCCACGACGTAGATGCGGCCCGCGCCGTCGAAGCTGAAGCTGACGACGTTCTGCAGCAACGGCTCGGCCGCCACGAGGTCCACCTTCAATCCCGGCGCGGCGCGGAAGCGTTTGATGGCCGCCTGCGGATCAGCCGAACCTCCGGCGCTGACGGCGGGATCAGATTCCGCCCCGATGGCGGCTTGGGAAGAGACAATCGCGGCAAGCAGGATACTTCGATGGAGACGGCGCATAGGGAAACAGTAGGCAGCGGCGGCCGTGTTTCCAGTGGAATGAGGGCACGAATCCCGAGCTCGAATTTCACGACGCTCTTCAAACCGCACCATCGGAGAACGAGCACCGGAGGTGCGACAGACAGTAGCCCATGATGTGAGCCATGGGTGAAATGCTCCCGATGTGCACCAGCCCTGGAAGGGTTGCAGACGCTCCCGAAGTTCGCTGACTGCCGAGGAGGAAGGCTTCGGTTTCGGCGTTGTGGATCAGCGATGATTACGACACGGTTCTTAAAAGGAACGGCCCCGGGCGGGCAGAAAATCAAACCATGAGAACCTTGCGCAAAGTTGTCTTGTCCGTCCTCGCCATGGCGGGGTTGGACTTTAGCGTCTACGCCGATGCTCCGGTCGTTATCACTACCGCCGCGACCGGTCTCTCGAACACGGTCGCCAGCCTCAACGGCACGGCCAACCCCAACGGTTCGGACACGACCGCGTGGTTCGAGTGGGGGCTCTATGCCGTGAACAACACCAATCTCATCGCGCCCGTGGCCGTGGGCAGTGGTGCGGCTTCCGTGGGGATGAGCAATCTGCTGACCGGCCTCACTCCCGGGGTCAACTATCATGCCCGGCTGGTGGCTTCCAATGCATTCGGGTTGGTGCGCGGACTTGATGTCCTGTTCGGCTCGCCCGCGCTCGCGCTCAATGGCGCGACCAATCTTACAATTGGATACCAGGGCACCTTCACCGACCCGGGCGCGACCGCCACGGGCGCACCGCTGGCCATTGCAGGGGGAAATTTTCACAGTCTGGCGCTGAAGAGCGACGGGATGGTCGCCGCGTGGGGAAACAATGGACGTGGCCAAACGACCATCCCCGTGGGGTTGAGCAACGTGGTGGCCATTGCCGGGGGAGAATATCTCAGTCTAGCACTGAAGAGCGACGGGACGGTCACCGCGTGGGGAACCAATACCTTTGCCCAGACGACCATCCCCGTGGGGTTGAGCAACGTGGTGGCCATTGCCGGTGGAGCCAATCACAATCTGGCGCTGAAGAGCGACGGGACGGTCGCCGTGTGGGGAGACAATGCCTCTGGCCAAAGGAACATCCCCGTGGATTTGAGCAGCGTGGTGGCCATTGCCGCGGGAGCCAATCACAGTCTGGCGCTGAAGAGCGACGGGACGGTCGTCGCGTGGGGACGCAATGTCGTCGGCCAAACGAACATCCCTGTGGGATTGGGCAACGTGGTGGCCATTGCCGGGGGGGGAAATCACAGTCTGGCGCTGAAGAATAATGGAACGATTGTCGCGTGGGGACAGAATAACTATGGCCAAACGACCATCCCCGCCGGGTTGAGCAACGTGGTAGCCATTGCCGGGGGCCAAAATCACAGTCTGGCGCTGCAGCGCGACGGCACCGTCGCCGCGTGGGGAGCCAATTCCTCTGGCCAAGCGACCATCCCCGTGGGGTTGAGCAATGTGGTGGCCATTGCCGGCGGAGGTTTGCACAGTCTGGCGCTGCAGCGCGACGGCACGGTCACCGCGTGGGGACTGAATAACTATGACCAAACGGACATCCCCGTGGGGTTGAGCAAGGTGGCCGTGACCGTGGGCGGCAGTGTGGACGTCAACACGCCCGGAACCTACATCCTCACTTACACCAGCACCAATCTGCTGGGTGGCATCGGCACCATCAACCGCACGGTGGTCGTCGCGCCTCCGCCCACTCCGCCGCTGCTCACGGGCGCGACGCGGCTTGGCAACGGCACCTTCCAGTTCAGTTTCACCAACGCGCCCGGAGTGAGCTTCACCCTCTTTGCCACCACCAACGTGGCGTTGCCCTTCAACTCATGGTCCAACCTCGGCCCGGTGGTGGAAGGTCCGGCCGGCCAGTATCAATTCACCGACCCCACGGCCACCAACAGCCCGCAGCGCTTCTACGGCGTGCGTTCGCCTTGAGCTTCGAGGTGCTTGCGCACGGCCATCTTCCGCAAACCGACCTCACACTCATCACTCAGCCGGACCCATGCAGTTGCATACAGAGCCGCAAAGCGGCCTCGGCAAAGTAGGGCAGTGCATCTTGCCTGCCCAAGGCGCTGCCGGCCTGAAATCAAATTGTGCGGGTAGATCAGGATGCTGGACGATTCGGGAACCATAGTCAGCACGGGGCAGGCTGGAAGCCCGCCCTACCTTCTGCTGCATGAGGCCGGGGCAGTAGCCGACGCACACACTGGCCGGGCGGGGACGCCCGGCCTACGGAACGATCACCCGAAGAGCTTCGTCAGGGCCTTGGCCTTCACCAGTTCGCGGGGCTGGTTGAGGTGGTTGTAGACGATCGTCTCAGGGTCGATGCCGACGGCGTGGTAGATGGTGGCGAGGAGTTCGCTGGGATGGACGGGATCCTTGGCCGGGCTGGAGGCGGTCTTGTCGGATTCGCCGTGGACGTAGCCGCGCTTGATGCCCGCACCGGCGATGATGGAGGTGTAGCAGTAGGGCCAGTGGTCGCGTCCATCGGCGCTGTTGCCGTTGCCGGAGGTGCTCACACCCTTCTCCGGGCTGCGGCCGAATTCACCGATGGCCACGACGAGCGTTTCCTCCAACAGGCCGCGTGAATCGAGATCCTCGAAGAGCGCGCTGAGGCCCTGGTCGAGCATGGGGCCGGACTGCTTCTTCATGCGGTCGGTCAGGCCGACGTGGTGGTCCCAGGAATGGTTGTCGGAGTTGGCCACCTTGGGCCACACGACCTCGACGACACGGGTGCCCGCCTCGACCAGACGTCGGGCGAGAAGGCAGCTTTGCCCGAAGGTGTTCCGGCCGTAACGGTCGCGGAGCGAATCGGACTCGGCCGAGAGGTTGAAGGCGTCGCGCGCGCGGCCGGAGACGATCAGGTTCAAGGCGCGCTGGTAATATTCGTCGAGGTTGTAGCTCTCCACGGCCTTCTCGATCTCGGGCATCGCGCTGGAGAGGGCGGTGCGGAGGTCGGCCCGGCGCTTCAGGCGCACGGAGAAGACCTCGGGCGGGAGCTTCAGGTCGTCGATCTTGATCTTCTCCATCTTCGACATGTCCATGTCGTCGCCCTCGGGATAAAGCGTGTAGGGGTCGAAGGCCTTGCCGAGGAAGCCGGCGGTGCCGCCCTTGCCGACGACGTTCGACTCCTGCAGCGGCCGGGGCAGCGTGACAAAGGGCAACATCGGCTCGGTGGCCGGTTTCAGGCGGACGATGTTGGAGCCGAAGTTCGGGAAATCCTTCGCGTTGGGCGGTTCAAGCTGGCCGGACGGGCTGACCTTGTCGGTCGTGTAGCCGGTCATGATCTGGTAGATGGCGGCCGTGTGGTTGAAGAGGCCGTTGGGCGTGTAGCCCATCGAGCGGATCATGGTGAACTTGTCGTTCACCTTGGCGAGGTTGGGCAGGATCTCGGTGAAGTGGACCCCTGGAATCTTGGTCGGAATGGTGTTGAACGCGCTGCGGATCTTGTCGGGCACGTCCTTCTTCGGGTCCCACAGGTCGAGATGCGACGGCCCGCCCTGGAGGTAGACCATGATCACGCTCTTGGCCTTGCCCCAGCCGGGTCCGCCCGCGTTGGCGCCGATCGTGTTCGCGCGGGCATTGAGGGAAAGAAGGGAGCCGAGTGACAACCCCATGATGCTGGAGCCGCCGATGCGGAGGAGGTCGCGGCGGGTCATCTTGAGACCGGGGTTGCACAGGTCGCTGCAGAGTTGGCCGGGAATGCGAATCATGGGAGTGGCGGGTTAATCAGCGGTTGAAGAGGAAGGCAGGATGGTTGATGAGCGCCCAGGCGAGGTCCTGGGCGGCGGTCAGCCGGGAATCGGTGAGCTGGCGGACACTAAACTGCGCGTCGGAGCGGAGCTGGACGAGGACCGGATCGGTGCGGACGAGATCGGAAGCCTTCGTAATCGCCATCTGCAGCTCCTTGATCCTGGGATCTTCCGGCACTGGCCGTCGGGCCACGACGACGGCCTGCTGGAGCTTGAGGAACTCGGCGTCGTGCGACTCGACATGGCGGCGGAGCAGTTCGGAATCTTCCGATGAGCGGCTCACGGCGGACTTGCCGACAACCGCAACCAGTTCAGCGGGCAATCCCGGTGCGAGAGGATCCGAGCCCGTCGTGAGAAACACCCGGAATCGCCCGATGCTGTATGGAGCCTGGAAGCGGTGGTGCAGGCTGACATTAATCTTCGAGCCGTCCACCGCGCCGGCGGGCTTCTCCAGCTTCAGGGTGATCCAATGCGGCTGGCCCGTCACGCCGCCGCCGACCGCCCATCCCTCGCGTTTCCCCTGCTCCGTCTTGCCGTCGTAGACGAACTTCAAGTCATGGTCCTTCTGGACGTAATCCGCCTTCGCGTCCGTGAACTTTCCGGCCATCGGCTTGGCCTTGGCATTGGTGTTGCCGCGGGAGATCCAGTCGAACTTCACCTCGCTCAACAGGAAGTTGCCATCCTTGCGGCCGGGCCCGAAGGCCGGCAGTGACTCGTGCGGCAGGACCTCTATCTTCACGCCGGTGATGTTGGTGAGCGTGGTCTCCAGAGCGACGGTGTATTCGGGATTCTCCGTCTCGCCACCGACGGCAAGGATCGAACCGTCCTTCTGCTTCTCGAGCTTGGTCGCGCCGGTGGACTTCAGATCCTTGATCTCGCCCGAATGCCAGATCGTCGCCCAATCCGCGTTGGTCAGACCGGCCTCGAACTGGAAGACGCGGTTCGTCAGCGCGGGGGAAATCTCCGCGAAGGCTTTTTCCGCCGCGGCGATCTTGTCGGCCCGTTCCTTTTCCTTGGCCGCAACCGCAGGCGCGGTTTCGGTCCTGTAGGCGGCCAACGCGTCGGTGGCCTGGGCCACTGCAGAGGCGCGAGCGGCTTCCTTCTGCGCGAGCAACGGAATCCATGCCTTTTCCGCCTCCGCGAGGGTGTTGGTGAGCTGGGTGTGGTCGCCGCCCAGCCGGCCCATCGACTTGATCGCGGTGTCGATCTCCCCAGGCCTGGCGCTGCGGTTGAGGATGCGGACGAAGAGTTCGTCGACGACCTTGCGGTCGTCGGACTGCTGTTTGACAAGGGACGCGATGGAGTTGGCCGGATCATCGACAGCGCCGCTGACCGCCGGGCCGCTCAGGAGCGACATCACGCTGCCGAGACGCAGGTCGCTGCTGCGTTCGCATTCGCAGGCGCTCTCACGGACAGGCCTTCCGAGCGATGCGAGGAACCCGCTTGGAAGGTCGATGCCGGAATCGGGCAACTGGGCGGCACGCAGACCGACCTTCATGCCGGGGAAGGACTGGGTCGCACCCGTCACCTTGAAGACGGCGTCGAGCAGGACTTCGGCCGGAAGGCGTCGGGCCGTGGCGTGGGAGAAGTTGATCTTGTCGTCGTCGTTCCACTTCTGGGAGGCGACTTCCAGCTGATAGGTTCGCGAGCTGCAGATCAGGCGCAGCATCTTGCGGGTATCGAAGCCGCTCTTGAGGAACTCGGACGTGAGGTGCTCGAGCAACTCCGGATTGCTCGGAGGGTTGCCGGCGCGGATGTCGTCGAGCGGATCGATCAGGCCGACGCCCATGAGGTAACCCCAGAGGCGGTTGACGTAGCTGAGCGCGAAGTAGCGGTTGTCTGGGCTGGTCATCCAGGCGGCCAAGGCTTCGCGGCGCGATTCGTTCGTGGAGATCTGGGACGCCTTCGCCGGATACGGAAACTTGGGCGCGGTCTCCCGGCCGGTCCGGTCGTGCTTCACTTCGCCCTTGGCCGCGTCAGCCACCATCTCGTAGAGCGGCTTGGCACCTTCGACAGCCGTGCCGCCGATGGTCTTCTCACCGGAGGCCGGGTCCTTCTTCAACTCCACGCGCGCGAAGAAGGCGGTCATCTGGTAATACTGGTCCTGGGTCCAGCGCTCGAAAGGATGGTCATGGCATTTGTTGCAGTTGAACCGCGTGGCGAGGAACAGGTGGGTCGTGTTCTCCATCGTCTCCGCCGGGGTCCGCAGCACCTTGTAGTAGCTGGCGGCCGGATGCTCCTTGTTCGATCCCGTCGCGGTCAGGATTTTGCGGACGAACTGGTCGTAGGGCGTGTTGGCCTCGATCTCCTTGCGGATCCATTCACGGAAAAGCTGCGAGCCTTCGGTGCCGAGGAATTTCCGGTTCACCTGGAGCAGGTCGGCCCATTTGTTCGACCAGTGCTCGACGTAGGCGGGCGTGCCGATGAGTTGATCGATTAGTTCCTCGCGCTTGATCCGCGAATCGCCCTTATCCGCGATGAACGCGCGGACTTCGTCGGCGGAGGGCGGCAGGCCCGTGAGATCGAGGAAGACCCGGCGGATGAAGTCCGTGTCCGAACAAAGTCCGCTGGGAAGGATCTTCATCCGTTTCCATTTGGCCGCGACGAGCTCGTCAACCCGGTTGTAGGCGATCTGGTCCTGCCACTCGAAACCCGAACGGTCGCCCATGACGGTGACGGTCGTCGCGGCATAGGCGCCTTCGTAACGGGCGAGCACGGGCGCTTCACCTCGGCGCAGGGTGGTGACGATGCCCGCCGCGTCGGTGGAGACGACATCGACGTTGCCGCTCTCGATGAAGGCCTCGGCCGTGACATCGCGGGTGCGTCCGTCGGCGTAGGTCGCGACGATGCGCATCTGCTGGCGGCTCCCGACCTTCTGCACCACGGGATCACGCGGAAGCAATTCGATGGCCGTGACGCGGGGAGTGGACTCGTTGAGCTTCGCGCCGGACGCGATCCACTGACGGAGGACGCCGTAATACTTCGAGCCGACCGTCATGCGCTGGCCGCCTTCATGGGGAATAGCGCCTGTGGCTTTCATCAGCATCAGGCTGGCGTCGGGCGAGGCGACGTTGACGCGACGTGAGGCGATGTCGTCGGTGAACGAACGGACGTCGTAGATCGGATCGTAGCCGCGCAACGAGAGCTTGAACCCGGCCTTGCCGTCCTTGGCTCCGTGGCAGGTGCCCGCATTGCAGCCGACCTTCGACAACACAGGGTTCACGTCGCGGACGAAGTCGGCTTCGAACTCGTCCTTCATCCCGGCCACCTTGAACGGGATCTGGGCGCTGAGGCCGCTGAACGAAATCTTCAGGCGGTCGGCGCCGTTGGCCTTCGGTTGGAAGATTCCCCGTTCGCCCACGTCACCGAGTCGTTTGGAAACCTCGTAGGCGGCAAGGCGCGTGACATCGACCGACGACCCGTCGGCCAAGCGCGCGAGCACCACCACCTGGGCGTAGTCGTTGCGTGTGCCGATCTGGATCTTGTCCGGCTGGACGTCGAGCGACAGGACGCGAGAGCCGGTGGGAAGCGATTCAACGACGTTGGAACCTCCGGCAGCCACGGCCGCGATCGTTGGTGCGGGTTCAACCCGACTGCCGCGGGCTGGTTTCGACAGCGGGGCGACGGCGAACTTCTTCGAGACGATTCCAGATTCGACTTCGATCAAACGGATCTGCCCGTCGGCCCCGGCCGCGGCGAGCACACGCCCAGCTGGATGAAAACTCACCGAGTAGACCGGCGTTTCCGGAACGGCCACCGAGAGGACAAGGCGGATGCCGTTCGTCACGTAGGCCTCGATCATCGCCCTCTGATTGGGCTTCTGCCCCGAGGTTTCGACTTCCAGGGCGGCGATCAGATTGGTGGAAAGGGTCGAATCGAAATCGGCGTTGTAGATGTTGATCAAGCCGCGTCCATCAAGGCTCGAACTGGCGGCGACCTTGAGACCATCGGCCGAGTAGGCGACGCCGAAGATGCGTCCCTCCATCGCGGGATACCGCCGCAGCAGGTTGGCATTGTCTCCGATCTTCCGGCTCGTCTTCCGGAAGACGCGGTAGATCTGCGGCACGCCGTCGGCACCGCCTACGAGCACTTCGTCCTTGGACGGATGCCGCGCGACCGACTGCAGGCCGCCGCGCAGGGCGCCGGGCGTGATGGACGTGATGTTGTCGACGAACCGCTGCGTGGCCGTCTCGGTCAGCTTGGCCGACATGTCGCGGCCCACCGAGATGATGTGGCTGCCGTTCGTGCTGAAGACGGAGTCGAGCACCCAGTCGTTGTGCGAACCCTGCTGGAGAACCTGCTTGCCCGTCGTCGCCTCTATGGCCCGGAGCGTGTTGTCGGCGCCGCCGAACGCGATCAGCTTGCCGTCCGGCGACCAGCTCACGCCATAGACCGTGTCGAAGGTCGCCGCAGCCGAGACAAGCAGCTTCCGTTTTGCTACATCCCACACCTGGACCTCGCCGGTCCGCGACGGACTGCCGGCCGCCACGGCCAACAATGTCCCATCCGGAGAAAACCTCACCGTTTGCACGCGCTCGGCCAATCCCACCAACCGCGCGACCAAGCCCGATCCATCGGCCTTGTGGACGAGCACTTCATGGAATCCCGCGACTGCAAGGAGGCTTCCATCGGGAGAATGGTCGATGGACGAGATCACCGGCTGGCGCGTGTAGACCGGCGGATGCGCCGCATCGTAGTTCACCACCGCGTTCGCCGGAGTGTCGTCGTGGGCTCCTTCGCTGATCCAGCGGCGGATCAGCTCGACCTCCTTGTTCATCAGCGGCGGCTTGCCCTTGGGCATTTCGGCTTCGCCGTTTTTTGGAGTGACCTGTTCGATAAGGTGGCTCGCTTCGGGTTTGCCGACGACCAGCGCGGCCTTGCCGCTATCTCCGGCGGTGAAGAGCCGCTTGAACTCGGTCATGACGAAACCGCCCTTGTCCTTGGCAGGCTGATGGCAGCCCTCGCAGTTAGCCTGGAAGATCGGCCGTATCTGACGATGGAAACTGACGGGCTTGCCGGCGTCTTCCTTCGCACTGGCGCCGCCAACACTTGCGGCCATTGAGAGCAAGCCCGCGAAACAGGCGATTAGAGTATGGCGCACGCGAAACATGGATTGACGGGTCCCGGTCGATTCTTCCAGGCGCTTGAGCACCGGGAAATGTATTGGGCTGAATTACTTCAAAGCTAGTGACCGCAGCAGATCGAGTCCACCCCGAAGGCGGTGATTTCAGTCTTTGGATGACGCCGAAAATAGTCAGGTCACACTCCGGAAACATGAAGCCCAAGCTCCAGATCTTCATCCTCGTCGCCATTTTTCTCGGTTCCGGCCGGTCGTTCGCCGACATGGCCGCCGATTCCCCGGTCACCTTCCCGAAGCAGGGCGCGTTGCCCGCGAAACATCCGCCCGACCGTTCCTCCAAAACCAACGAAGCGCCGGAGAAGGACTACTACCTCTTCAAGACGCCGGAACGTTCGCTGGAACAGATCGCGATGATCCAGGCCGAGATGCCATCTGGGAGTTTCATCGCGCCGCCGAACGACTGGACGCAACTCCACCGCGCCCGCCGCATCCTCACCGAGGGCGGCACGCTCCGCCTGCTCGCCCTCGGCGACAGCATCGTCAACGACACCATGCGCTCCGGCTGGGTCGCGAAAGTGTCCGAGGCGTATCCCCGGGCCAACATCCAGGCCACCGTCTACGTCCGCGGCCGAGGCGGGTGCCAGCACTACAAGGAGGAGGACCGAATCCGGAAGAATGTCCTGCCTCGTCGACCCGACCTCGTCTTCATCGGCGGCATCAGCCAGAGGGACATCGCCAGCATCCGCGAAGTCATCCATCAGCTCCGCGAAGGTTTGCCCGAGGTGGAGATCCTCCTTGGCACCGGAACATTCGGCTCCGTCGACCCCCGTGACGCCGACGCGCTGGCCAAGGCGCCGCACTCCGGCTCCGGAGCCTATGGTGAAGCGCTGCGGAAGCTCGCCGCCGAGGAACGCTGCGCCTTCATCGACATGACCACGCCGTGGGCCGACAACATCAAGTCGTCGAAGCTCCATCCCCATCTTTTCTACCGCGACGCCGTCCACGCCAACGAACATGGCGAACAGATCCTCGCCAAGACTCTGATGGCATTCTTCACCGTCGAAGGAACCTCCGCCGCCGCGCCCCGGCAGCCCTACTTCGAGGTCTCGTATCCCGGCTCGACGACCGCCGGCGAACTCACGCTCGGCGCGACCTACACGCTCTGGCTTCCGCCCGGTGGTGCCAAGCTGCGCGGCGTCATCGTCCACCAGCACGGCTGCGGGGAGGGCGCTTGCCGAGGAGGCGAGACGGCGGCTTTCGATCTGCATTGGCAGGCGCTCGCACGGAAATGGGACTGTGCGCTGCTCGGGCCGTCCTACCACCAGAAGGAAACGGACAACTGCGCCCTCTGGTGCGATCCGCGAAACGGCTCCGACCAGCGCTTCCAGCAAGCCCTCGCCGATCTCGGCGCGAGTTCCGGACATCCGGAACTCGCCACTGTTCCGTGGTGCCTCTGGGGGCATTCCGGCGGAGCCAACTGGGCCGGAACCATGCTCCTGCTCCACCCGGAGCGCACCGTCGCCGTCTGGCTCCGCTCGGGTGCGCCCGGACTCGTTTCCAACGACGGCAAAAATCCCGTGCTGGCCATTCCGGACACTGCGTATGGCGTTCCCGTCATGTGCAACCTGGGCATCAAGGAAAAGACCGACCGTTTCGCCCGCGTCTGGACGACGGCCCAGCCGTTCTTCACCGACTTCCGCGCCAAGGGCGGCCTGATCGGTTTCGCGCCCGATCCGAAGACCAGCCACGAATGCGGCGACTCTCGCTACCTTGCGATTCCATTCTTCGACGCCTGCCTTTTCCAACGTCTCCCATCGAAACGGAATGTCGCGGGCAAACTCAAGCCGATGGACGGGAAAGCGGCGTGGCTCGCGCCCCTCCTGGGCGACACCGCCCAACCAGCCGCCAACTTTTCCGGCAACAAGAACGAAGCCGTGTGGCTTCCAAACGCCGAAGTCGCGCGCCTCTGGAGCGAGTATGTGC
>JBBRDN010000063.1:0-20129 GCA_038203875.1 Verrucomicrobiota bacterium
CTCCTGCTCGCGCTGGTCATCCTGCATTTGCTCGAAGGCGTCCTTTGGCTCTCCCACGGGACGCTTCTTTTCCGGAAGGACCTTCGACGGCGCTTCGGGTGGGTCCAGCCCGGCGGCACCGTGGGCAATCGTCGCGGAGGATTCGTCGTCGTCAGCCCACTGCCCCCTTTCACCGCCGTCTTCGCCGCAAAGCCCCTTCCTCTCGCGATCTCCGCCGAAGGGGTTGCCGCGTTCCAGGCCGAGGTCCTGCCAGGCACTACAACCCTGCAACGCTCGGGCCGTTCCATCGGCTGGGCCATGCTGAAGGACGTCCATGCCGAAGAAAGGAAGCTGCGGCTAAACGGCGACGTGTTTTTCGAAGGTGACTCGGTCCACCAAGCCCACGAACTTGCAAAACTCCTCCGCCAACTGATTGCCGCGAACGATGCTCAACGGCCAGCAATGATACGCACCGTCATCTCGGATAGTCTCGATCTCAAACGCCTGGAGAAGACGCGGACGAAATTCGACCAAACGACGGCGTTCCTGCGCACCGCGTCGCTGGTTCTGACCGTTTTCCTCCTGGTCCTGTGTCCCGTGACCATCTGGCGTTTCGGCTGGTTGCCGGCGTTGTGGTTCATCCTGCCTGCGCTCCTGCTCCAGACCGCGCTGATCACGGCCAAGCTCCGCAAAGTTCACCGCGGCCTCTATCCCTCGGCCGACGATGACCGCTTCCGTCTGACACTGCTCTGCCTGCTTGCGCCTCTCGTCTCCATGAGGGCGCCCGCAATCTTGTCGCGATCGTTGTTGGAGGGTTTTCATCCCCTCGCGGTGGCGGCCGGGTTGGTCGACAGGAAGTCTTTCAAATCGCTCGCACGAGGCTGGTGGCGTGACCTGGCCCATCCTCTCCTGCCCGCCGCACCCGGCGACGAAGCGGGGGCGAAAATTGTCGTCGCGTTCCGAACCCTCCAGCGCGACGCGGTGAAAGGCTTCCTCGCCGGGCAGGGCATCGCCTCCGACGACCTGTTGAAGCCGGGCCCGCGCACCGATCCATCGCATGCCAGGGTTTGCCCGCGATGCGAAACCCAATTCACCTCCACCGCGACCCATTGCCGAGAGTGCGGGGAGACCGTCCTGGTCGCGCTTCCGTGATTCCTTCCGGCGGCCGACCGAACGGCTGGCAATTTTCCGGCGGTGCGCAATCGTTCGGCCCATGAGCTGGACCCATCTGCACCTTGCGCTGAACCACGTTCCCGTCGTGGGCGCGCCGTTCCTCCTGCTTCTCCTCGCCTGGGGATGCATCCGCAAGAGCCGCGATGTCACCCGGACCGCGCTCTGGTGGTTCGCCGGTTTCGCCGTGCTGGCCATCGCGCTGAAGTTCACCGGCGACTTCGCCTCGGAGGAAGCCGCCGAACGGCTCCGGCCGGTCGGCGAGTTCGTGACCGCGCACGAACAATCCGCCGACCAGGCGACGACGGCTGTCTTCCTCTTGGGCATCGCCTCGGCGGTCGCGCTGTTCCTCGGTCGCAACGGGCGTCCGACGCCGTCCTGGATTCTCGGAACCGTTCTCGTCGTCGGACTGGCCACAACGCTGCTGATGGCCCGCGCCGCGAACCTCGGCGGCCGCATCAATCATCCGGAAGTGAGGCCGGCGGGTTCCGCGACGACGATGCCGAACCGGTAGACGGCGCCCATCGGAGCAAGGCCCTGGGGCAAGGCAGGGCGGGCATCCTGCCTGCCGCGAACGCCAAGTGCAGACGCTGGGAAGCAGCACGCCAATCCTCCGACCGTCCGCGGAAGGACTCTGCTGGGCAGGCTGGAAGCCCGCCCTACCCTTCTTCGGCGTGGTTCTCCTCCACGAATCCTGTTTTCAGAACGCTCCCAGCAGCTTGGCCGACGCGATGGCGGCGAAGACCAGCACCAGCGTGTCGAAAACCTTCTGCGGGATGCGCGCCACGATCGTCCGCCCAAGGAAGAGCCCTACGACGATGACCGGAACGAGCAGGGCGTTGAAGGCGAGGGTCGGAAGCGAGATGAGCCCGAGCTGTGCGCTGAAGGGGACTTTGATGCAGTTGATGAGGAGAAAAAACCACGCGCTCGTGCCGACGAACGCGTCCTTCGGCAACGCCACCGCGAGGAGATACAGCGCCATGACGGGCCCGGCGGCGTTGGCCAGCATGGTGGTGATCCCGGCGACGAGCCCCATCGTCCAGGCAAAGCCGCGCGTGTGGGGCACACCGGCAAAGAGGTTCGGCCGGAAGTAGCGCGTGAGCTGGACCAGCGCGAGCGCGAGCACGATGCCGCCGATGACGGGATTGAATTTAGCCGCCGGAATCTGCGCGTGCTGCGCCCAGCCCATGATGGCCCAGCCGATCACGACGCCCACCACGGCCGGCGGCAGGGTTCGGAAGACGTGGGGCCATTGCGCGTTCCTGCGGAAGAGGATGACGGCTCCAATATCGCCTGCGATGAGCATGGGCAGCACGACGCCGGTGGAGGCGAGGCCGGGGAAAAGATTGGCGAAAATGACGACGTGCAAGAGGGAGATGCCCGGCAGCCCGCTCTTCGACACGCCGATGCCGATCGCGGCCACGACGGCGAGCGTCCACTGGAAGGCGGTGAAGTCCGGCAACATGTCGGCGGGACGGTTCCACGTCCGGAGAAACCAATCCATCCAGAATGAAGGATGCCGACGACCTGATCCGCTGGCACGCGCCTCGCGGATTATTGGTTGCCAGATCGTCAAGGCCACCTCTTCGGCGTGGACATCTAGAGCGACGTGTTTGACCGTTTAGGAGTGAATCAGGGACCGACAAATCCATCGCTGTTGCCGGCTCCATTCGGACACGTCACAGCTATGGCTATCTTGAGCATCGTGCTCTTTGGCTGCCAGACGCCCGAGGCTCGTTTGGCGTCGGACGCGGACAAAATTGTAAACGTGTTTGGGGACTTTATCGCCTTTCGCAATCGATTGCCCATAGACACCGCCGCCCTTCGGGCATTCGCCGACAGCGGAGGTTACGGTGTGCGTTGGCAGCGGTTCAGCGACGTTTCTTTCCGCCCCATTTCAGCCGCTGGCGTCCGATTAGAGTTTGTCGATAGGACCGGACAAGCGGACTACCGAATCATCATCATATCTGCGCGAGGGCTGGCACCGTTTGCGCCATTTTCAGCATCTTCGGCCACAAACAACATCTTCCTGCTGCATCATGACCCCAAGACAAGAATGATGTTCTATCACTGATCCGTATGAATCCTGGGAGAGGTTGGTGAGTGGCGGCGTCCTCCGCGGATGAAAACCTTTTGGCCGGGCAAGGATTCCAGGCCTATGGACCCAATCTATTTCTTCTTACCCGGCGCAGCTGGCGCGGCATTGGTCGCCGGGGCGGGTGGCGGCGGTGGCGCCAGTTTGTCGATTTCCTTCTGCCAGGCTGAGGCGAGGTCCTTCTTGCCCGCCTTGTCGGCAAGCGGCTGGGCGGAGCGGAGCACGCCGAGGCGGTCGACGTAGTCGGGGAAGCTCCTGAGGAAGTCGGCGTAGGCGGCGACGGCTTCGTCGGTGCGGCCGGCTGCGGTGAGTTTAGCCACGAGGCCAAGCTTCAGCCGGATGGTTTGCTGGAGACTGGGGTTCTGCTTGAGGGCGCGTTGCCAGGCGTCGATGGAGGACGAGGGTTTGCCAAGCTGCTGGTAGAGGTCGCCGAGCTTCTCGAGGAGCACCGCGCTATTGGCGAGGAAGGGATCGGCCTCGAGCATGGCGGTCACTTCGATGAGCGGCTTTCCGGAATCGGCGACGCGGTTGACGAGGCGGAGCACGGCCCATTCGGCGCCGGGTTTCTTGTCCCGGATCGTCTCCTGGATCTGCTTCATGGCGTCCTCGCGGAACGGCCGGTAGAGCGGGTCGCCGACGACGGTGGTCATCCAAGAATACTGCAGCATCGACGAGTAGGCGGCCTCGCCGAAGGTCATGCCTCGCCCGAAGAAGTTGGCGAAGAACACTCCGACATCGGGCGTGCCGATGAGGTAGGGCTCGTCGACGGACCCCATCGTGCAGGTGGCCCCCGCGGCAAGCAGCGGCGCGACCCAGTTGCGGCTGGCATCACGCACGGTGGTGCCGCTGCCCGAGTGGAGATGATAGGCGAACGCGCCGGGCATAAACTCGACGACCGCCCGGGTGAACGGTCCTGAGACGTTCCCATCATACCAGCCCGCATAGAACGCGATCGCGCTCATCGGAAATGAAACCGGGAACGTCTCCGGGCGTTCGTCGTGGATGGTCTCGAAGCCGATCTCCTTGGAGACGGTGGCGGCGAACCGCATCCAGTCATCGCCGGGCTTGTAGGCGCCGTCGCGGATGTTGCGCGAGTCGATGTAGACGCGGCCCCAGAGGCCGTTGGTCTCGGCGGCGATGGCCTTGTCCACCAGGCTGCGGGCGATGGCGGGCGACGGGCCGTCGAGGCGTGCGACCATGAGGACGCCGTTCGTGGGATGGAACACGGCGCCGTTGGTCGCGCGGTAGAGCTGGTTGTTCATCCAGCCGACGATCGGGAGCTTCAGGTCGAAGAGCGGGAGGACCGCGAGTTCGTTTTCCACCGCGGCCGTGTTCTTGCGCAGAGCTTCGTTGATCTGCGGCGCGATGGCCTCCTCGATGGACGGATCGTTCTGGATCCGCAACGGCACGCCGTAGGAAAGGACGACGTAGCGGATGGGGGACTGCACCACGTTCCAAAACGACTGGACCTGGCCGAGGTTGGTGTTGTTGACCGTCTGTCGCCGGGTCGTGAAGAGCTTCTCGCTCTCTAAGAAGCGCCAGAGGGGCCGCTCGAGGTCGCGGCGGTAATCGGTGCGCGAGATCTCCTCGGAGTTCGGCATCGAAAGGCCGACGATCTGTTTCTTCGGCACGCCGCGGCGCTCGGCGTAGTATTCGGCGATCTCCTTCGATTCCTTCGCGTTCCGGTTGTAGACGATGACCACGGATTCGCCGGGGGTGGCGGCATTCCCCTGCGGTGCGGCCAGCAGGTGCAGCACGGCGAAGGCGATGGGGAGAAGGCGTTTCATGGCGATCAGGAGGCAATCTGCACGCGAAGGCCGTCGTGGGCGAACGTCACCGTTTCGGGAAGTTCGGCCTGGGCGATGTCGTGGTCGTAGTCGTGCGTCAGGTGGGTGAAGTAGGTCTGGTCCGCGCGGATCCGCCGCGCGGCGGTGAGCGCCTCGTCGAGGCACATGTGGGTGGGATGCGGCGCGAACCGAAGCGCATCGAGCACGGCCACCTGCACGCCCTGGGTGAGCCCGACGGCTTCGTCGGTCACTTCCTTGCAGTCGCTCATGTAGGCCAGCCGTTTCACGCCGTTCTGCTTGAAGAGATACCCCACCGTCTTGATCCGGCCATGAGGCAACAACATCGGCACCACTTCCAGGTCACCCAGCAGGAAGGGCCCGTCGACGATGCGGGGATCCGGATGGAAGTAGCCTTTCGGCACCGGGCGATCTTCGAAGGCATAACGGAAAACGCGTCGGAGATCGTTCATCGTCGGCTCGTTGGCGTAGACGGGGAGAGGTTGGCCGTCGCGCAGGTCGCAGAAACGCCGGCAGTCGTCGAGGCCCATGACATGGTCGGCGTGTCCGTGGGTGAAGAGCACGGCGTCGATGTGGCGGATCTTTTCCCGGAGAACCTGGAGCCGGAACTCGGGCGTCGTGTCGATGATGAAGCGGATCGTGTCCGTCTCGACGTAGATCGAGGGCCGCGTGCGGTGGTTCTTCGGATTGGCGAGGAAGGACTCCGGGTAGTCCACGCCGATCATCGGCACTCCCTGCGAGGTGCCGCTGCCGAGGAAAATGAACGAGAACGACATGTCGGCTGGAGCATCGGATCAAATGGAATGGCGGGCAATGCCGCAGCGGCGGCGTCCGCGGCGTCCGCCGTCCGCTTGCATCTTGGGCGGTCTCCACCAAAACTCCGCGGTCGCCGATGCTCACCACGCTCCGCATCAAGAACCTCGCCCTCGTCTCGGACCTGACGCTGGAACTGCGGCCGGGCTACAACGCCATCACCGGCGAAACCGGCGCCGGCAAGTCCGTCATCATCGGCGGCCTCAACCTCGTGCTCGGCCAGCGCGCGGACCGCACCCTGATCCGTTCCGGGGCCGACGCCTGTTCCGTTGAGGCCGTGCTGGAAGTTTCCACGCTGCGGTTTCCCCTGAAGTCGTTCCTCGAAGAGAACGGCCTCGAGCCTGCGGAAGGCGGGCAGCTCGTGTTGAAACGCACGTTCACGGCTGCGGGAACCAACCGCCAGTTCGTCAACGGTTCGCCCACGACGCTCGGCGTGCTCGCGCAATTGGGCGAAGCGCTGGTCGACATGCACGGACCACACGACCACCAGTCGCTGCTGCATCCGTCGAGGCAGTTGGAGATCCTCGACGCCTTTGGCGCGCTCGCTCCGCTCCGCGGCGAATTCAGCGCGGTCGTGTCAAAGCTGGCCGCCGTGGAAACTGAGAAGGCCTCGTTGATCGTGGATGAAAAGACCTACGCCCAACAGGTCGACCTGCTGCGGTTCCAGGCGACAGAGATCCAGGGCGCCCGGCTGCAACCCGGCGAAGAGGAGGCTTTGACCGAGGAGCACAACCGCGCGAGCAACGCGGCTAAGATCCTCCAGCTTTGCCAGACCGGACTCGGCCTGATCGACGAGGACGAAAGCTCGATCATGACGCAGGTCGGCGCCGTCGGCCGGCAGCTCCAGGAGCTCAAGCGCATCGACCCTGCGGCCGGCTGCATTCTTTCGTTGCACGAACAATCCGTGCAGGCCATCCGCGATGTGCAGAGTGATCTGCGCGGATACGCCGACGGCATCCAGGTCGATCCCGAACGGCTCCAGGCGTTGGAGGAACGGCTCAACCTCGTCCACAATCTGAAGCGCAAATACGGTTCCACCGTTGACGACATCATCGCCTTCGGGGAAGAAGCGCGCGCGAAGCTCGACCAGCTGGAACAACGCGACGCACTGGTGGCCAAGCTGAATTCCGACCGAAAGAAACTCCGCGACGAACTGGCAAAACTGGGGGCCAAACTCACCGCCGAACGCAAGAAGGTCATTCCCAAGCTGGCAAAAGCCGCGATGGCCCAACTCCAGGACCTTGGCTTCAAGCAAAGCCACTTCGACGTCGCGCTCACCTCGGCGGGATTGCCGGAGGCGGGGACGGTTCCGGCGAGCGGATTGGATTCGATCGAGTTCCAGTTTGCGCCGAACCCGGGAGAACCTCCACGACCGCTGCGTGCGATCGCTTCATCGGGCGAAATGGCGCGGGTGATGTTGGCGTTGAAGACCGTCCTGGCGGCGGAGGATTCCATTCCGGTCCTCGTGTTCGACGAGGTCGATGCCAACGTCGGCGGCGAAACCGCGTCGGTCGTCGGCCAGAAGATGCGGCAGATCGCGGCCCAAAGGCAGGTGCTCTGCATCACGCACCTTCCCGCCGTCGCCGCCAGCGCCGATGCCCACTACGTCGTCAGCAAGTCCGTGAAGGAGGGCCGCACGATTTCCGAGATCACCTTGCTCGACGCGAAGGAACGGGTGACCGAGCTGGCCAGGATGCTCGGAGGCCAATCCGACGCCGCTCGAAAACACGCCCAAGCGTTGCTGGGCTGAGGAGAGTTTCCGGGCGCGGGCTGTTTCGGCGGGAATGGTCGACCCGGGACTCAAGCCCGTTGGGATTCACGACGATCCCTTTCTCACTATTTTGGGGCCCGTCCACTGGACGGACCGCCTTGGCTAATTGGGTCAACGGGACAACATGCCGACAAACGTGATGCGCATCGGATTCTTCATCCGGCTTCTGGGCTTTGGTGCCCTGCTCATCGCTTTGTCCCTCGGGATCGCGGCGGTTGTCGCCTACCGGAACAAGAGCGACTACATCGAGAAGAGCATGACCGCGGAGCTCCTCGCGATCGTCAATACCGCCGCCCCGATGATCGATGGCGACCTCGTCAACGTGGTCCGATCGGATTTGAAGGGCGGAATCGTGAACGAGGAGGAGTTCAACGAAGTTCGGGCCAGGCTCTCGTCCATCAAGAACTCCAACAGCCTGAAGGCAAAGCCCGGGGTGAGCCCGATCTACATCATGCGACCGGCGACCGGCGCGTCGAACCTCCTCGAGTTCGTCGTGATGACGGATCCCAACGCCGCCGGACAATTCTACGTCGGCAACACCTACGTATCGCGGCCGCACAATGTGGCGGCCTTGTCGGGTCGATCGGCCTCGTCGGGGCTCTACACGGACGAGGAGGGAGTCTGGATATCGGCTGCGGCACCCGTGTTCGACCGGAGCAATCGGGTCGTCGCGTTCGTCCAGGCGGACCGGCCTGTCGCCGACTACCACGGTGAAACGAGGGCGGCGATGCTTTCCCTCCTTCCTGGAGCTTTGTGGACTGCCGTGGCAGCGCTCCTGGTCAGTTGGGGCGTCGCGCGGAGGATGGCTCGCCCGATCACCGAGCTATGCAACACAGCCCGCCATTTCGGCGCCGGCCAGTTCGGGCACCGCATTGCGGATAACAGAAATGACGAGCTCGGGGACCTTGGGCGGGAGTTCAACCAGATGGCCGACAAGATCCAGACAGCCCAACAGGCCCTGGAGGCGAAGAACTTCGAGTTGGGGGACGCACTAGCCGCCGCGAACGCGGCAAGCCTGGCCAAGAGCGAATTCCTCATGATCATGAGCCACGAGCTGCGCACGCCGATGAATGGTATCGTCGGGTTCAACGAGTCCCTTTACGACACGCCCTTGACCCTGAGCCAGAGGGAAGCAGTCCAAGGCGTGGCCGCCAGCGCCCGGGAGCTCCTGGATTTGATCAACGATGTCCTCGACTATGCGAACCTCGACGGCGAGACGGTCAAGGGCGAGGAGCAGGAGTTCGACCTGATCGAGTCGATGTCCGGTCTGCGGGACAAGTTCCGCAACGAGGCCCGGAACCGCGGCCTGGCCCTGCGCCTGCACCTCTCGCCGGACATCCCGTCCCGGCTCCATGGGGATGCGAAGCGGGTCATCCAGGTTTTGAAACATCTTATCGCGAACGCGATCAAGTTCACCGCCAAGGGCGAGGTGTCCGTCGTCGTCTTGCCGCTGAAGCTGGAGAAAGACCGGGCGCTGATCCGGTTCGCCGTCACAGACACCGGGATAGGCATTCCGCTGGAGGCGCGGGACCGGATCTTCAAACCCTTCACCCAAGTCGACGGCTCCCGGTCCCGGCGTCACGGCGGAACCGGAGTCGGGCTTGTCCTGTGCAAACGGATCTCCGAGCTGCTTGGCGGTGATATCGGTTTCACCAGCGAAGAGGGCAGGGGTTCCACGTTCTGGTTCACCTGCTGGCTGCTGATCGTGGATCCGAAACGTCCGTCCGAGTTGTCCAGTGCGCCGGAATTGGTTCGAGCCGGCTAGGTCGGGGCGTTACACGGCGCGGTTGCCGTGGGGCTCAAACGGCTCTGAAGATCCCTAGCCGCCCCTCCGTCCAAAATGGGCAATTGCACGTATGCGTATGATTGCCTAGGTTACGTTTCTGCTCGAATGAAGAATTTCCTGATTTTGGTCCTAGTTGTCGCGGCTTTGGCCGTTGGCGGCGTCTTTGCTTGGAAGAAGTTCGGGCCGGAGCCCCAAGCCGCTTCGGCCGTCAAGACCCGGCCCACAACCGCCGTCGCCGAAAAGCGCGACATCAAGTTCTTCGTCAATGTCGCGGGCGACATCGGCCCGGCCGAGCAGGTTTCCGTGCGGCCTGAGGTCAACGGAAAGATTGATGCTCTGCCCGTGGACATCGGCGACGCGGTGAAGAAGGACCAGATCCTCTTCACCCTCGACGACAAAGACCTCCAGACCGAGCGTTCCCAGCGGGTCACCGAAATCGACGGAGCGAAGCTCAGCCTTAAGGGCTCGCAGGTAAACCGGGACCAGGCCAAACGGAACTTCGACCGCGCGCAGGAACTATCCGACGGCAAGCTCATCTCCCAGGAAGTCTTCGAGGAGTCGCGGACGGAATACGAGAAGGCCAAGAACCAGGTCGACCTCGCGCAGAATTCCCTCTTCCGCGCGAACACGGCCCTGGCCCAGGTGGATGAACGGCTGACCAAGACGAAGATCAAGGCGCCGTTTGACTGCACGATCCTCACCCGCCCCGTGTCGGTGGGCCAGGCTGTTTCCGGTTCCGGCGGGTTCAACAGCGGCACCGAAGTGCTCACGATCGCCAATCTTCAGGAGATGGTCATCAACGCCCACGTCAACCAGGTCGATGTCACCCGGCTCTTCATCAACCAGGAGGTCGAGATCAAGATCGACTCCGTGCCCGGCCTCGAAATCAAGGGGTCGGTCGACCGTCTCGCACCCCAGGCCACGATCAAGAACGGCATCAAGGGATTCGCCTGCCGCATCCAGCTCAAGGCTCCCGACAAACGCGTCCGGCCAGGCATGACGGCCAACATCTCCATTCCCGTCGCCTCCGCCGACAATGTCGTGTCGGTTCCGCTCTCCGCCGTTTTCTCCGAGCAGGGCGAACGATTCGTCTACGTGAAGAAGGAGGACGGTTCGATGGAACGCACGGTCGTCCAGATCGGGGTTTCCGACTTCTTCTTCGCGGAAGTGGCCAAGGGTCTCACGGGAGGGGAGGAGGTTTCCCTCGAAGCTCCCGATACGAAAATGCCGAACGGCAAGGCTTCCGGAAGCAAGTCGGGCTCCGGCCGCCCCGCGTCGAGTGGAGGAGGTTCCAACCGCTCTTCGTCCACTGGCGGCCCTCGCGCCGGTCTTTGAACGTTCGAGCCAGCACCCCGCCATGGCCCTCGTTGAACTTCGGAACGTCAGCAAGATCTACCACCTCGGCGGCGAGGAGATCCGGGCGTTGGACGACGTGTCCCTCGACATCGAGGGCGGGGAGTTCATCTCCATCATCGGGCCGTCGGGCTCCGGCAAGTCCACCCTGATGCACATCCTCGGGTGCCTGGACCAGCCGTCCAAGGGCACCATGGCCCTCGACGGCCTGAAGATCCACGAGGCCAGCCCGCGCGACCTGGCCGGCATCCGCAACCGCAAGATCGGGTTCGTCTTCCAGTTCTTCAACCTGCTCCCCAAGCTCAACGTGCTGCAGAATGTGGAGCTGCCCATGATCTATGCCGGCGTCTCCGGGCGCGAACGGCGGGAACGCGCCATGGAGGCGCTCAAGATGGTGAAGCTCGAGGACCGCAAGGGCCACCGGCCCATGCAGCTCTCCGGCGGGCAGCAGCAGCGCGTGGCCATCGCGCGGGCGCTGGTCAACAGCCCGAAGATCGTCTTCGCCGACGAACCGACGGGCAACCTCGACACCCACACGGGCGAGGCGATCCTCGAACTCTTCCGCAGCCTGAGCAAAGAAGGCCGCACCATCGCGCTGGTGACGCACAACCCCGAGATCGCCGCCGTCACCCCCCGCCGCATCGAGATCCGCAACGGCAAGATCTCCGACCACGTCGACCCAAAGCTCGCGGGGCTCAAACATTGAGGCCCGCAGATGACACGGATGAAGCAGATATGAAGGCTACCCAGGACGAGGAGTTTCTGTTCAAGGATGAGACCTATCGGATCATCGGTGCATGCTTCGAGGTCTATAATGACAAGGGAAACGCTTTCACCGAGCCGGTCTATCAGGAGTGTTTGGAGATCGAGCTTGGTTTCCGATCCATCCCGTTTGAGGCGCAACCTGGTCTGCCCCTGATCTACAAGGGCCGTCCGTTGAAACAGCGTTTCCTACCGGACATAATCTGCTTCGGGGAGATCATCGTGGAGCTGAAATCCGTCTCCGCCCTGTCCGATGAACACCGTTCCCAGGTGCTCAACTACCTTGCCGCTTCAGGACGGCCCATCGGGTTGCTCGTCAACTTCGGACACCATCCGCGCCTCGAATACGAGCGTTTGATCCTGTCTCCCCGGACATCTGTTCCATCTGCGACATCTGTGGGCTAACCCGATGAACCTCTGGAACGCCATGTCGGTTGGTCTGAAGGAAATCTGGGCCCACAAGTCCCGGTCCCTTCTGACCATGCTCGGCATCATCCTCGGCGTGGCTTCATTGGTCGCCATGTCGGCGCTGGTGAAGGGCATGGAGAACGGCATGAAGGAGGCGCTCGTCCAGATCGGCGGCCTCGAACGCGTCCGCATCCAGGACCAGGATATTCCCTCCGAGCAGGCCCACCTGGCCGACCAGGCCGTGGGCAACACGATGGATGACATCAAGGCGATCAGGAACAACGCGACCTTCGTCAACCTCATCAATCCCGAGGTGCGTCTCCGCAACGTCCCCGTCACGCGCCGCGGCAAGACCACGTATCCGTTTATGCTCTACGGCACATGGCCGAACTACCTCGAGGTCGCCCAGCACGTGGTCGAACACGGACGTATGTTCAACGACATCGACGACGACGAAGGCCGGTCCGTTTGCGTGATCGGCACCGGCCTCCGCGACGAGCTCTTCGGCAAACCCGAAGAAACCGGCCAGCCCGTGATCCCGCTGGGTGAAACGATCTACCTCAACAGCCAGCCGTTCACGATCGTCGGCATGTTCGAGCACTACGAGAGCGAGCAGGACAAAAAGAAGCGGGAATACCTCGAACAAAATCCCGAGCTGAAGAAACAGACGTCCGGACGGGTTTCCAGCGGACGCGGCGGCTCGTCGTTTGTCTACTACATCAAGAACAACACCATCCTGATGCCGCTCAACACGGCCATGATGAAGTTCCGTTCCGCCACCGGCACGAACGACGTCCCGGACTACCGCCTCTCGGCGATCAGTGTCCGGATCGACAGCATCGACATCCTCGACAAGGCCCTTGCCCAGTTGAGGAACATCCTCATGAGCACCCACAAGGGCATCGAGGATTTCAGCTTCATGACCCAGGAAGATTGGGCCGACCAGATCAAGGTCAGCATCCAGAACCAGCGCCTGAGCGGGGGACTCATCGCCGCGATCAGCCTGCTCGTCGGCGGCATCGGCATCATGAACATCATGCTCGCGAGCATCACCGAGCGTGTCCGCGAAGTCGGCCTGCGCAAAGCCGTCGGCGCAACAGGCCCCGACATCTTCATCCAGATCCTCGTCGAAAGCACTTTCATCGCCTTGATTGGCGGCGTGGCCGGGCTCTTCGCCAGCGTTGGTCTTGTGGAAGTGCTCATCCTCATGTCGCCGACCGACAACACGCCCGTCGTCACGGTGACCGCACTCGCCGTCGGGTTCGGCGCGAGCGTCCTGATCGGAATCCTCGCCGGCCTATATCCCGCCTGGAAGGCCAGCCGGCTGGAGCCCATGCAGGCGCTCCGCTACGAATAGACGATCATGTTCCTCCTCAACGCCATGATGGTCGGGATCAAGGAAATCTGGGCGAACAAGTTCCGCTCGATCCTGACCATGCTCGGAATCGTTCTCGGCGTCAGCTCGCTCGTCGCGATGTCGGCCGTGACCAAGGGCATGGAGAACGCGATGAAGGAATCCCTCGTCGCCATGGGAGGACTCGACAAAGTTCTGACCGAGGAACGCGAAATCCCGGCGGAGCAAAAGCACCTCGCCGACCAGGCGACCGGACGCACGATCCGCGATGTCCGGGCGTTGAAGGCCAGCGCGCCGCTGTTGCGCCTCATCTCACCGGAAATGTCGCTTCGGCGGGCGTATCTGACGCGGGGCTCGAAGACCATGACTCCGGCGGAACTGGTGGGAGTCTGGCCGGCCGTGCTGGAAATGAACCTGCACGTATTGGAGCACGGCCGGTTCTTCAACGACCTCGACGAGGAGCTGGCCAACCCGGTCATCGTCATCGGCACCGGCATCCGCGATGCCCTCTTCGGATCACCCGATCAGACCGGCGGCGAACCCGTGGTCCCGATAGGCGAGGTCATCAGCCTCAACGGCCAGTCCTTCACCATCGTCGGCATGTTCCAGCACTACGAGGGCGAGCAGGACAGGAAGATGCGCGAGGAGATGGAGCGCCGGCGCAAGGAAGCCATCGCCCAGGGCGGCGTCCAACGCGTCCGGGGCTGGGGCGGGGGCCGTCGTGGCGGTATCTTCTGGATGAAGAACAACACCGCCTACATCCCGCTCAACACGATGATGCTCCGGGTCCGCGCCGCCAGCGTCCGCGAAAGCGCGGCGGGCGAGCAACTGACCGACATCGACGTGAAGGTCGCGAGCCTCGACAAGATCGACGCCGCGCTCCAGCAGGCCAAGAACGTCATGATGCTCACCCACAACGGCGTCGAGGACTTCGGATTCTCCACGCAGGAACGCGCGGTGGAGGACATCAACACGCGGATCAAAAGCGCGCGGCGCAGCGGCGGCATCATCTCCGGCATCGCACTGCTCGTCGGCGGCATCGGCATCATGAACATCATGCTCGCCAGCATCACCGAACGCATCCGCGAGATCGGCATCCGCAAGGCCATCGGCGCGACCACCCTCGCCGTCTTCCTCCAGGTGCTGATCGAGAGCGTGGTGATCTCCGTGCTTGGAGGGGTGCTCGGAGTCTTCGCGTCCTATGGGTTCGTAGAAATTCTCGGGCAGCTTACCCCAAGCCAGACCACGCCCCAGGTCACCGCCCAGTCGCTCTTCCTGGCCTTCTGCTTCAGCGCGGGACTGGGAATCCTCGCCGGCTTCATCCCCGCGGTGAAAGCATCGCGCCTCGATCCCATCCAGGCGCTTCGTTACGACTGACCAAAGTCGGCAATCAATCCCCGCTCAAAATGCCTGTCCGACCCAGCTTCACCCGTCGAAAACCTCCATTGGCGCTACAGCGAATGGTTAGCGTCATTTTGTGTGGTAAAACGTGCGACGCCAACATAGCTGAGTGTGACAACCATCCACAATCCGCCATCAAGAACGAACACCTCTCCTGATTCCGGAAAGGATGAAAGTAGCGAGTGCATGGCATCGCCCCAAGTCGTCTCGCTCGCACTATGCGGACCAGAAGTATAGAAGCACGACGCAGCACGCTGAACTGGCAATGAACCAAGCCACGACTTGAAACTCTCGGTGGTCGTATCGGAATCACGGGATGCCGAAACCCAAGGCGACGATGATTGCGCCTCCCATCTCCTCGCCAACCGCCAAAGTGTTTTAGGCTCATGCACGGCAATGACGCCTAACTTTGGTCTTGAGCCAAAGCGGGCAGTAGTTTTTTTGGCGGTCCTACTCGCATCTCTTTGGGCTGTTTAGGACGGCCTGTGGCCTCTGGAAAGCCGGAACATGCGGCAGAGTCCGGCTGGATCCGGCTCCGTCGTCCACGGCTTCAAGCCCCGTGGTGCCCTTCTATCTCCGCTTCTTGTCGTATTGGTCGGCGAAGATCTTCGCCTCCGTCTCGGTGATCTTCCCGTCGCGGTTCGTGTCGCAACGGCCGACGGCCTCGTTGAAGGCCGCATTCTCCCCCGTGACCGTGCGGACCTTGTGCTCAAAGACGATCGGGATCTGCACCTTGGTGGAATCCTCCTGCCGACCCCGGCTGAAACCGCCCTTGCTCAGAGTCTCGTAGAAGAGCCGCCCGGCCGTGTCGTTCTCGAAGCTGACCGGAGTGCGTTCAGTGTCCTTGACGATGGTTTCCTCGTGGCTGATGCAGCCCGTGGACAGGAGGGCGCCGGCGCCGAACGCGGCGAGAAGGAGGTGCTGGAGTTTCATGGTTGCAGGTGGACTACCCGGATGGACGCGCCGTGTTTCAGGAATGTTCATCCGGCCGCCGAATCAGTCGGTCCCCGTCACAGGTGGACGCCGTGGATGAACTTGTGCGCGGCGCCGATGAAGCCGGTGAAGAGCGGGTGCGCGTGGTTCGGCTTGCTCTGGAACTCGGGATGGAACTGCGACGCGATGTAGAAGGGGTGGTCCTTGATCTCGACGATCTCGACGAGCTTGCCGTCGGGCGTCACGCCGCTGAGTCCGAAGCCCGCGGCCTGGAACTGCTCGCGGTAGGCGTTGTTGAACTCGTATCGGTGGCGATGGCGTTCGTGGATGACGAAGGCGCCGTAGAGGGCCATCGCCAGGCTGCCCGCCTCGAGCTGGCACGCCTGCGCGCCGAGGCGCATGGTGCCGCCCTTCTTGTCCACGCCCCGCTGGTCCTCCTGCAAGGCGATCACGGGATGCGGCGACGCGGGGTTGAACTCGGTGGAATGCGCGCCCGCGAGCTTCAGGACGTTGCGGGCGAACTCGATCGTGGCGATCTGCATGCCGAGGCAGAGTCCGAGATAGGGCACCTTGTGTTCGCGGGCGTATTGCGCGGCGAGGATCTTGCCCTCGATGCCGCGTTCGCCGAAGCCGCCGGGAACGAGGATGCCGCCGAGGCCCTTGAGCACTTTCTCCGCGCCCTGGCGTTCGATGTCCTCGGCGTCGAGCTTCACAATCTCCACGCCGCAGTCGTTGGCGATGCCGCCATGGATGATGGCCTCATAAACGGATTTGTAGGCGTCCTGGAGCTCGATGTATTTGCCGACGACGCCGACGCGCACGCGGTGCTGCGGGGCGATGAGCTTGCGGATGATCTCCTGCCAATGGGCCATGTTCGCCACGGGGGTGGTGAGGTGCAGCAGGCGGCAGACGAGGTCGTCGAACCGTTCGCGCTGGAGCATGAGGGGAAGCTCGTAGATGGAATGGTCCACGTCCTTCACCTCGATCACGGCCTCGACGGGGACATTGCAGTAGAGGGAGACCTTTTCGCGCACCTCCTTCTGGAGCGGGTATTCGCAACGGCAGGCGATGATCTGCGGCAGGATGCCGATCTCGCGGAGCTTGGCGACGGACTGCTGGGTCGGCTTGGTCTTGAGTTCGCCGGCCGCCTTGATGAAGGGGACGTAGGTGACGTGGATGAAGAGGACGTTGTGCGGTCCGGCATCGAGGGCGAATTCGCGGATGGCCTCGAGGAAGGGCAGGCCCTCGATGTCGCCGGTGGTGCCGCCGATTTCAGTGATGACGACGTCCGTCTTCGTGTTCTCACCGATGGAATGGATGCGGCGCTGGATCTCGTCGGTTACATGCGGAATGACCTGCACGGTCTTGCCTAGGTAGTCGCCGCGACGCTCCTTCTCGAGGACGGTCTGGTAGACTTGGCCGCTGGTGAGGTTGTTGAGCCGGGTGAGCTTCGTCGAGGTGAAGCGCTCGTAGTGGCCGAGATCGAGGTCGGTTTCCGCGCCGTCGTCGAGCACGTAGACTTCGCCATGCTGGTAGGGGCTCATCGTCCCGGGATCGACGTTCAGGTAGGGGTCGAATTTCTGGAGCGTCACCTTGAGGCCGCGGTTCTCCAGAAGAGTCCCCAGCGCGGCCGCCGTCAGCCCCTTGCCGAGGGAACTGACCACGCCGCCCGTGACGAAGATGTATTTCATGGGCTTACAGCTTCCCGGCCCGGGCGAGGGAACGCCAAGAGGAAAATGCGTTCCGGCGGGAATGACGAAGGCCGAAGGCCAAGATTCGGGCGAAGTCCGCGGCGTTCTTGGCCCGATGGGGCCTTCAACCTTCCTGCTTCTTTACTTACCGGCGCGCAGGAGCCGCTCGACCCGTTCCACATCCTCCGGCACATCCACGCCCACGCTGTCGTAGTCGACGATAACTACGCCGATGGCGATCCCGTGTTCGAGCGCGCGAAGTTGCTCCAGTTTCTCCGCCTGCTCCAGCGGTGATACCGGATGCTTCACCAAGTCCAACAACGTCTGGCGGCGAAAGCCGTAGATGCCGAGATGCTTAAGGAAGGGGAAGGCGGCGAGCTGTTCGGGCGAGGGTTTGGCCGCGTGGTCGCGCAGGTAGGGAATCGTCCGGCGGGAGAAGTAGAGGGCGCGGCCGTTGGTGCCCACGACCACCTTCACAATGTTCGGGCTATCGTATTCCTCCACCGCCCGGATGGGCGTGGCGGCTGTGGACATCTCGAAGCGGCCCAGCGCGCCGGCCACGGCGTCGATCACGTTCGGGTCCATCAACGGCTCGTCGCCCTGGATGTTCACCACGGCGTCGCAGCCGACACCCGCTGCGACTTCGGCGATGCGGTCCGAGCCGCTGGGATGGTCGGCGCGGGTCATCTCCACGCGGCAGAATTTCCGGGCAACCTCGGCAATACGTTCATCATCTGTGGCGACGATGACCTCGCTCAACGACGTCGCGAGCTGGCATCGCTCGACCACGTGCTGGACGAGCGGCTTGCCGGCGATGAGGTGCAGCGGCTTGGCCGGGAAGCGAGTGGAGGCGTAGCGGGACGGGATGATGCCGAGGATTTTCATGTCAGGGGAAAACAGGGGAAAGGGAGGGCCACAGATGGACCCGGATCAACTTGGATGGAGACCGATCCTTTCATCTCGGGTTGAAGTCACTGATGATCCATTTGGCCGCTTGCGCGAAGCCATCGACTACGATGGCACTCGTCAGCTGGGCGGTGTCTTTCTTCTCCACCTTGGCGCCGTAGCCGGTGCGGACGAGGAGGCTGCGGCGCACGCCGGCGTTCCAGCCGGCTTCGAGGTCGATGAGTTTATCGCCGATCATGTAGCTGCGGGCGAGGTCGAGGCCGAAGGCGTCACGGGCGTCGTGGAGGAAGGCGGGCGAGGGTTTGCGGCCACGGCTGGGCTGATCGGGAGCCTCGGATGCGGTGTAGATCTCGGCCAACGTCACGCCCAACACGGCGAGGTCGTCGCGGATCTTGGCGTGGACGTTCTCCACGTCCTGCATGGTGAAGTAGCCGCGGCCAACGCCGGACTGGTTCGTCACCATGACGAGAGCGAACCCGGCGTCCTGCAGGTGCTTCATGGCCTCCAACGCGCCGGGGACATATTCCACTTCTTCCGGTTTGTGGAGATAGTCCTTGTCCGCGATGAGGGTGCCGTCGCGGTCGAGGAAGACGGCGGGGCGGCCTGGTTTCACTTCGGTCATGGGCGCGAGACTACGGGGCAACGGGTGCAAAGAAAAAGCGCGGACGTTGCCGTCCGCGCTTCGATGATAGGAATGGTCGGGCGACGTCAGGGCGTGACGACGCGGTAGAATCCGGCCGCGTCGCTGGCCGGAACGGTGTAGGTGCCGTTGCCCGACGGGAAGCTGAGGCCACTCACAATGTTGGTGAACACGTTAGTCACCGTGGCCGATCCCAGCACCGAGTAGGTGGCGAACGATTGAGCGGCCCAGGTGAGCACCAGCGTGCTGCCCGCACCCTTGGCGGCGAGGATCGAGTATGGCGGATGTGTCACGATGTCCGAGTAGCGCGTGGGGAGGAGTTGGTAGCCTGCCTTACGGTCGGCGGCTCCTACGGCGAGGTTTTGCGAAAGCAGTCCCGTGATTGATACAGCATTCGTCGGGATCGCCTTTCCGATGAGGTCACCGGAGCGCGCGTCGATGCGCAGTTGAAGCAACTGGCCGAGGGAATTCGTGAGGTTGTAGTTCGCCCCTGAGCCGAAATTCCCGGTCGCCCCGATGCGGACGTTGGTGACGGTGACGAGGGACGCTTCGAGCGCCTCGATGGCGGGGAGGTTGTTCGTGAGGCTGAACTCGAAGTTGACCGGGGCGGGGAGCGGGTTGTTGGTCGAGAGGACGACGATCGAATGGAACGGGTTGTTCGTCGCCAGGTTGAACTCGTGCAGGCTGGAGAAGGTGCCGAGAGGTCCGGTCACACGCAGGCGATCTCCGGCCTTGGGCACGTTGGTCGAGCCGGAGAAGAACACGGCGATGGCGGCATTGGAGTCCTGCATGTAGACGAGCACGTTTCCAAACGTGGTCAGGTTGGTCGTCCAGGAGGTCACGACGCCCTCGGCGGTGTAAAGGTTCGTAGTGTCGCTCGGCAGGTAGGTCGCGTCCTGCAAGGTGCGGAGGTAGGCGATGTTGGTCGCGATCGGGCCGCGGACGGTCAGTTGGGCGACGCCGCTCGTGGCCGAACCGCCCTGGTTGGTCGCGACCGCGTGGTAGAAGCCGGCGTTGGCGTTGCTGACGGCGCTAAGGCCGAGGATTGGCGACGTGGCTCCAAGGATCGCGTTGCTGTTGAAATACCACTGGTAGCCCTTCGGGTTGGACCCGGCGGCACCGACCGTGAAGCTCACGGTCGTTCCGAGGGCGACGTTGGCGCTCGCGGGCGAAGCGGTGATCGAAACGGGCGTGATGTTGGTGTCCACCGTCACGGTGACCCCACCGCTCGTGACCGGGACGCCCACGCCTGTCACGGTCAC